>NZ_JAXIVS010000006.1:300000-596360 GCF_034259325.1 Hyalangium ruber | reverse complement strand
TCCTACGAAATGCCCCGCCGCAGTTACCCCACGCTCGCTGAGCTGCTCGCCGCTGTCCGCAGCGCCTTCACCAGCTACCGAAACCGCATGCGGAAAAAGTGAACATGATCTATGGCGGACCGCTTAGTTGCGCCGCGACTCCAGGGTCTTGCGGAGTTCATCCTCCTTCTTCATCAGCTCGCCCGTCGGATCACTCGCAGCGAAGTCCTCCGACTCGGCCACCTGGCGGATTTCTACCTCGCCCTCCTGGAAGGGCGCGCGCTTGAGCCACTCGATGGCCTCCTGCCGCGACTTCACCTGCCACAGCCAGAAGCCGGCGACGAGCTCCTTCGTCTCGCTGAAGGGGCCGTCGATCACGGTCCGCTTCGAGCCCTCGAACCGGACGCGTGCGCCCTTCGAGCTGTCCCTGAGCCCCTCGCCCGCCAGCATCACGCCAGCCTTCACCAGCTCCTCGTTGTACTTCCCCATCTCGATCAGTTGCTTCTCGTCTGGAAGAACGCCCGCCTCGGACTCCTTGTTCGCCTTCACAATCACCATGAACCGCATTGTCGTGCCCCTTTCTGGTCGTGAGCCGGGCTCCCAGGCCCTCTCGCCTGGGGGTGAACCTCAGCTTCTATTGATGCGTCGAACCAGCGGGCGCGAGATCGACACGGCATTTATCTTTCTTTTCTGAGCAGCTAAGCGCTGAAAACGACTGAGCTTTTGTTGAGAAGCCTGCTTGAGCGCCTCTACCCGCCTCCTGGGTAGGCGAGGTGCCGAAGCGGCTTCCTGCCTGCATTCCCGTCCCCAGCCGCCCGCCCGGGGTCAACGCCCTTCCTTGCGTCGAATGAGGACGATGGTCGCCGAAGCACGCACGACCTTGAGCTCGGCGCCGCTCCACTTCACACGGCGACCATCGACGAGCGCATCGGACGGGCCGAAGAGATCGGCGGGGATGATGAAACCTCCAGGCGGCCGGGCTTTTCCCTGGAGACGAACGGTCAAACGGTCTCCCTCCGCCTGCATGGTGAAGCTCAGCGGCCCCCAGGGCGTTCGATAGTTCTGGATACGGACTCCGTCTTCGCGCAGCCAGTTCTCTGGGACGCCTGCGGCGATGACGAGCGCGTCGTCCTCGCGCCGCTCGTACACGAAGAGGTCGAGCGCCGAGCGGATGAAATCAGAGGCGACCCAACCGTGCGGCATGTCCCCGATGAACCGAGGCTCGCGCGGGACGCGCCCCACCACCTCGGCCCACTGGTTCCACGCGAGTGGGCGACGATCTCCCATGAAGAAATCGAGGGCCTGCCTGGCGCGCTCGCGGTGTCCGAGACGGACGAACGCGCCGACAACGCGCCATTCATAAGGCGTGTAATCCTTCCAGGCTGCAGCGCCATCACGTCGCGCCGTGAAGTTCTGCCAGTAGCGCTCGAAGGTTCCTTCCAGGAGATCGGCGGGCAGTTGACGACGAAGTCCCCCGGGTGAAAGCGCGATCGTCGTCGAGGTGGCGTCGAAATCGCCCAGGTCCGCGGCGCCGGCAATATAGGGAATATCGAATCGACGCGCGGTCATGCGCAGGGACGTCATCAGATCGGTGCGAAACTCATCACGCTGTGCGGCGAGGCTCGCCCGCGTCTGGGCATCTCCGAACGTTGCCGCGAGCATGACGGCGTCCTCGAAGCCGCGCAGCGTCCAGAAGTCATCCCAGTAGGAGTAGGCGGGCTTCGCTGAATAGCCTTCGTGCGAGATGGAAGGCGGCATGAGTCCGAAGAGGTTGCGCCGCTCCGGTGTGGCGAGATGGGACGGTACGCGTTCAGAGAGCCGCTGCTGGTTCATGTACCGTGCTGCGGCCTCCACCTTCGGCCAGACGGACTGGAGCAGAGCGCGATCGCCGGTGTAGCGCCAGACCTCCGCCGCGAGATGGATGAACTCACCGTGGCTGTCGTTCTCCGGCACGGGATCGGCTCCGCGCGCATCGACGCAGCAAGGGACCTTGCCGTTGGGGAAGAGGTGCGTCGCATACCAGCGCAGGTAGGCTTTGGCTTCCTCCTCGTGCCCCAGCCGAAGGAGCGCCTCGGCGATCATCGCGCCGTCGCGGATCCAGGAGCGCGCATAGGAGCGCGCACCGGGCCGCAGGATGGGCCCATCCTGCATGATGAGAATGTGCGCGAGCGAAGTGCGGAGGGCGTTCGTCACCGCACGTCCCTCACCGGCCGCATCCACCCGAGTGGTGGAGAGTTCCTTCCGCCAAAAGGCTGCGACGCGCGCATCCTCTTCATCGAGCCAGCGGTCGGGCTCGGTGTGCGGCAGAGCAGGCGTGCCACCCGTCAGCGGCGCGACGATGCCGAGGCGCCTTTCGCCGAGCGGAGGCAGCACAACATCGTAGGCCAGCACACCCGAAGCGAGGCCTGTCTCATCCTCGACCGCGCGCTCGCCTGCTGCATCGGCTCGCATGAGGCGTTGTGGATAGGCGCCACTGTCGAACGTTGAAACGCCTGCCATGTCGGGACGCGCGAGCGGGAAAATGCGACGCGCGCCCACGCTCATCACCTCGCCGTCCCACGCCATGCTCCGGATGGGGCTCACACCTCCCGGCGTCGTGAGAAACTGCGTCGGCGGATTGACCTGCAGTGGGCGCACGACCAGGGCAAGCCGCAGCGAAAGCGGCGCATGGGTGAGATTCCTCAGCGTATAGCGGCCAACGAGGCGATCATTCCCGCGCTCACCGGCCACGAAGGCGTTGACCGTCAGCTTCCAGGCGGGATGCGTCCATTCCACGGACGGCACCGGCAGAGCGTGGTCCGCGAGACGGTGAGCGATCTCAACATCTGCCCAGGTGGTGATGCCTGCCGCGTCGATGACGAATGGCTCTACTGAAGGGCCTCCGCGGCCAAGTTCGAGCGCGCCATCCTCGGACAAGAGCGCGCCATCGCCGCCTCCCTTGACGCCGACCAACGTCCAATAGCTCTGCTCGCCGGCGAATCCGCGTGGATGGAGCCCGCGCGGCGCGCGACGCGCCAGCTCCATGAGGAAGGCGTTCGCATCGGCGCCGAACGGAAGCGGCTCGACGCGAATGTCCGCCAGTCCCAACCCCTGCCCGCCAGGATTCTCCATCCGGATGCGGATGAAGCGGGCTTCCGATTCCGTCGCCAAGATCGGATCTTCCCCCCCGTCTCCTCCGCGTACGCGTCGCAGGAGTCGCCAGCGGAGCCCATCGTCGGAGAGCTCGATGTCATAGTCGCGCGCATGCGCGCCTGGCGCCCATGTGAGCGAGAGCCCGCCAAACTCGCGCATGCGGCCAAGATCGAGCGTCAGCGCCTGCGGGCCACGAGGGGATGCAGGGCTGCGCCAGGCGGTCGCCAGATCGCCGTCGACCGAGAGCGGCGCAAGCGCGTTGGCCGATGTTGCCCGTGCGGCGATCGGCGGCGGCTCCCCGGTCTCGACCGGAAGGCGCCGGAGCATGAGCTGGTCTATCTCGATCCAACCCGCGCCGCCGCCGCTGCCCGCGCTGACCACGACCTCGATCGACGCGGCGCGGCGCAACGTCTTGTCCGCGGTAGGCCCCCAAGCGAAGGAGATCTGGCGTTTCTTGATTCGCACTTCGCGCCATTCGCGATGGACTTGGAAGTCGCGCCGGACGTGCCACCAGACATTGTCGCCGCTGGCGTCCGTCAACTTGAACTCGAGGTTGTTGGGCGCTGTCTCTCCGCGCACGACGAAGGTGATCTCGAAATTCTCCGGCAGGTCGAGCGGAAGGTCTCGATGTGCGAAGGCGTAACCGGCGGATGGGCCAAGATCGAAGGCAAGTCGGAGCGCGCCTCCCTTCTCTCCGGGCACTGGTGCTTTCGTGGCAGAGACGCCATCCGATGCCGCCACCCGCCAAGGCGTGAGGTCATCGAAGGTGTCGAGGGTCATCGGCGCGAAGGGATCAGGCGCGGCCGCGATGAGGATGAGAAGGGATGCTACGGCGGAGGCCACACCCGCCATCCTGGCAACGCGTTCCCTGAGAGCTTTCGTCATGAGCGCCTTCGAGCCTCCCGCACGCCGCGCAGCGTCATCGGGAAAACGTTTACGCCGAGTGAGAAAACGTTTACATGACTGCGCCAGGTCATGGCCAGAACCGCGCGCGAAGGATCGCAAGCCAGCATCAAGGACGTGGCTCGCAAGGCCCGCGTTTCGATCGCGTCGGTGTCACGCGTCATGAACGGCCATGACACCGTGGGCGCCGAGACACGCAAGCGCGTGCTGGCGGCGGTGCGTTCCCTCCACTATGTGCCGCATAGCGGGGCGCGCAGCCTGGCCACCCAGCGAACGAACGTCGTAGGCGTTCTGTTGCCGGATCTTCACGGTGAGTTCTTCTCGGAACTCATCCGCGGCATCGATGCCGTGGCACGCCTCCGACGCCTGCAACTCTTGCTGTCGAGCACCCACGGCGATGCGGCGGAGCTCGCCGTCGCCATCCGCACCATGCGAGGCAGGGTGGATGGGCTCCTCGTCATGTCACCGCACGTCGACGCCGCGCTCCTGGACAAGAACCTGCCCAGCTCCTTGCCGATCGTGCTCCTCAACAGCCCGCTGGAGGATGCCCGGCACTCGACGCTGACCATCGACAGCTACCGCGGCGCGCGCGCGATGGTCAGGCATCTGGTCGGGTGTGGTCACCGGCGGATCGCGCACGCGGCGGGGCCGGAACTCAACCTGGATGCCCAGGAGCGTCTGCGCGGCTATCGCGACGAGATGGCGTCCGCGCTGCCAGGCGTCCCGCCGCAGGTGCTGCCGGGGGACTTCAGCGAGAAATCGGGTTACCTCGCCGGGCAACGCCTGGCCGCCCAACCTGACCACCCCGATGCGGTCTTCGCCGCCAACGATGTGATCGCCGTGGGGTGCATGGTCGCCTTCCGAGAGGCAGGTCTGCGCGTCCCCGACGACATCGCCGTGGCTGGGTTCGACGACATCCCGCTCGCCTCGCTGGTCAGTCCCGCGCTGACCACGGTGCGAGTCCAGATCGCGGCGCTCGGCCGGTCGTCGCTGGAGCAGCTCCTGCTCAGCATCGAAAGCCCGACGCGCTCACGGCCCGTGTCGCGCGCGTTGGTTCCAGAGGTGGTTGTTCGCGAGTCTTGCGGCGCCGAGAAGCCGCCCAAACGACGCTCCCGGCGTCCAGCAGTGAGGTTGCCATGAACAGAAAGCAGGGCAGCAGAATCGACCGGATGTGGGGTGTGTTGGGAGCTGTCGTGTTGCTAGCGGCCGTGCCTGCGCTCGCGCAGAAGACGACGGCGACCATCCGCGTGGACCTCAGCTCGACCAGCGGGGCGACCACCGGCGTGACCGTGCGCGCGGTGAATACGAACAATGGCGCCTCGGCGACCGGAACCGTACGCGCGGACGGCTCTCACTTCCTGACGGGCTTGGAGCCCGGTGAGTACTTGATCACCGCGACCCTGCCTGACGGCAAGGAGGTGCTCCGGACCGTCACCCTGCAGGTCGGCCAGACGGTGGACCTGAAGATCAACCTCGCGGAGGACGTGGCGCTCGATCTCGGCCAGAGCGAGACCGTCGTCGTCGAGGGAAAGACGACAGAGAGTTCGACGTCCGAGGTCGCCACCAACGTCAGCCGCGAAGAGATCGAGAATCTTCCCCAGAGCACCCGCAACTTCCTCAACTTCGCGGCGCTGGCGCCTGGCGTTCGCCTCTCCAACGACGAGTTCAAGAAGAACTACTCGTCCGGCGCGCTCGAGGCCCGCAACACCAACGTCTTCGTGGACGGAGTGAGCCTCAAGAACAACGTCATCGAAGGCGGAGTGGTGGGACAGGACTCGAGCCGCGGAAATCCCTTTCCCCAGCTCGCGGTCAGCGGCTTCCGCGTGATCAGCCAGAACTACAAGGCCGAGTACGAGCAGGCCAGTGGCGCGATCATCTCCGCCATCACGCGCTCGGGCGGAAACGACTTCCACGGCGACCTCTTCCTCACCTATCAGAACAAGTCCCTGGCGGCCCGGAACTACTTCGACGTGGAGCGGGGGGACCTGGAGCGACCCGATCTGCTGCGCTCCCAGTTCGGCGCTGCGCTCGGTGGCCCCCTCGTAAAGGACAAGCTGCACTTCTTCGCGAGCTATGAGGGCAACGTCCAGGACCGCTCGAACCTGGTGACGCTCGGCAATCCCACGCCGGAGAACCAGAGCCTGTTCGGCGAATTCGAAGGCAGCTTCAAGAGTCCCTTCCGCGAGCATCTCGGCTTCGGAAAGCTGACCTGGCGGCCCGCCGGAAACCAGACCGTGGATCTCAGCGCCAGCATCCGGAGAGAGACCGACATCCGCAGCTTCGGTGGTCAGGTGGGGTTCGAGGCTGCCGAGAACGTGCGCAACAACGTGCTCACCGCCGCGGCCAGGCATCAACTGCGGCTGGGAGCGCTGACGAATGAAGCCACGTTCCAGTATCTCGACTCGCAGTTCAACCCGACCGCCGCGACCCCCGACCTGGTGGGGCGAGACTTCTCGGGTGTCATCCGGCTGGGTGGCCGCGACACCAGTCAGGACATCACCCAGAGGGCCTTCACGTTGCGCGATGACGCGACGTTCGCGAACTTCGAACTGGCCGGCCAGCACGTGGTGAAGACCGGCGCCAAGCTCTCCTTCCAGAAGTACCAGATCACGCGCACGCTCTTCGGCAACCCCGTCTTCCGCTTCCGCGAGGACGCCGCCAACAACCTCAGCTACGACTTCCCGTTCGAAGCCTCCTATGGCGTCGGCGACCCGAAGATGGCGGCCAACAACACGCAGTTCGGCGTGTACGTCCAGGACGACTGGGAGATCGCCCGGCGGCTCACCGTGAACGTGGGACTCCGGTGGGATGTCGAGAGCAACCCGCTGAACAATGACTACAAGACGCCCGAGGATGTTCGCGCGGCGGTAGAAGAGCTCGCGCGCCTGGTCGAGCCGACGAACGGGCCTGACTTCTTCCGGGTCGAGAACTACATCACCGACGGGAACCAGCGCCCCATCTTCCTGGGGGCGGTGCAGCCACGGCTCGGCGTGGCGTTCGACGTGCTGGACAACGGACGCACGGTCCTCTTCGCGGGCGCTGGGCGCTACTACGACCGCACGCTGTTCAACACCGCCGTGGACGAGCGGCTCCGCCTTCTGTACCAGGTCCGCACCTTCCAGTTCTCACAGGATGGCTCCCCCCGCAATGGTCAGCCGACCATCGCCTGGCGGCCCGAGTACCAGAGCAAGGCGGGGCTCGATTCGCTGATCGACCAGGGCGTGGCGCCGTCGCCGGAGATCTACCTGCTCGAGAACGACACCAAGCCGCAGTTCACCGACCAGTTCAGCGGCGGTGTCCGGCAGCAGCTCGGCCCGGTCAACACCTCGGTGACGCTCACGTACATCCGCAGCCAGAACGGCGTCGGCTTCTACCCCGCGAACCGCAGGTCGACGGGCAACCGTGACTTCATCCCGACGCCGGGCGGCTTCGGCAATGTCATCATCTCGGTGGACGACCGAACCTCTTCCTACAAAGGCGTGCAGGTCTCGGCGGAGAAGCGCTACTCGAGCGATCTCTCGAAGTGGGGCATTCAGTGGGGCGCGTCCCTGGCCTACACCCTGGGCTTCGCGGAGGAGCGCGGGTCGACCTTCAACTTCGACTACCCGACCGTCAAGGACAGCCCCATCACTCCCACCGATACCGATGAACGTCACCGCCTCGTGCTCTCCGGCATCGTGGGGCTGCCGCTGGATTTCAAGCTGTCCACGCTGATCACGCTCGGATCCGGCCTGCCCTTCAACATCTCCGACGCGTCCCAGGGCTTTGGCCCCACCGAGTACGAGTTCCGCCGCAATGGAGGCCGGGCGGACGGCTTCATTCAGTTCAGCCAGGTGGATGTCCGGCTGGCGAAGGACTTCACGATCTCCGGGGGGCACCGAATCAGCGCCTTCGCGGAGTGCTTCAACCTCTTCAACGCCAAGAACTTCGGTGGATACGACGGGTTCATCCCGCCGTCGACCGATGCCGCGAACCCGAAGTTCGGGCAACCCTCGTCCCTGGTGGCTCCGCCGCGCAACGTCCAGTTCGGCATGGGTTACAGCTTCTGAAGAGGAGGTTCTCCTTGATGGCACGCCCGGGCCGCCGCCCCCTCCTCTCCGTCGTGGTCGCTGCGTTGCTCCTCCCGGGCGCGATGGCGGGCTGCACTTGCAGCAATCCGAAACCAAGCCCGCCCCCGAGCGTCACACCTGCCGCCTCGCAAGAACGGCTGGACGATCTGGAGGCGCGAACCTTTCGCTTCTTCTGGGAAACGGCGAACCCGGAGACCGGTCTGATCCCGGACCGGTATCCGACCCCGTCTCCCAGCAGCATCGCCGCGGTCGGCTTCGGGCTGACGGCGTACGGCATTGGCGTGGAGCGCGGCTATGTGAGTCGCGAAGCGGCGAGAGACCGGGTGCTCACCACGCTGCGCTTCCTCCACGCCGCGCCACAGGGCCCTGAAGCCAGCGGCGTGAGCGGCTACCGGGGGTTCTTCTACCACTTCCTCGACATGAGGTCGGGGCATCGCTTCGAGACGAACGAGCTCTCCACCGTCGATACTGCCTTGCTCCTGGGCGGGGTGCTCTTCGCTCAGTCCTACTTCGATGGCGACTCGCCGCAGGAAGCAGAGATCCGGAAGCTGGCCGACAAGCTCTATCGCAGGGTCGACTGGCGCTGGGCCCAGACCCGCCCGCCCGCCATTTCGCATGGCTGGTCACCCGAGGCCGGCTTCATCCCCTACGACTGGAGGGGATACAACGAGGCGATGCTGATGGTGCTCCTCGCCCTGGGCTCGCCGACGTTTCCCGTCGAACCGAATGCCTGGCAGGAGTGGGCCTCTGGCTACGGGGAGTCCTGGGGGACCTTCTTCGGCCAGGAGCATCTGAGCTTCCCTCCCCTCTTCGGTCACCAATACAGCCATGTGTGGGTGGACTTCCGCGGCATCCAGGACGACTACATGCGCGGCCGAGGGATCGACTACTTCGAGAACAGCCGCCGCGCCACGTATGCACAGCGCGCGTATGCGATGAGTCAGTCCGAAGTCTGGAAGGGATACGGGCAGGACGTCTGGGGCTTGACCGCCTGCGACGGGCCGGCCGATGTGGAGCTCGACTATCAGGGCAAGCGCCGGTTGTTTCGCAGCTACGCGGCCCGAGGCCCGGGGATCCATGACGATGGCACCCTGGCGCCTACCGCCGCCGCCGCATCCATCCCATTCGCCCCCGAGATCGCAATCCCAGCGGTCATGGAGATGCATCGCCGCTACGGCGAGCACATCTACTCCACCTACGGATTCCTGGACTCCTTCAACCCCAGCTTCACCTACGACGTCCCGCTCAAGGAGGGCCGCCTGGTGCCGGGCTTCGGTTGGGTGGCCACTGACTACCTGGGCATCGACCAAGGACCGATCATCGCCATGATCGAGAACCACAGGAACCAGTTCGTGTGGCGAGTGATGCGTAAGAACCCCTATCTCCGTACAGGTCTCGAGCGCGCGGGGTTCAAGGGCGGCTGGCTCGAGGAGCAGAAGTGACGGAGGCTGGCGCGGGGAAGACCGGGCGGCATGCGCGATGGCTTTCCATCGCCGCGCTCGTGTGTGGCATGGCCGCCTGTCCCAGACCCGACTCGGGCGAGATCGTGCTCGAGTTCTGGGCCATGGGTCGTGAAGGCGAAGTGGTGGCCGAGCTGACCCGCGGCTTCGAGGCCCGCCATCCGGGGATCCGCGTCAACGTGCAGCAACTGCCCTGGCAGGGGGCGCACGAGAAGCTTCTGACCGCTTTCGTGGGTGACGCGACGCCCGATCTCGCGCAGATGGGAAACACCTGGGTCCCAGAGTTCGCCACGCTCGGAGCACTCGCTGCCCTGGATCCGGCCGCCGCGACGTCGCCCGTCGTCGAACAGGAGGATTACTTTCCCGGCATCTGGGACACCAACGTCATCGATGACCGGCTCTTCGGCGTCCCCTGGTACGTCGACACGCGGCTGCTCTTCTATCGGCGCGACCTCCTGGCCCAGGCGGGCTTTGACCACCCGCCCCGGAGCTGGGAGGAGTGGAGGCAGATGCTCATCGCCATCAAGCGACTGCCTGGCGCGGAGCACTATTCGATCCTGGTGCCGCTCAACGAGTTCGAGCCGCTGCTCCTGCTCGGCCTCCAGCAGGAAGAGCCCCTCCTGCGGGATGACGGACGCTGGGGCAACTTTCGCAGTGCGGGCTTTCGGCGCGCCCTGGGCTTCTACCTGGAGCTGTTCGAGCAGGAGCTGGCTCCGCGCGCGACCAACACGCAGATCTCGAACGTCTGGAACGAGTTTGCCCGCGGATATTTTGCCTTCTACATCACCGGCCCCTGGAACATCGGCGAGTTCAAGCGCCGTCTGCCCAAGGAACTCGAGGGCCACTGGATGACGGCACCGCTGCCCGGTCCCAGCGGCCCTGGCCTGTCGAATGCCGGTGGCTCGAGTCTGGTGGTGTTCGCGGACTCCCGACGCAAGGAGGCGGCCTGGAAGCTCATCGAGTACCTGTCGCAGCCCGAGATCCAGCGTCGCTTCTACGCGTTGTCGGGCGACCTGCCGCCTCGGCGGTCGAGTTGGGCGGGCTCGGAGCTCAGCGGTGACGTCCACGCTGCCGCGTTCAGGGAGCAGCTCGAGCGCGTCGAGCCCACCCCCAAGGTGCCGGAGTGGGAGCGCATCGCCACCGAGCTGAGAATCGTCGCCGAGCAGGCGGCGCACGGAGGCCTGACGGTCGACGCCGCGGTCGAGGAGTTGGATGCGCGCGCCGATCGCATCCTGGAGAAGCGGCGCTGGATCCTGACGCGGGAGACCGGAGATTGAAGACCTCGCACGCCGGGTGGGTCTTCGTGACGCCCGCCCTGTTCATGATCGCCGTCTTCTTCCTGCTGCCGGTCCTCGCCGCGCTGGGCCTCAGCCTGACGGACTTCGACATCTACGCCCTGGCCCGACTCGACAACCTTCGTTTCGTCGGGGGCGGCAACTATCTGCGCCTGCTCCAGACTCCGCTCTTCTGGAAGGCCCTCGGAAACACACTCTTCTTCGTCCTCGTCGGCGTTCCGCTCTCCATCGCGGTCTCGCTGATGGCGGCGCTGCTCCTTCACTCGGCGGTGGCGCGTGGCAAGGCGATCTTCCGGACCGCGCTCTTCGCGCCGGTCGTGACCACCCTGGTCGCCGTCGCGGTGATCTGGAACTACCTGCTGCACACCCGCTACGGCCTCATCAACGATCTTCTCGGACGGATCGGCATCCCCCCGATTAACTGGCTCGGCGATCCCCGCTGGGCCATGCCGGCGATCATCCTGTTCGCGGTGTGGAAGAACTTTGGCTTCAACATGGTCATCTTCCTGGCCGCGCTGCAGAGCATCCCGGAGGAGCTGTACGAGGCTGCGCGCATCGAGGGCGCCACGGCCCTCCAGCAACTGCGCTTCGTCACCCTGCCCTCGCTCGCTCCCACGCTGGTGCTGGTCAGCATCCTGACCATGGCTGGCTACTTCCAGCTCTTCGCGGAGCCCTACGTCATGACGCAGGGAGGCCCGCTGCAGAGCACGACCAGCGTCCTCTATTTCATGTACGAGGAGGGCTTCAAATGGTGGAACCTGGGCTCCGCCTCGGCGGTCGCCTTCCTCCTCTTTCTTCTGATGTTCGCCGTGACCCTGGTGCAGTCCTTCGCCCTTCGTCGCTGGAGTGAGCCATGAGGCTGAGGTCGCGGGCCATCCTGGTGAATGCGGCCTTGCTCGCGGCGGCGGCCATCAGCCTGGGCCCTCTCGTGTGGATGGTGTCGGTGTCCTTCATGGCCCCGGGAGAGGCGAGCAACACGCCTGCGCCGTTGCTCCCCCGCGCGGCCACGCTCGAGAACTACCGCCAGCTCTTCGCCCAGACGGGGATGGGCCGCAGCTTCGCCAACAGTCTGTTCCTGGCCACGGCGGCCACCCTGCTGGCGCTCGTCTTCAACGTCAGCGCGGGCTATGCGTTCGCCAAGCTGCGCTTCGCGGGCCGCGAGCGGATCTTCCGGCTCCTGCTGGGGGCGCTCATCATCCCTGGACAGGTCGCCATGATCCCCTTGTTCCTGCTGCTCAAGCAGATGGGGCTCGTCAACACGTACCTGGGCGTGCTGCTCCCGTCAGTGGCGAGCATCTTCGGCATCTTCCTCGTGCGACAGTACGCGCTCTCCATTCCGGACGAGCTGCTCGAGGCGGGTCGCATCGACGGAGCGGGCGAGCTCCGCCTCTTCTGGTCGATCGTGCTCCCGTCGCTCAGCCCGATTCTGGTGACCCTGGCGATCTTCACCTTCCTCGGATCCTGGAATGACTTCCTGTGGCCGCTCATCGTGCTCACCGATGACGATCGCCATACGCTCCCCGTCGCTCTGGCGTCCCTGACGCGAGAGCACGTACAGGACAGCGAATTGATGATGGCCGGCGGCGTCATCACGGTGTTACCTGTCCTGGTGCTGTTCCTGGTGCTGCAGCGCTACTACATCCAAGGGCTCCTCGCGGGGAGCATCAAGGGATGAAGTCGCGCCGAAGCGACCGCCGCCTCTGAGATCACCCACCCACATCGAACCGGAATGACCAAGACCATCGAATTTCCACGAGGATTCCTCTGGGGCAGTGCCACCTCGGCCTATCAGATCGAGGGCTCGCCGCTCGCCGACGGAGCGGGTCCCAGCATCTGGCAACGCTTCCTGCACACCCCCGGCCTGACGCCCAGCGGCGACACCGGTGATGTGGCCTGCGATCACTACCGGCGCTACGCGAGCGACGTGGCGCTCATGCGCGAGCTGGGGATGCAGGCCTACCGCTTCAGCGTCGCCTGGAGCCGCATCCTGCCCCAGGGCAAGGGCGCCGTGAACCCGGCCGGCCTCGACTTCTACGACCGGCTCGTGGATGAGCTGCTGAAGAACGGCATCGAGCCGATCATCACGCTCTTTCACTGGGACCTGCCTGCCGCTCTCGACGATCTCGGCGGCTGGCTCAATCCCGACATCGCGCACTGGTTCGCGGACTACGGGGCCACGCTGTTCCGCCGGCTCGACGACCGGGTGAAGAAGTGGGCGACACTGAATGAGCCGTGGGTCGTGTCCGACGGTGGCTATCTGCACGGCGCGCTCGCCCCGGGTCACAAGAATCTCTACGAGGCACCCATCGCCTCGCGAAACCTCATGCGGGCGCACGGCGCGGCGGTCCAGGCCTATCGCGCCACGGGCAAGAACCAGATCGGCCTCGTGGTGAACCTCGAGCCCAAGTACCCCGCCTCGGACAGCCCAGCCGACCTGGCGGCCACCGCTCGAGCAGACGCGTACATGAACCGGCAGTACCTCGACCCCGCGCTGCTGGGAACGTGTCCGGACAGCGAGCTGACCGAGGTCTTCGGCGCAGCGTGGGAGCCCTGGTCACAAGAGGCGCTGAAGCTGGCCCATCAGCCCATCGACTTCCTCGGCATCAACTACTACACGCGCAACGTGACGCGCTTCGACGAGCGCTCCTGGCCACAGCGGGCCGCGCCGGTGCGGCAGAAGCAGGCCACGTACACCGAGACGACATGGGAGGTGTTCCCACAGGGCCTCATCGACACGCTCGAGATGGTGAAGAAGCGCTACGGCCCGATTCCGATCTACATCACCGAGAACGGGGCCGCCTTCTTCGACCCTCCAGTCGCCGAGGGCAACCGCATCCGGGATCCGCTGCGAATCGACTACCTGCGCAAGCACCTGACGGCCGTCCATACCGCCATCCAGCAGGGAATCGATGTGCGCGGCTACATGCTCTGGTCCTTGTTCGACAATCTCGAGTGGTCGCTCGGCTTCTCCAAGCGGTTCGGCATCGTCCACGTCGATTTCGAGAGCCTGAAGCGAACTCCCAAGGACAGCGCGCGCTTCTACTCGCGCGTCATCGCCACGCACGGCGCTGCCCTGAGCGAGCCGCCGGACGGCCCTAGCCGCTGAAGATTGGCATGCGCTCTCAGGCTTCCTCCTGGCGACGAGCATTGGGGGAAGCCGCGTGCCACGAGTTTTCTAGGGGCAGAGCCGCTCGACCGACTTGATCCGCACCGCTCCGTCGACGTTCGGGTCGTTTGTCTGGTCGCCGATGGCGATGGTGCCGGTCGTCGTGAAGTTGTTCCGCGTGAGCTTCGCGACGCCGTCGATGCTCACCGTCGCCACCTTCGCGGCATCCACCGCGAGCTCGTAGACATGATACGCGCCGTCGGTCACAGAGAACGCCGCGGCCTGCGTGTCGTCCGCCCAGCCGATCGCCGCGCTGTCGAGGTAGATCATCTGCGAACGATCCGTGCTGTTGCCGGCCGGCGGCGTGAAGCTCCCCAAGATGGCCGCGCCGCTGTCCAACTGGTTATGGGTGTTCACCGACTCGACCTGCATCGTCACCTGGAGTTTGAACGGCTTCGTTGCGTCGAACGCGTTCGCCCGCGCGATGAGCAACTGCCCGCTCGTCCTCCCTCCGCTGTTCGTTGACGTCGCGAGGCGAACGTAGTCCGCGCCGTACGTGAGCGTGTTCGGCGCCTGCGCGATCGTCGTCCAGCCTTGCGCCGTGATGTCGTCGCCGCCGACCAGCAGCGGAACGCTCGCGCGCGCCGTCCACGCCGTCGTCGACGTCGCCGGCACGCACGTCTCGCAGGCGTTCGCCGGGTTCGGCGTACCCGCGGCGTAGACCACGCCGTCGATGAAGCACTTCGGGCTGCACGCGCCGGCCGAGCAAACCTGTCCCGGGTTGCACGACGCCCCGTCCGCGCGTTGCGTCCACGTGGTCGCCGACGTCGCCGGCACGCACTGTTCGCACGAGTTCGCCGCGTTCAGCACCCCGGGGGCGACCTGCTTGCCGTCGATCTGACAGAGCGCGGCGCAGACGCCACCCACACACGCCTCGCCGGTCCCGCAGGCGTTGTCGCAACCACCGCAGTGAGCCGGGTCGCTCTCGATGCTCACACAGGAGCCGCCACACAGCGCGACGCCGACGCTGTCGCAAATCACTGGCACAGACGCGTCGGGTGTAGGAACGGGTGTGGGGGAATTATCTCCGCAAGCAGCTACGAAGCCGAGCACGACGAGGAAGGAGAGCGCGGTAGAGCGAATGGAGGCCATAGCGCCTGCCACCTTACGCGACTCCACGCGATGCGATGGATTGGACACGCGGCTCCGCGAGAGACCGCAGTCCCGCGAATAGTCAACGTATTGACGGAAGAATCGCCTTCCCCCTAGCCTCTGGAAAATCAGAAAGGTCGAGACAAGTGGAAACCTGGGTCGAGCATCTTGGTCACACGTCCTTCGCCATCCGACGGGGACCGCTGCGGCTGCTCATCGACCCAATTCTCGTCCGGCAGGATGGAAATTTTCGACTGCCCACCTGCCCGCGATGGCTCCTGCCGGAGTCGGACACCATCGACGCCGTCTTTCTTTCACACGGCCACGACGACCACCTGCACCCGCCCAGCCTGCTGGGGTTGTCGCCCGAGACAGCCATCTACTTCCTCGACGAGGACCCCAGGACGTGCTCGTGCGCCGAAGGGCCGGAGCTCCTGCTGAAGTCGCTGGGCTTCCACCGGGTACATGCCTTTCGCCCGGGGGACGTCATCGAACTCAAGGAGGGGGTGCGGGTCCACATCATCCCCGCCGCGGCCTCGACGGAGGGCGAGGAGCAGTGCTGCTTCCTCGTCGAGACTCCAGACGTCCTCGTCTTCGATGGCGTGGATGTGAGGGATACCCCCGTCACCCGTGACGCGCTGAAGCCCTTCCGCGGCCGCGTGGATGTGGCCTTCGTCCCCACGGGGGCCTCGCTCCAATGGCAGGGTTTCTGGAACCAGATGGATGGCGTGGAGGCGCTGGGCTTCGTCCGGTGGCTGGAGCCCGCGCGCGTCGCCACGTGTGGCGGCTCGCTCGCGCTGGCGGCGCGCCCCCAGGTGGGCGTGCTGGAGCGCTACCCCCATGATCTGGCGGACTGGCTGGCGCTGGCGGCGAAGCACCTGGACACGCGCACGCTGATAACCGAGCGCCCCCCCTACCGCCTTGCCTACCAGGAGCACCGGACGCAGGGCTGCACTCCCCTGCAACCCGCGTCGCGGCGGCCTCCGCCTGCGCCCGAGATCCGGCGCCCCTCCGCGCTGCTGGCCACCGTTTTCACCGGCTACAACCCCCACAAGCCCACGCGCCTGCTGCGCTGGACCCAGGCAGGGCTGGCCGAATGGCTGCGGCCGTTCGCGCTGGCGCGGGACGTCGTCTCCCACTCGCACGAGGACCTGCGCGCGCTGGTCAAGCGGTGCGCGCTGTCCGCCAACAAGTCCCCCGCCGCCGTATTCGCACCCACCACCCTGCGGCGACTCGTGACGGGCGGGGCCTGGGACCTGGCCGCGCGCCTCACGGCCTTGATTCCGCCACCGCCCTCGGAGCCAGCGGAGCTGGAGTGGACCTTCTTCGAGGTGGCCGAAGCGCTCCTGGAGAACGCCGGGGGCATCGCCGAGCCCCTGCGCGGCGACCTTCGCACCTGCCAGTGGCTGGACCGGGAGCTCTTCCACCTCCTCCAACTGGTGCATCAGATGTCCGCCTTCGCCCCGCTGCCGCAGTCGAAGCTGGCACCGCTGCGGGAAGCGCATGACGCAGCCCTGCGCGTCGACCTGGACCGCCGGCGTCCGATGCTCACCCCCCACCACCTCCTGCTCGACGCGCAGCAGGCAGCCCTGTTGACCGGCGAAGTCCAGCCTCCCGACGTGGCGGCCCTGCTCTGCTACGCGGACCCCGTCGGCGTCCGCCGGCTTCCCCTCACCGCGCTCGAGGCCTTCGTGCTCGAGCGGTGTGATGGCCGCTCCTTCGGCCAGCTCGTCGACGAGGTGCTCGAGCAACTCTCAATGCCCCGGGCCGAGGTGCATGAAGCCCTGCAGTCGTTGCTCTTCCGCCTTTCACACAGCTCCGTGCTTCTGCTGGATTGGAGTCGATAATGGATGCTCAATTGTCGCAGCTCTTTCCCATCGCCCTCTCGTCCACACACCATGCACAGATTCGGGAGCATCTGCACAGCGTGCGTGTGGGCGTCGTCGACTCGCTGCTGAGCAACCTGGACACCCCCGCCACGGCACAGCGGCTGGGGCCTCGCGTGGGCGAGTTGCACGCCTTCCTCTCCGGGCTGCTGGAGCTGTCCGCCCAGTCTCCCGAGCGCTTCGGCGAGATTTTCGGCCACTGGAGCCTGGGCCTGATGCTCGGCTCACTGATGGGGCCCAACCCCCGAGACGACTTCCAGCGGGACCAACTGCTGAGCAACATCTGCGCGCTGCGGTTGACGCAGGCCCTGGAGGACAAGGGCTCGCAGGGCCGCTTCACCACCACCAGTGATTTCTACGATCTGCTGAGGGACCGCCGCGTGCGCGTGCAGGGTGCCGACCCGAAGCGCGTGCAATGGGAGCTGGCCCAGGGCGCGGTCACCCTTCGCGCGGAAGGTGCACAAGAGCCGTTCGCAAAGCTCCCTCTGCCGCTCGCCACCCCGGGCCTCGCCCCACACGTGAGCCTCGAACCCCTGCCACGCTCCGAGCCTTGGGGCGTGCCCATCGTGGATAATCGCCGCCTCCTGAGCCTGCTCGGCAGCGAGCAGCATGATCCCGATACCGGCGAGCCCACCGCCGGTTGGGAGCCGCTGACGATGAAGGAGAGCACGACCGCGGCCCATGGAATCATCAAGGACCTGTGGCCCGAGGTGCTGGACTGGGCTGGCGCGCTGCTCACCGCCTTCGTGGACATGAACGCGCCCCCGCGCAAGTCCGTCCACCGCTCGGCCTCGTATGGCGCCGGCTCGCCCATCTTCCTCACCCGCGTGGACACCCCGTTCAAGCACGCCGAGGACGTCGTCCACGAGCTGCAGCACCAGCGCATGTTCCTGACGCTGAACACCAGCGACTACGGGCTCTGGCATGACTCGCGGCAGATCTTCGTGTCGCCCTACCGCAGCGACCCGCGGCCGCTACAGGGGCTGCACCTGGGCATCCACGCCTTCCTCGCGGTCAACCGCTTCCGGCTGCGCGTCATGGAGCGGATGGGCTTCACCCCCGAGCGCCGCCATCACCTGTTCAACCTCCACAGGACCAACCTCTTCTCCTTCCGGACCATGCTGGAGCACGAGCAGCTGTCCGCGCACGGACGGGCCGTCTTCGTGGAGTATGCTCGCGAGCTCATCTCCCAGCACAAGCTCATCGAGGCCTTCGTCACTCCGGAAATGAACGAGGCGTTCAACCGCCGCATGGGCGAGCACACCGACAAGGTGCGCGCCAGCGGCGCCGCGCTGGTGAACGACTCCCCCGACTACATGAACTGGGAGCAAACCGTGGAAAAATCCATCCGCTTCGTGAAGGACGAGGGAGGAACGCTGTGAAGCTGCCAGGACTGCGCTACCGGGATGAGTGGATCCCGAACTTCTTCCCGGCCCGCGAGGTGGGCCCCAACCAGTTCCTACGCCTGTCGCGCGTGGGGTCGATGCAGGTTCTCACCGAACAGGAGAACCGCCAGATCGACGAGATCTCCATGGACCCGGCGCTCTTCCAGCGCCTGGAGCAGACCGGCCACATCGTCACCACGGACAACGCCCAGCGGGTGATGGGGGACCTCAAGAAGTGGCAGAGCCGCACCTACTGGGGGCCCGGCCTCCACATCGTGGTGCTGACCAAGCGGTGCAACCTCAACTGCACCTACTGCCACATGAACCCGGAGAAGATTTCCGAGGACCCCAAGAAGTTCGACATGCAGCCGGACACGGCCACCGAGGTCATCCGCTTCGCCCTGTCCACGCCCTCGCAGCGCATCGACTTCGAGTTCCAGGGCGGCGAGCCGTTCCTCAACTTCGAGGGCATGAAGCACTTCGTCCTGGAGGCCAAGCGGCAGAACGAGTCCGTGGGCAAGCGGCTGGACTTTACCGTGGTGACCAACCTGATGGTGGTCAACGACGAGCACCTCGAGTTCTGCCGCGAGCACGGCATCCACCTGTCGTACTCGCTCAACGGCCCGCAGGACATCCATGACAGCATGCGCATCACGCGCAGCGGCTCCGGCTCCTACAAGACGGTGATGGAGCGGCTGCGGTACTTCCAGGAGAAGTACCCCGGGATGCTCAGCACCTCCCCGCTGTGTGTCATTGGCAAGGACAACGCCAAGCACACCCGGAGGATGATCGACTTCTATCACGAGCAGGGCTTCAAGGGCGTCGCCATCCTCAAGCTCAAGCACCTGGGCAACGCGGCGCGCAGCGCGATGCCCTTCGACATCAACGAGTTCCTCCACTACTACCTGGACGGGCTGGATTACATCTACGAGAAGAACCAGCGGACCGGGGAGAACTACGCGGAGCGCACGCTGCGCGTGCTGCTGCTGAAGGTCATCGACCGCGCGGACGGCGGCTACGTCGACTGGCGCAACCCGGTGGGCGACTTCAACGGGGCCATCACCTACGACCATGACGGAGAGATCCTCCCTTCGGACGAAGCCCGCTCGCTGCGGGAGTTCTTCGGCCTGGGCAACGTGCGAGGTGCCACGTACGAGGGGCTGCTGCGCGGCGGCAAGGCGCTGCTGTCCACCAACCTCTCCATCCGGGACCGCGACTCGAAGTGCCGCGAGTGCGCCTACAACCCGTACTGCGGTGTGCTGCCCGTCCTGGACTACGCGCGCACCGGGGACCCTACTCCCCGGCCCCACGTGTCCGAGGAGTGCATCCAGACGCTCGCCATCCTCGACTGGTTCTTCAAGCGGCTGCTCGACGACCCCATCCCCATGTTCCGCATGCTCCCGGGCATGGACGACTTCCTGCTGAGCATGGTGGAGCAGGCTCCCAAGGCGTCAGAGGAGGTGTCGAGTGCCTTATCTGCGCAACGCTGAGTTCGCCGGGAGCCTGCTGGACTTCCCGAGCAAGATCCAAATCCAGACGACCAACCGGTGCAATTACACCTGCCCCATGTGCCCGTACCCGGAGAGCGCCGGGGGCAGGGAGGGTGTGCGCCTGGATGACGCGCTCTATCACCGCCTCATCAAAGAGGTTCGCGAGGCGGGGCGGCGGGTGAAGCTCTGCCTGATGCTCCAGAACGAGCCGCTGCTGGACAAGCGGTTCCTGGACCTGCTCGACGAGGCGCACCGGGCCGAGGACGCCATCGCTTCCATCTCCACCGTGAGCAATGGCAGCGTGCTGGACACGGCGATGCTCGACCGGCTGATGACGTACGAGCGCTTCTTCCTCACCCTGTCCATCAACGCGACGGACCGGGAGCGCTACCGGGAGATCCACGGACGGGACTTCTGGGACCGCGTCCACGGCCTGCTTAGCAACTGGAACGGCCCCCGCCGGCGGCTGCGCCTGTCCTTCGTGCTGGACTCCCGCTCGGTGGACGAGGCCCGCCGCTTCCAGGAGTACTGGCGCTCGCTGGGGTACTGGACGCGCTTCGTGCCCATCAACGCGCGCGTGGACGAGATGACGCAGAACGCCCGCGTGCATGAGTTCGACGAGTCCTACGGCCACTGCCACTATCCGGTGGATACCCTCAACGTGCTGGCGGACGGCTCCGTCATCCTCTGCTGCAACGACTGGAAGCACCTGGACCGTTACGGCAACCTGAGGACCCAGGGCATCTCCGAGGTGTGGAACGGCCCGCAGCTCACCCGGCTGCGTAAGGCCGCGCTGGAAGGCACCCTGAGAGAGCACCCCATGTGCAAGGCGTGTGACTACCCGGTGCGCTCCTCGCAGCGGCTGCGCCTGGAGTCGATGGTCTCCCAGGAGCCCGCCGCGCTGGAGGGCGGCGGCGCGCAGCCGCATGTGGTGCATGAGACGTCCCTCAGGGCCCCGGGCCTGTCGAGCCCGCTGCCCGCTCTGGTGTGGGCCGTGGACGTGCCCGAGGGCGAGGTGACGCTGCTGATGCCTCGTGAGGCCGCCGACCAGCTTCCCGAAGCAGTGCTGCTCGAGCTGCGCATCGGCCACGCGGGCGCGTTCAACTTCGGCGCGCTGGAGCCGGTGTGGTGCCCGGGCAAGGTGCGCCTCGAGGGCCCCGCAGCGGGCACGGAGGATGCCGTCATCCTGCGTGTCACGCTGGACCGCTCGCGCGAGGAGTTCCAGTTCCTGCGCTGGTACAGCGAGGACTGGGCAACCCGCGCCGCGCCCGCCACCGCAGCCCCCCTGCTCGCCGCCAATCGATGAACCAGGCCCTCCCCGCCGTGCGAATCCTCCCCCCGTCCCGAGCGCTGCTGGATTCCGTCCGCCAGGAACTGGGGGAGAACCTTCCCCCGGAGCACCGCCCGCTGCTGGGCCTGCTGAGCCTGTCCGACTTCCTCACGGTGGCCACCGTGCTCCACCAGGAGCGCGCGGTGGGAAGGCTCATCCTCCCCATGGAGCGGGTGCGGCCCACCATGGAGGCCATCGGCGCGCTGGGCCTGTATGTGCGGCGCGGCGCCATCGACTTCGTGGAGCCCCGGGGTCCCGTCGAGGGGACCGACCACGCCCGCCACGAGCTGCCCAGCGGGACGCCGGGCGCCACCCACGGCATGTTCTACTTCGGTGTGGCCGAGGATCTGCTGGAGGGCGCGGACGTGCTGGAGCAGACGAACCAGCACGCCATGCTGGCCAGCCTCTTCGGGTACCCGGAGTGCTGCGTGCAGCTCTTCACGCGCACCGGGGAAGAACGGCTGGACAAGACGCCGGACAGCATTCCCGACCTGGGCCCCTTCCCGCGGCTGATGAACCCCTGTCTGCGCTACCTCTTCGGGTTCCAGCTCATCTTCCACTTCCCCTGCTCCCCCCGCTGCGAGCGCTCGCGCACGCTCTTGGAAGGGCGGCTCGCATACCTGAAGCGCCACGCTCCTTCCGCCGCGGGCGTGGCCGCGCTGGGGACCGGCATCACCCTGTACGGACCGCGCACGGGCGTCGCCCTGGTGACGCGCTCACGCCAGGTGGCGGAGCAGACCTTCGAGGTGGAAGAGGTGGTGGCCGCCGGGAGCAAACTTCCCGCGCTGCTGGCCCACGCACCGTCACCCGTGCAGCTCACCCTCCATGGCGCGCACGCCTTCGAGCTGGGGGGCGTCGCGGTGGAAGACGTGCATGCCTTCGTCGCCCGCTACGAGTGAAGCGCCCCTGGGAGTCCCCGCGAGCTACCCGGGGATTGCGAATACCACGGACCCCATACCGCTGGAGCCCGTGGCACCCGAAGCAGGGGCCTCCAGTGGAGGCAGGCCCCCAAACGGCGGCTTAGATGAAGCCGTCGCCGTCCGAGTGGCTGCTGTGCGTCGGCGCCTTCAGCATGGCGGTCTCGGGCAGCTTGACCTGGCCATTACCCAGCATGGTGCGGAGCTGCTTGCGCAGAGCCTCCACCTTGTCTGCGTCCAGCGCCGTCATCTCCTGCGTCGCGGTCTTCTGTTCAACCATGGGGACAACCTCCGTTTGACGTCGGGGGTACATCTCTCGGAGCAAAGGAGCGATAGGATGATCGCACTTCACTCCGAGAGCGAGATGGTATTGTTGGCGCTGAGAACCTGTCAATCTCCGATCAGACCGTAATCATGGCAATCCTATTGGATGATGTGCGATTCGGACTCCGGCTCCTCCGGAAGCATCCCACCTTCGCTGTGGTCATCGCGCTGACATTGGGGCTTGGCATTGGACTGAACACGGCCATCTTCAGCATCGCGGATGCCATCTATCTGCGTGCCATGCGCTTCCCCGGAGATGAATCTCTGGTGATGGTCTGGGAGACCTCGCCCGAGCGTGGCATCGACCGGAGCGAGACCTCCTTTCCCACGCTGAAGGAATGGCAATCCCAGGCGGGGCAGGTCCTCGCCCAGGTGGCCGGCTTCACGCGTGAGACGTTGAGCCTTACGAAGGACGCGGCGCCGGAGCAGGTCCCTGGCAGCCGCGTCGGCGCTCAGCTGTTCTCCGCGCTTGGCGCGCGGCCCCTGCTGGGTCGGGGCTTCGAGGAAGCGGAGGCGCAGGTCGGAGCCGAGCCGGTCGTCGTGCTGAGCCATGCGCTGTGGCGCCGCCGCTTCGGAGAAGACCCCAGCATCGTGGGGCGCAGCATCACCCTGGACGGCCAGCCTCGCACCGTCGTGGGAGTGATGGCGGCGGACTTCCAGTTCCCGCCCTCCGCGGAGCTGTGGGTCCCCCTGGTGCCCACGGCCCGGGAGGCCGAAGCCCGGGGGCTGCGGAAGTTCCAGGTTCTGGCGCGGCTGCGGTCGGGTGTCACGCCCGAGCAGGCCAAGTCGGCGCTCCAAGCGGTGTCCGCGCGGATGGAGCAGGAGTTCCCGGATGAGATGGCGCAGTACACCGTGCGGCTGACCGGCGTACGAGAAGCATTCCTCGGGCCCATTGGCCCGGTGCTGATGGCGCTGGGCGGAGCGGTGGGCTTCGTGCTGCTCATCGCGTGCGCGAACGTGGCGAACCTGCTCCTGGCGCGCGCGGCGGGACGCGGGCGGGAAATCGCCGTGCGGGCGGCGCTGGGGGCGGGGCGTCGGCGCATCGCCATGCAAATGCTGGTGGAGAGCGTGCTGCTGGCCCTGGTGGGCGGCATGGCGGGGGTGTGTTTCGCCGTCTGGGGAACGGACCTGCTCACGGCGCTGATGCCAGACGGCCTGGCTCAGCGGATCCCCGGTTGGACGACCATCGGGGTGAACGTGCGGGTGCTGCTCTTCAGCCTGGGGCTGTCGCTCATGACGGGACTCATCTTCGGGCTGATGCCGGCGCTCCGGGTCTCGCGGACCGAGCTGGCGGAGGTCCTGAAGGACAGCCAACGCACCACGGGCCGCCGCGGGCGCATGTCGTCGGCGCTGGTGGTGGGAGAGCTGTCCCTGGCGCTCGTGCTCCTGGTGGGCGCGGGGCTGATGCTGCAGAGCTTCCAGCGGCTCCAGCGCGCGCCCACGGGCTTCGACGCGTCCAATGTCCTCGCCTTCCCGCTGACCCTGCCGGAGGCGACCTATCCGGACGACGCGGCGCGCACCCGCTTCTACACCGAGCTGATGGAGTCCCTGTCCCAGCTTCCGGGCCTGGAGGCGGCGGGCGCCGCGTCCCTGCTGCCGCTGAGCCGCAGCAACCAGACCAGCATGCTGATCTTCCCGGACCAGCCCGCCGAGCCGGGACGGGAGCCGCACGTCAACCACCGCGTCATCACCCCGGGCTACCTGCGCACGATGAGCATCCCGCTGCTGCGGGGGCGTGACCTCGGCGCGCTGGACGGCTCGGAGGCTCCGCGCGTGGCGCTGGTGAACGAGGAGATGGCACGGCGCTTCTGGCCGGGCGAGGAGGCCCTGGGCAAGCGCTTCTTCTCCGGAGGCGAGGTCCCCTGGGAGGTGGTGGGCGTGGTGGGGAACACGCTCAGCCAGGGGCGCGGGCAGTTCCAGGAAGCCGTCGCCGAGTTCTACGTACCGCAGGCCCAGGAGCCCCGGGGCGCCATGCAGGTCGTGGTGCGCGCACGCGGACCTTCCGCCGCGGTGACGGCCGCCGTGCGAGAGGCCGTGGCCCGGCAGGCGCCGGACCTCCCGGTGGGCCGGGTCTTCCAGATGGAGCAGCTGGTGGACGAGGCCCTCGGGCCCCGGCGGATGCTCGCCGGGCTGGTGCTGGTCTTCGCCGCCGCCGCGCTGACACTGGCGGCCGTGGGCGTCTTCGGGGTGATGAGCTACATGGTCGAGCAGCGCACGCGGGAGATGGGCGTCCGCCTGGCGCTGGGCGCCACGCCGAAGAGCATCCTGATGCTGGTGCTGCGCCATGCCCTACGGCTGGCGCTACTGGGAATCACGATCGGGACACTGGTGGCGCTGGGGCTGGCGCGGCTTCTGGCCGCGGCCCTCTACAACGTCAGCCCGGCCGACCCCATCACCTTCACCCTCGTCGCCCTGCTGCTCATGGTGGTGACGATGGTGGCGAGCTACCTGCCGGCGTGGCGCGCCACGCGGGTGCCACCCGCCTTCGCGCTCCAGGCGGAGTGAGCATGACGCCCGAACGGCCCGTTGTCTTTCATGTGAATGGAATTGGGGACCGGGTGATGGCCCTGCCCGCGGTGCGCGCGCTGTCCACGCTGTACCCCGGGCGGCTGTCCGTCATCGGCGTGGAGGGCGATGGGGAGTTGCTGTACTCGGGGCTCCCGTTGCGCCTCTTCCACGCGCTGAGCTTCGAGTGGGTGGGCTACCGGAAGTTCGACGCGCGCACCCTCGTGGATGCCGTGGGCGGGACGGATCTGCTGCTCAGCCTCAACACGTGGAACGAGGACGTGCCGCCTGTCCTGGAGCTCCTGCCGGAGGCGCGCACGCTGGGCTTCTTCAAGGGCTTCACGGACCGCCTGCGCATCAACGAGGCCCGGCATTCCTGCGACATGTACTTCGACTTCGTCCAGCGGCTGGAGCCCACACTGAAGCTGGAGGACTTCACCCAGCCCCCGTCCCTGCCCGAAGCCTCGGTGGCCTTCGCGCGCGATGTTCGCGCCAGTCTGGGCGGCACGGCGCGCGTGCTGGTGGTCCACACGGAGACGGGGGAGGAGAAGCGCTGGCCCGCTGAGCGCTTCCGGCGCGTGCTGCGAGAATTCCTGGCGCGCCACCCGGAGTGGCTCGCCCTGGTGGTGGACGTGGAGGAGGCGGGCCTGGACGCGGACGGAGGCTCGGACCGTGTCTTCTCCATGCCCCGGCTGATGCTCCCGGCGGCCATGGCGCTGGTCTCCACCGCGGACATGTTCCTGGGCGTGGACTCCTGCATGCTGCACATGGCGGACATCTGCCGCGTGCCGGGCGTCGGGCTGTTCGGCCCCACGACCGCCGCCAGGTATGGCTTCCGCTTCGGCCCCCATCGTCACGTGGAGGCCCATGGGCCCATGATGGGCGTGGGCGAGGCCGCCGTGCTGGAGGCCCTGGAGGCGCTGGCCGCCGAGCCTCAGGCGGCGACGAACTGGCGCTCCACCAGCCTGCGGTAGAGACCCTCCTGGCCCAGGAGGGCGGCGTGGGTGCCGCTCTGGATGACGTGGCCGTCCTCCAGCACCAGCACGCGGTCCGCGTTGGCCACGGTGGACAGGCGGTGGGCGATGATGAAGGTGGTGCGGCCCTTCATCAGCCGATCCAGCGCGTCCTTCACCAGGTGCTCGCTCTCCGCGTCCAGGGCGCTGGTGGCCTCGTCGAGGATGAGCAGGCGCGGGTCCTTCAGCACGGCTCGGGCAATGGCCACGCGCTGTTTCTGGCCGCCGGACAGTTGGACGCCCTGCTCTCCCACCTCGGTGCGGTAGCCCTCCGGGAAGCGGGAGATGAAGTCGTGGGCGTTGGCGGCGCGGGCCGCTGTCTCGACCTCGGCGTCGGTGGCATCCGGCCGGCCATAGCGGATGTTCTCCGCGATGGAGCAGGAGAAGAGCACCGGCTCCTGCGCGACGACGCCAATCCGCCCGCGAAGCCAGTTGGGCTCGAGCTCCCGCAGGTCGGCGCCGTCCAGCAGGATGCGGCCCTCGGTCGGGTCATAGAGACGGTAGAGGAGCGAGGCGATGGTGGACTTCCCGGCGCCGGACGGCCCGACCAGCGCCACCACCTCGCCGGCGGCGGTCTTCAGGTCCAGGCCCCGCAGCACGGCCACCTCCTGGCGCGCGGGATAGCGGAAGTGAACGTCCTTGAACTCCACCCGGCCCTCCATGCGCTCGGGAATCCGTCCACCCCGCGGAGGCAGCGCCGGAACACGGTCGATGAGCTCGAACACGCGGTCGGCGGCCCCGATGGCCCCCATCAGCTCCGCCCAAAGGTCGCCCAGCGCACCGAGCGCCACGGCCACCAGCAGCGTGTACACAAGGAAGGAGGTGAGCCCGCCCACCGACAGCTCGCCCGAGCCCACCAGCCGCCCTCCGTACCAGAAGACGAGCCCCACTCCCGTATAGGCGGCGAGGCTGGCGGTGCCGTTGAACAGGCTCGAGCCGATGACCCTGCGCCGTGCGAGCTGGAACGCCCGCCCCAGCGCCGCACTGAAGCGCCGTACCTCGTGGTCATCCGCGGCGAACGCCCGCACCGTCCGGATGCCCGAAAGGCTCTCATCGGCCACCTGGTGGGCTTCCGCCTGAACGTCCTGCACCTGGCGCGACAGCCTGCGCAGGCGGCGCCCGAAGGCGATGGCGCCCAGCGCCAGGGGCGGGACGACGGACAGCATGAGCAGCGCCAACGGAGGCGAGGTGTAGATCAGGAAGGCCGCTCCGCCCACCACCGAGACGACGTTGCGCAGGAGGATGGAGATGTTGGAGCTGAGCACGCTCTGCAGGCTCGCCGTGTCCGAGATGAGCCGGCTTCCCAGTTCCCCCGTGCTGGTCTGGTCGAAGAACCCCACCTCCTGGTCCATCAGGCTGCGGTAGAGCTGCTCGCGCACGCGGACGATGATGCGCTCACCCGCCAGGTGGAAGAAGTAGTAGCGCAAGCCGGTCGCCGCGGCCTGGGCCAGGAACACTCCGCCCATCCACAGCGCCATCCGGTCGATGGCCTCCGTCCCCTTACCGCCCAGCGCCGCATCCACGAGCAGGCCAATGGCCCGAGGAAACAGGAGCGCCGCGGCGCTTCCAATGACCAGAAAGAGGGCTCCCGCCAGCAGGCTCGCGGCTTCCGGGCGCGCGAGGGCATAGAGGCGACGGAGCGGAACCTGGCGAAGCGACGGTTTTTCGCTCATCGCCTCCACCTTACCCTGGCCCCCATGGAAGCGGGGAGCCCCCCTCCTCCCACACCGGGCACCCGGGTCAATCACAAGCCCGTGTGCGGTTTCGTGTGGCGCTTCACGTATAGTGCGGTCCGTTGCATTTCCAGGCGGGTGGACCAGACCGTCCAGCGGTTTGCTGGCCCGCGCATGCAAGGGAGGCTCGACAGGCCATGGCGCAAGGGCACGACACGCACGCCACCACCGAGAACGCCGCAGGACCGCGGCTCACGGAGCCCACGTTCTACAAGGTGCTCCTGCACGACGACGCCGCCACCCCTCGGGAGCTCGCCATGGCCATTCTCCGGGAGGTCTTCCACCGGTCCGAGGCGGACGCCTTGCACATCCTGCGACAGGTCCAGCAGAACGGCGTGGGCGTCGCGGGTCGCTACACGTACGAAGTGGCTGAGATGAAAATCAAGACAGTGGAAGACGTGGCGCGGGACAATGCCTTTGCGTTGCGGCTCTCCATGGAACCCGAGGAGGGCTGACCCGTGCCAGGACCGCAAATTAGCCAGGAATTGCAGGTGAGCTTCCGGAAAGCCCTCGATGCGGCGAGGAAGCTGCGGCACGAGTATGTCACGCTGGAGCACCTGCTCTTCGCGCTGACCCGTGACGATCACACTCGCGACGTGCTCTCGGGAGTAGGAGCCGACGTCACGCGCCTGCAGGATCGGCTGGCGTCGTTCCTGAAGGAGCGACTCGAGCCGCTGCCCGAGCAGGTCGAGGTCACGCCGCGTCACACGCTGGCCGTGGAGCGGGTGCTCGAGCGCGCCGCTTTGCAGGCGCTGGCCGCCGAGCAGGACATCATCGATGGCAGGGATGTGCTGATGGCCCTGCTTCACGAGGACAAGAGCCACGCCCTCTTCATGCTGAAGCAGGAGGGCGGCGCCCGGCCGGACCTGCTCGCCGCCAGCCCTCAGCGGGCCGTCGCGGTGACCGCGCCCCGAGAAGGCGCCCAGCCGGGACGCCCCGCCGAAGCGCGCGAGGAGGAGAGCCCGAGCAAGGCGCCGCTGGAGGCCTTCACCACCGACCTCCTCCAGCAGGCCCGGGAGGGGCGCATCGACCCGCTCATCGGCCGGGAGAAGGAGCTGGAGCGGACCATCCACGTGCTGTGCCGACGGCGCAAGAACAACCCCGTGTACGTGGGCGAGCCGGGCGTGGGCAAGACGGCCATCGCCGAAGGGCTGGCGCTGCGCATCCACGAGGGCACGGTGCCGGAGGAGCTGAAGGGCGCCTCGGTGTACTCGCTGGACATGGGCGCGCTGCTGGGAGGCACGAAGTTCCGCGGCCAGTTCGAGGAGCGGCTCAAGGCCGTGCTCAAGGCGCTGCGGGAGAAGAAGGACGCCATCCTCTTCATCGACGAAATCCACACCATCGTCGCCGCGGGCACCACCAGCGGCGGCTCCATGGATGCCGCCAACCTGCTCAAGCCCGCGCTGGCCAGCGGTGAGCTGCGCTGCATCGGCTCCACGACGTACCAAGAGTACAAGTCCTCCTTCGAGAAGGACCGGGCGCTGTCGCGGCGCTTCCAGCGCATCGACGTGGGCGAGCCCTCGGTGGAGGACACCCTGAGCGTCCTGGAGGGGCTGAGGAGCCGCTACGAAGCGCACCACCGGGTGCGGTACACCCCCGAGGCTCTCCGCGCGGCGGCGGAGCTGTCCGCTCGGCACATCAACGACCGGTTCCTGCCGGACAAGGCGATTGACGTGCTCGACGAGACGGGGGCGGCCGAGCGGCTCAAGCCCGTGAGCGAGCGCACCGGCACGGTGACGGTGGCGGACGTGGAGGCCATCGTCTCGAAGATGGCGCGCATCCCCGCCAAGAGCGTCTCCGCGCAGGAGCGGATGCAGCTCCAGGGCCTGGCGAAGGAGCTCCAGTCGGTCATCTTCGGCCAGGACGAAGCCATCCGTGCGATCACCAACGCCATCAAGCTGGCGCGCTCGGGCCTGCGCGCGCAGACGAAGCCCATTGGCTCCTTCCTCTTCTCCGGCCCCACGGGCGTGGGCAAGACGGAGCTGGCCCGGCAGCTGGCGGCGGCGCTGGGTGTGGAGTTCCTGCGCTTCGACATGAGCGAGTACTCGGAGAAGCACACGGCGAGCCGGCTCATCGGTGCGCCTCCGGGCTATGTCGGGTTCGAGCAGGGAGGACTGCTCACCGAGGCCGTCCTCAAGAATCCCCATGCCGTGCTGGTGCTGGATGAAATCGAGAAGGCCCACTCGGACCTCTTCAACATCCTCCTGCAGGTGATGGACCACGCGACGCTGACGGACAGCAACGGCCGCAAGGCGGACTTCCGCAACATCATCATCATCCTGACCACCAATGCGGGCGCGCGCGAGGTCACGCGCACCAAGTCGATGGGGTTCGGCGAGAGGCCTCCGACCGTGGATACCGGCCGCGCGCAGAAGGCCATCGAGCACACCTTCACACCGGAGTTCCGCAACCGGCTGGACGGGTGGATTCTCTTCGGAGACCTGTCGCCCGAGAGCATCCTCAAGGTGGTGGACAAGGAGGTGGGCCTGCTCCGGAAGATGCTCACGGAAAAGCAGGTGACGCTGGAGCTGACCGAGGCGGCGCGGCAGTGGCTGGCCAAGCACGGATATGAGCCGGCGTTCGGCGCGCGTCCCATGGCACGGCTGGTGGACACCAGCCTGAAGACCCCACTGGCGGAGGCCCTCCTCTTTGGCGAGCTGAGCAACGGCGGCACCGCGCGCTTCGACGTGGAGGAAGACGCCCTGAAGCTCCACGTCGTTGCGTCCGCGTAACGCACACCTAAAAGAAAATCCGGTGGCTCCTGGCCGTCAGAGAGTGCAGTTCTGCTGGCCCGTCAGGGGCTCGTTCTTCGTGGTGACACAGGAGCACGCCCCTCCTCCCCGGCACTTGAACGAGGTGGACGACTCGCACAGGTCGCTCACCCGCTTCCAGCGCAGGGTGACCTTCGAGTTGTCCTCCTCTCTCTGGGTGGAGAGACGGGATGCGCGGCCAGCACCTCGGCATCCACCTGGGCCTCCTGGCCATGTGCCTTGCGCATCCGCAGCGCGAGCCGCACGCCAGCAGGACCTCCTGCTCGAGCAGGTCCGCGGCCCCGGGGGTCTCTAGAGCGCAGGCGAGCGCGAGCGCCAGGTCTCGCGCATGCAGGTGCTCCAAGGCACGCGCGGGGTCGTCCGCCTCGGCGAGCCGCGCGCCCAGGTGACGTGCAACCACGAGTGGCTCTGGCGCCACGCCCCGGAGCGAGGCCGCCTCCGCGAAGACCCGGGAGAGCACCTGACGCAGGCTGGGCTCGGCACGCAGCCGCTCCGCGGCGACCGTCGTCATCGAACCGAGAACCGTCTTGAGAAGCTCCTCGGGAAGGATGTCCGTGCGCATCGCCGACGTGTGTTGAGAGCGCTCCAGCGCGGGTCTGCTGTAGCAATGTGGCCGGCAAGCGAGTCGAAGTCGTCCTCACGCACCGTGGCCCAGGGACCGCCCACCACCGTGCCCCCCCGCGCCGCCAAGGGCTGTGATTTCGGGCACTTACGTCCGCCTCGAAGGCCCAAACCGCGAAATGTCGATCCCCTCCGGACTCATTCGACGTCTTTTTGACCGGGGGATTTGACCCTCGGCGACAACGGAGACGCCCATGGAAGCCCTCTCGCAGCGTGGAATCCTCGATGTGAACGCAGTCCCCCAGTCCCAGGCCGTGACTGGCGCACGGAAGGCGCAGTGGGCCGGTCGACTGATGAGCGGCCTGGCGATCCTCTTCCTGGCGTTCGATGCCCTGGGCAAGGTGCTCGGGCTGCCCCCCTTCATTCAGGGCACCACCGAGCTGGGGTACGCGGCGAGCGCCGTCTTCGGGCTGGGGCTCGTCCAGTCCCTGTGCGTCGCGCTCTATGTGGTTCCGCGCACCTCGGTGCTGGGCGCCATCCTGCTCACGGGCTGGTTCGGCGGCGCGATCGCCACCCACGTGCGCATGGGCAACCCCCTGTTCAGCCATACGCTGTTTCCCGTCTACGTGGCGCTCCTGGTCTGGGGCGGCCTCTCTCTGCGCAATGCCCGCCTGCGCGCGCTCCTCTCGATGCGAGTTCGTGAGTGACCACATCGGGCGAGCCGGCCTATGACGCCGCTCCCGCCCATCGGAGGAAGACTTCATGAACCAGGTGATATCGAAGGATGGCACTCCCATCGCTTACGAGAAGCTCGGCTCGGGCCCTGCGCTCATCCTCGTGGATGGAGCCCTGTGCAGCCGGAGGTTCGGGCCCATGCCGAAGCTCGCTCCGCTCCTCGCGCAGCGCTTCACGGTGTTCGTGTACGACCGCCGGGGCCGCGGAGACAGCGGCGACACGCAGCCGTACGCGAAGGAGCGCGAGCTCGAGGACCTCGACGCGCTCATCCAGGCCGCGGGGGGCTCCGCGTTCGTGGTGGGGTTGTCCTCCGGTGGCGCCCTCGCGCTGGAGGCCGCGGCGAGCGGGCTGAACATCCAGAAGCTGGTGGCCTACGAGCCTCCGTACGTCGCACAGCATGACGCGCGCCATGCGCAGGCCCACCACGAAGCCCAGCTCCAGCGGCTCCTCGCCGAAGGCCGCCGGGGCCATGCCGTGAAGTACTTCATGCGCGACATGGTCGGGGCGCCGGGGTTCATGGTCGTCATGATGCAGCTCATGCGAGGCGTCTGGAAGAAGCTCGAGGCCGTCGCGCACACGCTCCCCTACGACGCCCGCATCATGGGGGACTTCAGCATCCCGAAGACGCGCTTCGCGTCGATCAAGGTCCCGTCGCTCGTCATGTACGGCGGCAAGACCGATGCGAAGCTGAAGATGGCCGCGGAGGCCATCGCGGACATCGTACCTGGGGCGCGGCGCCGCACGCTGGACGGCCAGACGCACAACGTCAACCCGAAGGTGCTCACCCCGGCCGTGGTCGAGTACTTCACCGCCTGAGCTCCACCGAAGGAAAGGAACGCGTTCGATGCGCTTCATCGTCATGCACAAGACCGAGCCTCGCTGGGAGGCAGGCGCCATTCCCGACGCGGAGCTGATCTCCCGGGTCGGCAAGCTCATGGGCGAGTTCATGAAGGCCGGCATCCTGCTCGGCGGCGAGGGGCTGCGCGCGAGCGCTCAGGGCGTGCGGCTGCGGTTCACCGGCGGCAAGCGCACCGTCACGAAGGGGCCGTTCACGCCCTCGAACGAGCTGCCGGCGGGCTTCTTGATCGTCCGCACGGCGTCCCTCGACGAGGCCAGCGCCTGGGCCTCGCGGTACGCGAGTATCGTGGGGGATGTCGAGATCGACATCCGCCCGGTCACCGAGGCGTGGGACATCGGGATGGTGCCGATGCCCAAGGAGCTCGCGACCCGACGCTACATGCTCCTGTACAAGGCCGACGCCACCTCGGAGTCAGGCCGCCCGCGCCCCGCGCAGCAGCGCGCGAAGCTCTCGGCCCTGTTCGAGGAGATGTCGGGCGCCAAGGTCCTGCTCACGAACGTCGGGCTGCGACCGAGTCAGCAGGGCAAGCGCTATACCTTCCAAGGGGATCGACACTCGGTCGTCGATGGCCCGTTCTCCGAATCGAAGGAGCTCATCGCCGGCTACGCGATGTTCCAGGCCAAGTCGCTCGAGGAGGCGTCGGAGTGGGCATTGCGCTACGGCACTGCCGTGACGACGCCCGAGGTGGATCTCCGGGTGGTGGAGGAGCCGTAAGCGGCTTCGATTCTTTGCCTTCCAAGAGGAATCGACTTCATGGAAGCTTCCGTTTTCAGCACAACGGAGGGGTGTCGATGAATCGCTGCTTCAGGCTCGCCGGTGTCTTCCTCTTACTCGTGGGAGGTGCCGCCAGCGCATCGGCGACGAAGCTCGTGTTCTCGACCCAGCCGACGAAGGTCCAGGCTGGCGCGGTGCTGAGTCCCGTGGTGGTCGAAGCGAAGGACTCGCTTGGGAACGTCGACCCTGGCGCCAGCGGTACGGTGACGATCGCCCTGGCCACGCCGACGACGTCGGTGCTCTCCGGAACCCTCACCGCGCAGCTCGTGAACGGAAGCGCGACCTTCGCCGCGCTGTGGCTCACCCGGAGCGGAACCGCGCTTCGTTTGACTGCCACCGCGCCCGGTCTGACCAGCGCCACGAGTGCCGCCTTCGACGCGCCCGCCTGGGTACCGATGAGCGAAGGGCTGCCGCTCGCCCATGTGGGTGAGCTGGCCTACTCGAGCGATGGAGCGACCGCGTACGCCACCGCGGGCCGCGCGTTCCGCAGCACCGATCAGGGCGCCACCTGGACCTCGGTACTCGACGTGGGCAACGCGCAGCGGGTGGTGACCGATCCGTTCAACCCGGCCACGGTCATCGTCGTGACCAAGAGCGATCTCTTGATGTCGACGGATCGCGGAGACCACTGGACCTCGATCAAGAGCCGGCTGCCCGGTTGGCAGGCGGCGAGCGCGGTCGCTTTCGATGCCAACACTGCCGGCGTGATCTACGTGGGTCGGTACAACGGGCTGCCCGCGAAGAGCACCAATGGAGGCGCGACCTTCAGCTCCGTGCAGGGCACCGGGCTCCCGCCGCTCTCCGCCTCCAACTATCCGGTCGATATGGCCGTGGATGGCCAGTCGCGGCTCTACATGCTGATGCTCTACGAGGGGCCGTACCGCAGCGACGATGGCGGCGCGACCTGGACGGCGATCTCCTCCGGGTTCGCCCGGAACGCCAACGGCCTCTTCCAGTGCGGCACGCCGCAGCGCCTGGCCGCCGACCCCACGCAACCGGGGAGCGTCTATTTCACCTTCGCGACCTGGGGAAATCCGTGCGCGTCGCCGGTGTGGCACAGCACCAACTTCGGAGCGACCTGGTCCCCCACCGCGGTCTCGGGTACCGGCGCCACGCTGGCGATCGAGCCCTCCAGCAGCGCGCTCTATGCGGCGACCGCGAGCGGGCTGGTCCGCTCCACCAACGGCGGGGTGACGCTCACCCAGGTCGCGAGCGGATCCTGGTCCTACGTCGCGCTCAGCGCGAGCAGCGGGAACTTCCTCGGGGTGCAGAACGGGGTGCCGGTGAATTCGCAGGATCAGGGCGCGACCTGGGCCCCGGGGGCCGGGATCTCCGGAGGGTCCATCAGCCGGATCGCGGCGGGTGCGGGCTCGCCGACGACCGTGTACGCGGTGTCGTACTACACCGGCCTGTTCAGCTCGCAGAGCGGTAGCGCGTGGGCGCAGAGCTTCGCCGCGCCGGGCGCGATCCTCGGAGTGGACCCGACGACGGCGGGGTACGCGTACCTCTACGGCAACAACCAGGGCCAGGAGGGTCTCTACGGGACGGCCGATTCGGGCCAGAGCTGGAGCTGGCTCGAACACAACATCTCGTCCTTCGCCTGCTGGATGTCGATCACCGTCGACCCGCGCGACCCCGCGACGCTCTGGGGCGGAGGGCAGGACTGCTTCGGTTCGAAGTACGGAGGGGTCTGGATCTCCTCTGACGGAGGGCTCTCCTGGTCACACCTGGTGAGCGATCCGAGCTTCGGATACTGGGCGCGCTCGGTGGCGATCGATGGGACCGACTCGTCGACCGCTTACTTCGTGTCCAAGTTCGGCGCGCGACGGCTGGTCCTTTCGTCCACCGGAGGACCGCCGACGCTCACCGACCTGAACCCGGGACTCAGCGGCACTGCGCGTGCGGTGTCCACCGATCCCTCGCAGCACGGCGTGGTGTTCGCGAGCACCGACTCGGGCATCTTCAAGAGCACGAACTCGGGAGCCACTTGGACCCTGGTGCTGAACCGTGGCTCGCAGTACCCGGTGCGGTTCAGCCCGAGCAATCCGCAGACGGCCTACGCGCTCACCTTCAGCGGGACCTACAAGACCCAGAACGGCGGAGCCACCTGGACCCTCCTCTCGCTCCCGCCCGGCGTGTTCGGCGCGGATCTCGCGATTGCGCCGGCGAACGCGAACGAGCTGTACCTCGCGTCGGAATCGGGCGTCTGGGCGTCTCTCACCGGAGGCGAGTGAGAGCTGCCCCTCGGGGCCTCGGCCGAAAAAGAAAACCCCGTGACACCTGAGCGGTGTCACGGGGTTTTTGCTGCTTGGAGGCGGCGGGAATCGAACCCGCGTCCGAAAGCCTTCTTCCCTTCGACCCTACGTGCGTAGTCCGCGATTTGCTACGTCCCGAAGGCTCCCACGGACGGGATCCTCACGAGCCGGTCCTGGAAAGATCTCGCCACCTCGGGCCCAGGCACCCTCGGCAGCCAGCCCGCATTATGACGGTCCTACCCCACCCCACGGGCCGAGAGCGGGAGGACCGCGCGCTAAGAACTGTTGTTAGGCAGCCAGCGCGAGCTCAACGTTGTCGTTGGCTTTTGTGTCTGTGTCAGCGGTTTTACGAGTCACTAACAAGCTCGGCACGCGTCTCGGGCCTCTATGCCCCCGTCGAAGCCAGGTCGCCCCCTTTTTCGTTCGACGCATCTACGTTAACCGCTCACGCCGGGCCGTCAATCCTCCTGACGCCTCCAGGCGCACATACTGCCGAACATCTCCCTCGCGCTCGCCTCCCCTCCTGCCCACCAACCGCATAGGGTCGCCGACCGCCCGGGTCACCCGTCGTGATCCGGCTCGCGAGGTCCCCTCATGCAACGACTCCTACCCCTCCTCCTGCTCCTGCTGGCCCCGGCCCTCCCCGCCGCTGCCCAGGCGCGAGACGATGTCTTCCCCTACGCCCTGAAGACCGAGCGTCTGCCCAACGGGCTGACCGTCGTGCGAGTGCCCTTCCGCTCGCCCGGCCTCGTGGCCTACTACTCCGTCGTGCGCGTGGGCTCGCGCAACGAGGTGGAGCCTGGCAAGACGGGCTTCGCTCACTTCTTCGAGCACATGATGTTCAAGGGCACGAAGAAGCACCCCGAGGGAGAGCGCGATCGCATCGTCGCCTCCTACGGCTTCGACGACAACGCCTTCACCACCGACGACTTCACCGTCTACCACGCCTACGGCCCCACCGCCGGGCTCGACGCCCTCATCGAGCTGGAGGCAGACCGCTTCCGCAACCTCGAGTACGCCGAGCCCTCCTTCCGCACGGAGGCGCTCGCGGTGCTCGGCGAGTACCACAAGAACGAATCTCGCCCGGAGCTGAAGATGGAGGAGCGCCTGCTGGGCACCGCCTTCCAGAAGCACACCTACCGGCACACCACCCTCGGCTTCTATGAGGACATCAAGGCCATGCCGGAGGCCTACGCCTACAGCCGCAGCTTCTTCGAGCGCTGGTACACCCCGGACAACACGATCATCTTCATCGTCGGCGACTTCGATGACGCGGCCGTCATGAAGGCCATCCAGGAGCACTATGGCCCCTGGGCGCGCAAGGCGGCCCAGCTCAACATGCCCACCGAGCCTCCCCAGAAGGAGAAGCGCACCGCGCACATCGACTGGGCCTCCAGCACCCTGCCCCGCCACGTGCTCGCCTGGCACACCCCCGCGGGCTCGCTCACCACCCCCAGCGCCGCCATCCAGTCCGTGCTCGCCGCCTACCTCGTGGGCCCCACCAGCCCGCTCTACAAAGAGCTCGTGCTCGAGAAGCAGCTCGCCGAGTTCATCGGTAGCGACTTCTACCCGCACCGGGATCCCCACCTCCTCAACCTCATCGCCACCCTCAAGGCCGAGGACAACCGCGCCGCCGTGGACGCCGCCCTCACCCGCGCCGTCCGCGAGCTGGCCTCCGGCAAGGTGGACGCAGCGCGTGTGAAGGCCATCCAGAGCAACATCCGCTACGGCCTCCTCATGAACCTCGAGGCGCCCGATGACGTCGGCGTCCAGCTCGCCTTGTACGCCGGCATCTTCGGCACTCCGGACGCGCTCTCCCGCCACCTCCAGAACGTCTCCCGCGTCCAACCCGAGCAGCTCGTCGCCTTCGCCCGCTCCTACCTCGTCGACACCAACCTCACCGTCCTCACCCTGACGCCCGCCAACGGAGGGAAGCAGTGATGAGCCCCTTCACCCGAGCCTCCCTCGCCCTCACCGCCACGCTGTGGTTCGGCGGCTGCGCCAGCACGCCCCAGCCCACGCCCACGCCCGAGCCCCAGGCCACCCCTGCTCCGGCGCCGACTACCGCACCCGCCTCCTCTCCCACGGCCCAGGCTCCCGTAGCCGTGCCGGCCGTGCCCCTGAAGCAGCCCGCGCCCATGGAGTTGGTCATTCAGACCAACCCCCAGAATCCCATCGTCAGCTTCCGGCTCGTCTTCCGTGCCGGCTCCATCGACGACCCGAAGGGCAAGGAGGGCCTCACCGCGCTCACCGCCACCCTTCTTGCGGAGGGCGGCACCCGGGAGCTCACCTCCGCGCAGTTGCTGGAGGCGCTCTTCCCCATGGCCGCCGAGCTGCAAGTCCTGCCCGACAAGGAGTTCACCACCTTCTCCGGCCGCGTCCACAAGGACTTCCTGCCGCGCTTCCTGAAGATCTTCACCGATGTGCTGCTCGAGCCCCGCTATGAGAAAAGCGAGTTCGAGCGGCTGCGCACCGACGCGCTCAACACCGTCCGCAACCAGCTGCGCAACGAGAACGACGAGCGGCTGGGCCAGGTCGCCCTCGACGCGCTCCTCTACCGGGGACACCCGTACGCGCACTTCGTGGGCGGCACCGTGAAGGGACTCGAGTCCCTCACCCTGGAGGACGTGAAGGCCCACGCCCGCCGCATCTTCACCCAGGACCGGCTCGTCATCGGACTGGCCGGTCCCGTGGACGAGGCGCTGAAGCAGTCCCTCACCTCGCGCCTGTCCGCGCTGCCCGCCACCGGAGCTCCTCGGGTGGAGCTGCCCCCCGTGCAGCCCATGCCGGGCCGCGCGGTCGTCCTCCAGAAGCCTACCTCCTCCACCGCCGTCTCCATGGGCTACGTGACACCCCTGCGCCGAGGTGACCCGGACTTCTTCCCGGTGGCCTTCGCCCTCTCGTACCTGGGCGAGCACCGCCAGTCCCATGGCGTGCTCTTCCAGGAACTGCGTGAGAAACGCGGCCTCAACTACGGCAACTACGCCTACGCCGAGCACTTCGCCGAACAGCCCGGCACCACCTTCAACCGCACCAACATCGCCCGCACCCAGCAGGACATCACCCTCTGGGTACGCCCGGTGGTGCCCACCCATGCCGTCTTCGCCACCCACGGCGCCGTGTACTACCTCGACCGGCTCGTCCGTCAGGGCATGTCGCGCGACGCGTTCGAGCAGTCTCGCGGCTTCCTGCTGAGCTACACGCGACTGTGGGAGCAGACGGACCAGCGCCGCCTGGGCTACGCCATCGACTCGCGCTTCTATGGCACGCCGGACTTCCTCGAGCAGTACCGCAAGGCGCTCACCGACATGACGCCCGAGGCCGTCCAGGAGGCCGTGCGCCGCCGCCTGTCTCCTTCGGCGCTCAGCTTCGCCTTCGTCACCCAGGATGCGCCGGCGCTCGTGTCCGCGCTGAAGTCCCCGACGCCCGCGCCCATCACCTACGCCTCCCCCAAGCAGCCCGAGCTGCTCGCTGAGGACAAGGCCATCCTCCTGCATCCGCTGCCGCTGCGGACGGACGCCATCGAGGTCCTCTCCGCCAGCGACTTCATGGAGCAGTAGCCCCAAAGCAGAGGCCCCGGTGCCGGCGTGAGCCGACCCGGGGCCTCCGTGCTTCATTCCGGCTCGATCAGAACGTCACGGAGACGTTGGCCGAGCAGGTAGTCGTCCCGGCGTTGCAGACCTTGTACGTGTAGGTCCCCGCCGCGGACAGCGTGTCCGTGTGCGCGCCGTCGTTGGCCGTGGTGGTGACGCGCGCGTTGTTGCGGAACACGTCCACGCGGTTGGCGCTGGCGCCGGACCACGTGAGGTCCGCGTAGCGCCGCTTGCCCTGGGTCCGCTTCGCCACGGACAGGGAGATGGACACCGGCGCCGTCACCGTCACCGTCTGCGTCCGGGTGTTGGTCAGGCCCTGGCTGTCCGTCACCGTGAGCGACACGGTGTAGCTGCCCGCCGCCGAGTACGTCTTGCTCGGGTTCTGCGCGGTGGAGCCGCTGCCGTCACCGAAGCTCCAGCTGCGCGAGGCGATGGTGCCGTCCGAGTCCGTGCTGGTGTCCGTGAAGGAGCAGCTCAGCCCGCTGCACGACGAGGTGAACGAAGCCGAGGGCGCCTGCGGGCCGCTGCCGCCGCCCGTCGCGAAGGCCAGGTCGTCGCGGTCGTCATAGCTGCCCGTGCTGCAGGCGCTCGCCACGGTGCTGTTGTAGCGGAAGTTGCCGCGCACCGCCTGCAGGCTGCCCGCCGGCAGCGTGTACGTGGCCGACAGCACCTGCGTGCCACCCGCGGACGGCTGCAGCGTCGCCAGGAACGTCCACGAGGGGTTGCTCGCGTCACCCGTGTAATAGATGTCCAGGTAGTCCGAGCTGCCGGTGGACCACGCGTTCACCGTCACGTCCACCTTCACCGTCTTGCCCGGCGCCATCGGCGAGCCGTCCAGCGTCGAGACGCGGATGCGCTCCAGCGACTCGTCGCTCAGGTAGGTGCCGCTGTTGCCGTCGGCGCAGGAGTTGTTGAGGGTGTTGGGGGCATTGGCCTCGGGGCCCATGGTGCCGCGGCCCTTCACCAGGGTGCCGGTGTCGCAGTAGGCGCCCGGCGTGGCGCAGCTCGGCGCCTTCAGCGTGGCGCTGTAGCTGGCGATGCCCGGGTTGTTCACCGTCACGGTGACGGCGGCGCTGGAGCCCACGTTGCCGCCCGCGTCATACGCCTTGGCCACGATGGCGTGGCTGCCGTTGCCGCCCTGGGTGGTGTCCCACGTCAGCGCGTACGGAGCGGTGGTGTCCGTGCCGACGACCGCGCCGTTGACGAAGAAGGAGACGCGGGTGACGCCCACGTCGTCGCTGGCGTTGGCCGACAGGCTCACGGAGCCGGTGACGGTGATGCCCGAGGCGGGCGAGGTCAGCTCGGTGGTGGGCGCGGTGTTGTCCCCCGAGCCATTGCCGATGGAGGCCGTGTACAGCAGCAGGTTCGGCGAGCCGGTGCCCGGGTTGGTGACCCGGCCCAGGCTGGCGATGTTGGTGAGCACGCTCGTCACCTGCTCCGCGCTGGCCGTCGGGTTGGTGCCCAGGTAGAGCGCCGCGGCGCCGGCCACGTGCGGGGCCGCCATCGAGGTGCCGCTGATGGTGTTGGTGGCGCTGTTGCTCGTGTACCACGCGGAGGTGATATCCGAGCCCGGCGCGAAGATGTCCACGCAGGTGCCGAAGTTGGAGAACGAGGAGCGCGCGTCCGTGTTGGTCGTCGAACCCACGGTGATGGCGTTGGGCGTGCGCGCCGGAGACTTGGTGCAGGCATCCCCGCTGTCGTTGCCCGCGGCGATGGCGTACGTCACGCCCGCGGCGATGGAGTTGGTCACCGCGTCATCCACCGCCTGAGAGGCGCCGCCGCCCAGGCTCATGTTCGCCACGGCGGGCGACTGGTGGTTGGCCGTCACCCAGTCCACGCCGGCGATGACGCCCTCGTAGGTGCCCGAGCCGCCGCAGTCCAACACGCGCACCGGGTGCAGCGTCACCTCCTTGGCCACGCCGTAGGTGGAGCCGCCCACCGTGCCCGCCACGTGCGTGCCGTGGCCGTTGCAGTCCGCCGCCGTGCCGCCCGACGTCACCGCGTCGTACCCGTTGCCGATGCGGCCGGTGAACTCCTGGTGGCTCAGGTGGATGCCCGTGTCGATGATGTACGCGTGTACCCCCGAGCCCGCCGTGTTGTACGTGTACGTCTGATCCAGCGGCAGGTCCGTCTGGTCAACGCGGTCCAGGCCCCACGTCGCGGGCGTCTGCACGCCTACGGCCTGCACCCGGCCGTTCTGCTCGACGAACTTGACGCGCGGATCCTCGGCGAGCGCGCGCGCATCCGCCTCGCTCATGTACGCCACGAAGCCCTTCAGCGCGTGGCGGAACACCCGACCCGAGCGACCGCGGTAGGTCTTCGCCATGTCCTCGGCCGCCACCTCCGCGCTCAGCCCCTGCTGAGGGTGGAGGACGACGATGTACTCGTTTTCCACCGCGTCCGCGCTCAGGCGGAACTTGGTCGCGCGCGACTGCTTGATGGCCTCCTCGCGGGCGGCAGAGGCCTCCTCGAACGAGGCGTCTCCACAGGCCGCGAGTGACAGGGTCACGGTTGAAAGGAGAAGGGGGATTTTACGCATTTACGCTCCTTGGTGGTCCAACGTGATTCACTGTTTTCTCACAAAAAACATGTAAAAGTCTCATTCCGGCATAAATTTTTTGGTTCTCGAACAGTGGGGGCTATAAGCGCCCCCATGCGAGGCTCGCTCTTGGCGCCCTACCTTGGAGGGCTGCTGCACCCCGCCGCCATCCGCCTGGTGTTCCTGTGCTTCCTCGTGGGGAGCGGAACGGCCTGGGCGGATCACGATCCATTCTCGCGGAGCTTCGACGCGGTGCCCGTGAAGGCCACCGCGGCCCAGGACAGCGGCCTCGCGCTCGAGGGCGCCCGGATGCCGTCCGTGGGCAGCATGCGCGCCTCGCTGCTGCTGGACTTCAACCTGAGCATCCTCTCCCTCAACCTGGGGGACGAGAAGCTAGGGGACCTGCTCCCCTATCGGCTCGATGCGCACGCGCTCTTCGCCTACCAGGTCCACCCGCGCCTGGAGCTGGCGGCGGACCTTCCCTTCACCGTGATCCAAGGCGATCGCTTCCAGTTGCTGCGCGATGCCCTCGCGGCGCCGGACTTTCCGGGCGCGGCGGGCGTGAGCCGCTACGGCCTGGGAGATGTGCGCCTGCTGCCGCGCTTCACCCTGTTGGATCCTTCTCTGGCTCCCGTGGGGCTGGCCCTGGTGGGTGAGGTGCGGCTGCCCACGGGCAACGCGGGCAGCTTCCTCGGCGAGCGCGGAGTGCTGGTGTCGCCGCGGCTGGCGGTGGAGCGCTCCTTCGGACCGGTGCGCTTGCTGGGCAACGTGGGGTGGCGCTTCCGCAAGCACGCCCAGTACCTCAACCTCCTCGTGGACGACGAGCTCACCCTGGGCGCGGGCGCCGTGGTGGACCTGCCGAACATGGGACGCTTCACCGACGTGCAGGCCCTGGCGGAGCTGCACCTGTCCACCCCGGCCTCCTCGCCCTTCAACTTCAGCCAGGCCGACTCGCTCAAGACCCCGTTCGAGGCCATGGTGGGCGCGCGCACCCGAATAGCCGGCCCCTGGGGGCTGGCGCTCACCGTGGGCCGTGGCATCGGCCTGAGGGGCGGCTACGGGCGCGAGGCGTTCCGGGTGATGGTGGCCCTGAGCTACGAGAAGGAGTCCGCCGATTCGGATGGCGACGGCGTGCCCGACTCACGCGACAAGTGCCCCAGCGAGAAGGAGGACCGCGACGGCCACGAGGATGATGATGGGTGCCTGGACCCGGACAACGACGGTGACGGCATCGCCGACGGCGAGGACCGCTGCGTCGACAAGCCCGGACTCAAGGAGCACCGCGGCTGCCCGCCCGACACGGACACCGATGGCGATGGCCTCTTCGACCACCTGGACGCCTGCCCCGACAAGGCCGGCCCCAAGGAGTACGACGGCTGCCCGGACAGCGACGGCGACGAGATCCCCGACAACCAGGACGAGTGCCCGGACCTGTACGGCCCCCCGGAGAACAACGGCTGCCCCTACGACGCGCCGCCGTTCGTCGTCGTCGAGTCCGACCGCATCCGCATCAAGGGCAACATCCTCTTCGAGACGGGCCAGGCGAAGATCCAGAAGCAGTCCTTCAAGCTGCTCGATGAGGTGGCCTCCGTGCTCGCCAAGAACCCCATGCTCGGCCCCGTCCTCATCGAGGGTCACACCGACAACGTGGGCTCGCGCAACTACAACGTCGACCTGTCCCAGCGGCGCGCCAAGGCGGTCATGGAGTACCTCGTCGGCAAGGGCATCGCGCGCAAGCGCCTGAGCGCCAAGGGCTTCGGCTTCGATCGTCCCATCACCGACAACGCCACGCCGCTGGGCCGCGCCAAGAACCGCCGCGTCGACTTCCGCCTCATCCGCGATGAGGTGGAGACGCCGGCCCGCGAGGTGCCCGCTCCCACGCCCCCCGCGGCTCCGCCCGCGGCTCCCGGCGGCGCGGCACCAGGCACGAAGTGAGCCTGGGCACCCTCGCCGAGCGCTCGTGGGAAGAGCTGCGCTCGGGCCGCGCCGACTTCTTCGGGCTGCTCGATGCGCACCTCGGCGTTCACGTGCCGGGCTTCCTGGCTGCCGAGGAGTGCGCGCACCTCGCGCGCCGCGTCTACGCCGGGAGGCCCTTCTGGATCTCCGACTTCAACGGCGTGCAGTTCTCCCTTGGCCGCGCCTGGTACACCCACCTCGAGCAGGATCGCGAGGAGGAGTACTTCACCAACGCCCGCGCCTCCGACGCCCAGGTCGAGCGCTTCCTCCCCGGCTTCCAGGCCCGGCTGCTCGAGGTCCTCTCCACGCTCGTCGGAGCCTCCGCCATCAAGCGCCCCGGCTGGTGCGGCCCCGGTGTCCACATCTTCCCCGCGGGCCAGTGGCTGTCCGAACACGGCGGAGACATCCACTTCGACACCGAGGGGCTCTCCGAGACCCAGTGCGAGCGGGGCTCGCGCGCCATCACGCTGGTTCTCATGCTCCAGCCTCCCGAGGCGGGCGGAGCCTTGCGCTTGTGGGACGCCACCTACGAGGGAAGTGATGAGGTTCCGGAGGACCTGCCCCAGCTTGCCCACGCGGATGCGCGCTACGGCACCGGGGACCTGGTCATCCTCGACAGCTACCGCCTCCACCAGATCCAGCCGTTCACCGGCTCGCGGGACCGCATCTCCGCCACCGCGCATGCTGCGCTGGATGCCTCAGGCACCGTCTGGGAAGTGTGGTTCTGACGCGCTCACCGGTGAAGGTTGCGCAGGTAGTGGTAGTCCTGGCTCCCCAGGTTCTCCGCCGTCAGGCCGTACCCCGCGTCGTCTCCCGGCAACAGGTACACCACATCCGACTGCACGTTCAGGAAGTTCAGCAGGGTGATGCCCTTCAGCAGGTGCTCGAACGTGGACCACCGCCACAGCTGGAGCTCGGGGATGTTGCAGTGCGACGTCATCCGCACGTCGCTCGTGCTGCCGTGCTGGAGCAGCAGCGACATGGTGAACACCATGTATCGCGGCTCCCCGTCGTCCGGCGCGGGTGAGGAGCGCGCCTCGCGTCCCTGGAGCCCATCCACCCAGTCCTGGAAGTCCCCCGGCGCACGGGAGGGCACATCCCAGTAGTCCCAGACTCCCTTCTCGAACTCCCCGACCGCCGGCAGCAGCTCGGTGCTCAGCTTCCGGTAGAAGCGGTACCGCTGCCCGGCGGTGACGCGCTCCGGCTCTCCGGAGATGAGCCGGTGCAGCCGCTCGTGGAGCGGGTCCCTCGGCGACTGCATGCGGCGCGTCACCTGCATCGCGAAGATGGAGTAGTCCATACGCTCCTCTCACCCACCGTAACTGGAATAGCCGGAGCTGGAAGAGCTGTGGGCCGTCGGCGCACGGTTCCACGAGCTGTAGGAGCCATAGGCAAACCCGAGGATCTGCCGGTTCGCGGCCGCCACCTTCACCTGCACCTTGGCGAAGCCCGTGGGCTTCGGTCGCGGCGCGCCCGAGGCCGAGCTCGGCGGAAGCGAGAACATCGTCGCCCTCCTCTGAGGCTCGTAGCGGTGCCCACCCGCGGTCTTCGGAGGCAGGGGGTTCGGCACAGCGGCCATCGCCGGAGCCGTCGCGCCCCGTAGCCATGGGTACAACATCCAGAAGGAGCTGTGCGAGACCGGTGAGCCCCCGAAGTAGAAGGGCCGCCGCTGCAGTTCCGGCAGCACATCACTGGTGTACGGCGTGGTCACCACGTCCTCCACCAGCGAGGGCTCGGAGGGCGCGGGCTGGAAGTCACTCGCCGCCACGCTCTTCACGTCCAGGCGGGCCTCGCGGTAGCTCACGAAGTCCTCGTTGATGTCGTCCAGTTCCTGCAGGGGGCCGTCCCCGGGCGCGACGTACAGCACGTGCTTGAAGCCCATCTCCGTCAGGCGGGCGGCCGGAGGCAGCCGCGCCAGGTAGCGGTTGTCGAACTGGGTCTGCGGCTTGGTGTAGGGCAGCAGCCGGTTGCGATCGAGCACGAGCACCGGAGGCGCCGACGTGGATCGCCTCCTCGCCGTCCGCTCCAGGAGCGGGCGGTAGTAGAGCGCCGCGCCGAGCGTGAGGTGCGCGGGCACCAGGCCGCGCGGGTGCGGCCAGTTGTCGAAGGTGAAGACGGGCTCGAAGCTCCGCGACAGCCCCGCGGCGAACGCCACCGCCTCGGGCCCCGGCAGATCCACCATCACCACCGTGGCGCGCGTCACCTCCTCGCTCTCCTCGAAGAGGCGCGCCAGCGCCTGGCCCTGTCGGAACGCCGTGTCCATCGCGGGCGTGAGGACGGGCTTCACCGCGGCCCTCAGCGCCACGGCCGACGGAATCGTGCTCGGCACCGTCCCCGCGAGCGCCTGGAACAGCGTCGCCTGGTAGAAGGGCTTGAGCCGGTCCTGCTTCGGCGACATCTCCGTGGCGAACTTGTGGAGGGACGTCTCCTCATGACTCACCGGCACCTGGCCCGTGAAGGAGAGCGACTCGTCCGGAGCGCCGAAGTTCCACCCCTGCGAGCGCTGGGTCTCCAGCGTGTCGAGCATCTCGATGTCGTAGTCGGGCTCGGACGATTTGATCTGGGAGGCAATGCCGATTCCCCCCACCGCCACCGTGCCACCCACCACCAGCAACGCCTTGAGCGCGCCACGGCGGTTGACCGGAGACCCCATCGCCGAGAGGCCATCGTTCCACCACTGAGCGCCGACGATCCCCGGCTGCTGGACCGTCACATGGCGCCGGAAGGGAAGCACCTCGGGCTCTTTCTTCGTGTCGTCACTCGCCATCGCCGAGCCTCCCTCAGGGCACCACGAGCACCGGGGCGCTCAAGGCCTGCGTGTCCGTGGCGCCGCGCTGCACGCGGGCATAGAGGCCCGCCGCCTCGCCCGCGATGACGTAGACACCGTGGTTGACCGCCTCGCCACCCGCCGTCTCCTCCGCCGCGAAGTAGCGCTGGGCCACCCACCGGCCCGGCACCGCATGGACCAGCGCCGCGTTCCAGTCGCCCTGAACCGTGTGCCGGCCCACCAGCACCTGGTCCCCTTCGGCTCCGTAGTCCGACTTGAGCACCCAGCCCTCCCGATCCTTCGCCAGCTCTTCGATGGGCACCGTCTCCATCCGCACCGTGTAGGGGACGAAGGCGCGGATGGTGGCGCGGGCGCGCGGTGAGAAGCGCTCGTGGTGCTCCCACATGAAGGCCATGGCCCGCTTGTTCTGCGTGAGCACGGCTCCGAAGGGGTTCACCACCACGCACCGGCCCTCCAGGCACGCCTGCATCACCACGGAGAAGGGGCCTGACAGCGGCGCCATGTCCTCGGCGGGCTCCTCGTCGCCCCACACCGGCAGGCGCTCGGCCCACCAGTCCGTCTTGTAGTGGCGCAGCAGCACGTCACACGGCTCCCCGAAGAGGCACACCCGCCCGTCCGCGCCCGCCGACAGGTTGAAGGGCGAGCCCAGCGACACCGTCCAGCCGCGCTCCTCGAACCAGGCGCGATACAGCCGCACGAGCGCCAGGTCCTCGGGCATCTCCGTGGGGTAGATGATGCCCACCGAGAGCCGCTCCGGCACCGGCACCAGCAGCCGTCCCGCCAGCGACTCCACCATCTGGCACAGCCGCTCGCCCAGCTCCCCATTCGGGTCCACCGTGCCCGGCCAGGAGGGCTGCACCAGCGGGTTGAGCAACACCGCCTCGGCCTCGCCCGTGGGCGTGTCGCTGTTGAGCTCGCACACGGCCAGCCCCTCGTCCCGGGTGAAGAAGACATCCGCCCGGGCGATGCCATGCCAGAACGGCTGCGAGACCTGCCACATGAGCCGCTGGAACGGCGTGAGCGCGAAGAAGGACTCCAGCACCTCCGGCGAGGCGGCGCACGCCAAGCTCAGCTCGTGATAGGCCGCCGCCACGTCCTCGGCCGCCCGGTAGAGCCGCGCCTGACGCTCGCGCGACAGCAGCAGCGGCTCCACGCGGAAGCGCGGCGTGCCGGACAGCCACGGATCCGTGACGATGCCCGTGGCGAGCAGGCGCTCGGCGAGCGCCTCGTAGCTCAAGGAGGACGCGTTCATGAGATGCGCGTCACGAGGAAGGCCGCGGCCAGGTAGGCCACCGCCTCCAGCACGGCCATGCCCAGGTTGCGCTCGGCGGCGATGCCCTGGTCCAGCCGGCCCCCGCGCAGCGTGAAGCGCGCCCCCAGGAGCAGCGTCTGCACCAGCAGCTGGCGCACCGGGTAGAGCGTGAGGATGAAGATGAGCGCCTTGGCATAGCCGCTCAGCGACGGCCCCCAGCCCTCGAAGGTGCCCTCCACCGCGTGACCGATGATGAGCGCCAGGGAGATGGTGACGCCCGCGTAGCTGATCGCCGCCGCCACGTTCTCCCCGAGCACCTCCTCCGCGTCGTCATAGGCGGTGAGCGTGCGGAAGAGCACCACGAACAGGTGCAGGGCGAACTGAGACATGACGAAGAACACCAGCGCGATGCCCAGCGTCCTCAGGTCCGTGCCGGAGATGGAGCGCGAGAGGATGATGCCGGTGGCCAGGTAATGCGCGCCGGCCGCCAGCCCCGCCGCGGTGTTGCCGCGCTCGATCTCCGCCGGCAGCCGCGAGCGCAGGAGCACCTTCACCCCCAGGTGCCCGAAGACGGCCAGCAGCCCCAGCGCCAGCAGGCTGTAGGCGGCCACCCAGAGCGCATCCTGCGCCACGCTCTCGCCCTGCACGGAGCCCGCCACCACCGAGCCGGCGATAAGGAAGACGCTGAGCACCTGCCCCACCTGCAGCAGCGCTCGCGCGGTGTGGTCGTGCTCCAGGTCCTCTCGCACGGTGTGCGAGGGGGACACCAACCGCTGCCCGAGGCGGAACAGCAGCAGGAGGATCAGCGTGGTGATCCCACTGAAGGTGAGCAGGTACAGGGGGCGAAGCTCCATGGGACGGGAAGCCTACCTCAACTGCCCGAGGACACCTCGAAGTCCCGCCCCAGCCGCTCCAGGAACTCCGGAGTGAAGACGCCATCCACCCGGAGGGAGTAGCGGAAGAACGGATCCGCCTCGACGCCGTGGTAGTCGAAATCGTTGAACCAGTAGGCCCGGCCCGTCACCGGTGTCTTGCGCCGCGCCTCCTCTTCCCAGAGAAACAGCCGCTTGTTGCCGCGCGGGCTCACGGTGATGAAGTGGTCCGGGGCCGTCTGCTCCTCGGGCTCACCGTCGCGGTGGACGGTGCCATGATCGTTGGCCTCCAGCCCCATCACCGTGCAGCGGCCGATCTCCTGGAAGGGCAGCGACTGGACGAACGCCACCGTGCGCGGGAAGTACAGCCGCGCCTCCCGCGTGAAGTCCTTGGCCTTGCTCTTCTCGCTCCAGTAGCCGCCGGGGATGAGTTCGTAGAAGACCTTCCACGGGAAGTAGACGCCGTGCTTGTACTTCAGGAACAGCATCTGCTCGCGCGTGAGCGGGTGCTCGCGCTCCTCGCCGAACTCGTACGTGTGCCGCAACTTCGGGTCGAACGCCCCGGGCTCCTGCCCCAGCGACAGGAAGGTGGCGAACTCCGCCTCGCTGAAGCCGCGAATCACCTGCCCGTAGTCGATGTAGGGGTCCTCCGCCATCGAGGGCGGGACGATCCCCATCGCCTTGTGGCTGCCGCCCGTGTAGCCCGTCTGCACCTGGGCCAGCGCGTAGCAGATCTCATCGTCCAGCGACTCGAGCCGCTTCAGGTCCAGGTAGGGCTCGAGGTTGAGGAAGGGGCGCCCGAACAGGCCTACCAGGCCACCACGCGAGGCTTCCATGCGTCAGGGCTTCAGCGCCCGCTCGATACGCTTGCGCAAGGCGGCCTCGCTCATCATCCCGCGCACCGCGTCCGTCACCTTGCCCTCGCGGTCCAGGAAGTAGAGCGTGGGCAGCGCCTCCACCTTGAAGGCCCGCGCCACGTCGTCATTGGCGTACACCACGTAGGGGCCCAGCTCCGGCAGGAAGCGCTTGACGAACTGGTCCACCACCTCTTCCTTCACGTCGTCGTCATCCCGGCTGGCCGCCACGAACACCAGCCCCTGGCTCTCGTACTCCTTGGCCAGCTTCACCAGCGCGGGCATCTCCTCCTGGCACGGCGGGCACCACGTCGCCCAGAAGTCGAGCATCACCACCTTGCCCCGAAGGTCCTCCAGCGCCAGCGTGCCCCCGCCGTAGCGCCCCAACTGGAAGCTCATGGGCCTGGCGCCCTCCGGCACCATCTTGGAGCGCTGTGCCTCCGTCACCCCGAGGTACACCAGCCCCCCGAGCCCGAACAGCGCCGTGAGCACCAGCAGCGCCGTGGCCCCCCAGTCCCCCGCGCTACGGGCGGGCGGCTTGGGTGCTCCCTCGTTCTGTGGCGGTGTCACCTGCTGCGTCACGCGTGTCCACTCCTGATCAAGCCCCGATGCACGAGCGTCAGCGCCCCGCGCACCCCGGTCCGCACGCGCGGGTGGCGCACCACCCACTCCGCGACCCCGGGACCATGGCGATAGTAGCCCCGAATGAAGGCCCGGCCGAGCCCATGGTGGCGCAGCACATCGTCCCGGAACGCTCGGAAGGCCACCAGCTCGGGCGCCCCTTCGCCGAAGGCCGCCGTAGCAAGGAAGCAGGAAGCCGCTGGGCTGATCCACATCAACCGGCCGTTGGTGACGTTCACCACCGCCTTCAGCTCCCGCGCCTCCGTATAGAGGAAGGCCAGCAGGTCCCTGCGCGCCGCGGGGAACTCAGCGCCGCTGGCCTCCTCGAAGTCGATGCGCGAGCTACCCCCGCCGGCGATCTCATCCACCGTGAAGAGGTAGCGGTTGGAGCTGCGGTGCGACTCCACCTCCAGCATCCGCAGCTCGCCGAAGTACGCCAGGAAGGGCGTGTTGCACGCCGGGCACACGAAGCGGTGGTAGGCGTGGCTCGCCGTGAAGGCGTAGTCGTCGATGCGCTTGCACCCCGTGTTGGGGCACACCAGCTTCACCTTCGCGTGCGGCGCCTCCCGGGGGTCATACCGCGAGGCCCCCGAGGACTTGTCGAACACCGGCGGCTGCCGGGGCGCCTGCGTCACCAGGTTGCGCGTGGGGTGCGCCGCCCGCTCCAGCTCCAGCGCCCGCCGCCAGGCCGACTCCGCCTGTCCCAGCCGCCCACTCACCGTGTGGCACAGCGCCTCGCCGTGCGCACGCACCGCCGCGAGGATGCCGTGAATCGCCGCCGGGGCCTCCCGCTCGTACGACACCGCCAGCGCCATCGCCAGCACCCGCTCCACCTCGGGCAGCAGCGCCTCGGCCGCCTTGCGCGCCGGATCCTCCGCGCGCCGGTACAACGGGGGCTCGGGAATGCGCGCGAACAGCGCCGAGGCATCCGCTCGCACGCGCTCCAACGCCGCCGGCAGACCGCTGCGCCGGACATCGATCTGCGCCGCCCGCTCCTGGGCCGCCTGGAAGAGTTCTTCGGGCTGCAAGGCCGCGCACATTAGAGGCGCCCTGCCTCCCCTGTCAGCGCCCAAGTCCTCCCGCGTTGGAAACTGGCCTCCCCCTTCATTCCGGTGTACGAGGAGGTAGGAGGGTGTAAACGCATGGGGATTCTGAAGTTCCTGGTGTGGACGGTGTGCGCGGTGGCGCTGGGCATCTTCCTGGCGAAGGGGAACATCGACGGGCGCTCGCCGCTGGACCACATGGAGAAGGCGTGGAAGCGCGCCACGCGGCCCACGCAGATGGACAAGATGAAGGACGGGGTGGACCGGGTGAAGGGTGGGCTGGAGGACGCCTTCGAGGACGCCAAGGATGCTGTCGGCCGCAAGACGGAAGGGGCGCCCCGCGAGCGAATCACCGCCGAGGACCGTGAGGCGGTGAACCGACTGATCGCCCAAAAGAAGTAAGCAGCGCTCCCCGCCCGGCCCCCTGCCGCTTCCGCTACCTCCCGTGCCTCCTTAGCTTCGCGCCAAGGTGGTCGGGTGTGGAGGCGGTCCATGTCGAGGACGCGGGTCAAGGGCGTGCTGCTGGCGGCGGTGACGTACGCGGTGATGGTGGCGGCCCCGGCGTGGGCGGGAGGGGGACGGCTGTGGCTCGAAGCCAAGGGCCAGGAAGTCCACCAGCAGCGCTCCACGCTGAGCCAGGTGGCGCGCGCGGCCATGCCCTCGGTGGTCTCCATCACCACCCACCAGGCAAGCGCCGACTCCGCCGTCTCCGGTGAGGAGCCGCAGAAGGGCATCGGCTCGGGCTTCATCATCCACCCGGACGGCTACATCCTCACCAGCGCCCACGTGGTGGAGGGCGCCTCGGACGTGTTCGTGTCGGTGCTCTCCCCGCGCGGCTACCCCGAGGACTTCCCGGCGAAGGTGGTGGGCCAGGACCCGCGCACCGACTGCGCGCTGCTGAAGGTCGACACGGGCCGCAAGCTGCAGGCGCTCAAGCTGTCCTCGGCCTCCCACGTGGAGGTGGCCGACTGGATCGTCGTCATCGGCAACCCCTTCGGGCTGGCGCACTCGGTGACGGTGGGCGTCGTCAGCTACAAGGGCCGCCAGGACGTGACGCCCAACGGGCGCGACGGTGACTTCGACTACATGCAGATGGATGCCTCCATCAACCCGGGCAACTCGGGCGGGCCGGTGCTGGACCTGCACGGGGACGTGGTGGCCATCGCCAACGCGGTGAACGTGGCGGGCCAGGGCATCGGCTTCGCCGTCCCCATCGACATCGCCAAGGCGGTACTCCCGCACCTCAAGGCGCACGGCAAGGTGCGCCGCGGGTGGATGGGCATCGCCGTGGCGGACTACTCGAAGGACCTGGCCGCGGAGTACGGGCTGTCCACGCGCGGCAGTGGCGTCGTGGTCTCCGCCGTCGAGGAGCAGGGCCCCGCGGGCCGGGCTGGCCTGCGCGTGGGAGATGTCATCGTCGGCCTGGACTCCCGGAAGGTGGACCGGGCGCACAAGCTGCGCTGGCAGGTGGCGGCGCGCGGCGTCGGCAAGAGCGTGGTGCTCCAGGTGCGCCGGGGCGCCCAGCCCCTGAAACTGCGGGTGAAGCTGGAGGAGCTGCCCACCGAGGAGACGGCCTCCCCGGCGGTGGCCGCCCGGCGCTCGCCTCCTCGTAAGCCCACCGGCTCCCGGCTGGAGCGGGTACGGACGGATCAGCCCGCTCCGAGGGCCGCCGTGAAGGCTCCGGAGCCGGCCGCCACGCCGTCTCCCTGACGGGTTCAGGCCCCTCGCCTGCCTGCTACCTCATTGCCCGGCTTGCGTTCCCCTTGCGTGGGCGCTACACAGTGCGCCTTTTTCGTACCCGGGTGGGCCACCAAGACGTGGCGTCCGGCACCGCATCGCAAGAGAGAGGAACCCCATGGCCGAGGAAGCCAAGAAGACCAACCCGCACAAGAGCTGGCCGCGTACGGCCAAGGGCAATGGCAAGAAGGCGTGCACTGTCGCGAACTGCAAGCGCCCCTACCGCGCCAAGGGCTACTGCTTCTTCCACTACAAGAAGTGGCGCCAGGAGGAGCTGCCGCACTCGCGCTACAAGACGTGCTCCAAGCCGGAGTGCCGCGCGAAGGCGGGCAAGGCTGGCCTGTGCGAGAAGCACTACGGCGAGGCCTACAAGAAGGAGGCGGCGGCTTAAAGCCGTCCCCTTCTCTTCGTACCGGGCGCCTCTCCCTTCTAAGGAGTAGAGGCGCCCTGCTTCACCGCACGCTCCAGGTGCTTGAAGGCCGTGAGCCACAGCTCCGCCTCGCGCTGGGTCAGCTGCGCCCGTAACAACGTCCGCTCCAGCTCGTGCAGCACATGCTCCGGCGCCTGCGGGTTGAGGAACTGCGCCGACAACAGCACCTGCTGCATGCGGCCGCCCAGCGCGTTGAGCGTCCCCATGCGCGCGCCCGGCTCGGGAGCCGCGGGCACGGCCTGCTGCGCGCCCTCCCGACTGCACAGGTAGAGCAGCACCGCCGCCGCCTGCGCCAGGTTCATCGAGGGCTGCACCTCGCTCGTGGGAATGACGAGCACGTCGGTGCAGACGGCGAGCTCCTCGTCGGACAGGCCCCGCTGCTCTCCGCCGAGCACCAGCCCCACCCGGCCCCGCGCGCTCTCCTCCGCCAGCCGTCGCACCGCCTGCTCCGGGGTAAGCGCGGCGCGCCCCTTGAGCTGGGTACGAGAGGTGGTGCCAACGGCGTACACGCAGTCCTTGAGGGCCTCGGGCAGATCCTTCGCTACGGCCATCCGCTCCAGCACCGCCTCGCCTTTGACGGCCAGCCGCTCGGCGCCTCGGAAGGCGTAGGTGGCAGGGTCCGACAGGATGAGGCGTGAAAAGCCGAAATTCGCCATGACCCGGGCAACCGCACCGAGATTGTCGGGAGATCGCGTCTGGTGGAGAACGACGGAGAGGTGCAAACCCAGACTCATGGCCCCGAGTTTATCTGGCTGCTCCGGGAGCGGATCGGTATATTCCGGCCGATGCGTCGCTGGGTGCCTGGCCTGTTGCTCTCCGTCTTTGTCCTGACCGCCTGTGGCGGGGCGGGCACCCCCACGCGCATGTCGATCACCGCGCGCCAGGCGCTCACCAGCTCTCCGGAGGCGCTCGAGTTCGAGTCCGCCTCCACGCGGCTGGAGCTGTTCCGCGAGTTGGCGCGGCTGTCGGAGCAGGAGACGGGCCGCGCGGCGCAGGCGCTGGTGCTGTTCCCCATGAGCCACAACGGCGAGCTGGTGGCGGCGCCTGGCTTCGAGGCGCGGATGGACCTGCTGCAGGCTCCGGATTCGGGAGCCGCGCTGCAGCTGGCGTTCGACGGGCGCACCGGTGATCGCTGGCCCGAGGATCGCCGCGACAGCCTCCAGGGGCTCTCCGAGCGCGAGGCGGCCGAGCTGGTGGCGCGCACGCTGCTCACCCACTGGCAGATCCACCCCGCGGGGCCGGTGCAGGTCGACCGGGTGACGGGCGCGCCGTACGCGGTGGCCTACGTGGACGGCATCGTTCGCATCAACCCGGCTTTCCTCTATCTGGCAGCCGCCTCAGGTCCCGCTTCCACCCCAGCGGCCGTTCAGTAGAGTCCGCGCCTCCCCGCAGGCCCGCGGGGTTCGAGGCGCCTCGTGAACACGTCCGCTCTCCACGCCCAGCTTCCGCACACCCTCCGGCAGACGCAGTTCCCCACCCTGGGAACGCGCTACCAGGGCAAGGTCCGCGACACCTACCGGAAGGGCGATCGGCTCTTCCTGGTCACCACGGACCGACTCTCCGCGTTCGACCATGTGCTGACCACCCTGCCCTTCAAGGGCGAGGTGCTCAACCGCCTGGCGACGTTCTGGTTCGAGCGAACCAAGCACATCGTCCCCAACCACGTGCTGGAGGTGCCGGACCCGAACGTCACCGTAGCGCGCGCGTGTGAGCCCTTCGCCATCGAGATGGTGGTGCGCGGCTACCTCACGGGCAGCCTGTGGCGCGACTACCAGAAGGGCACGCACACCGCCTACGGGCTGCCCTTCCCCTCCGGATTGCGCAAGGACGAGGCCTTCCCCGAGCCGGTGATTACGCCCTCCACGAAGGCGCAGTACGGGCAGCACGACGAGCCCATCTCGGAGGCGGAGCTGCTGGCGCGTGGGCTGGCCAGTCCCCGGGACTGGGCACGGCTGTGCGAGGCGGCCAAGGCCCTGTTCGCCGAGGGCCAGCGCTGGGCGAGCACGCGCGGGCTGATCCTCGTGGATACCAAGTACGAGTTCGGCAAGGTGGGCGACGACCTGTACGTCATCGACGAGATGCACACCCCGGACTCCAGCCGTTACTGGGTGGCGGACGAGTACGCGGCGCGCTTCGCCAAGGGCGAGGACCAGCGCATGCTGGACAAGGAGAACATCCGCCAGTGGCTCATCCGCGAGCGGAACTTCTCGGGACAGGGCACCCCGCCGCAGATCCCCGACGCGGTGCGCGTGGACCTGGCGGAGAAGTACCTGGCGGCCTACGAGCGCATCACCGGCACGACGCTGAAGCTGGAGGCAGGTGACGTGCATGCGCGCATCGAGCAGAACCTGCGCGCGGCGGGGCACCTGTAGACACCGGCTATCCGCCAATGAACACGGGCTCCGAGGGAGTGGGCGCTAGTCCACATTCCTCGCGGAGCCCCTTGCGGCCGTGGAATTTCGCCCCAACCTCTTGAACTACCCTGATGCGGTGGCGCACCCGTGCCACCTGGAATCCAAAGGGAAGTCACCATGGCCGCGAGCGCGCTCAAGAGGAACAACGTCCGAGTCATGGGGCGCGGCAGGAAGGCCATGGTCCTGGCCCACGGCTATGGCTGTGATCAGAACATGTGGCGGTTCATCACGCCCGCTTTCCAGGACGATTACCACATCGTTCTCTTCGATCACGTTGGCGCCGGACAGTCCGACATCTCCGCGTTCAACCGCACCAAATACAGCAGCTTGAAGGGTTATGCGGACGACGTGCTGGAGATCTGCCGCGAGCTGGCGCTGAAGGACGCCGTCTTCGTCGGGCACTCGGTGAGCGCGATGATCGGCGTGCTGGCGGCGATCGCCGAGCCGGAGCGGTTCGACAAGCTGGTGCTGATCGGCCCCTCCCCCTGCTACATCAATGACGGCGACTACGTGGGTGGGTTCAGCCGGGGAGACATCGACGGGCTGCTCGAGTCCCTGGACAGCAACTACCTTGGCTGGTCCAGCGCGATGGCGCCGTCGATCATGGGCAACCCGGATCGCCCGCACCTCGGCGAGGAGCTGACCAACAGCTTCTGTCGAACCAACCCCGAGATCGCCAAGCACTTCGCGCGCGCCACCTTCCTGTCCGACAACCGGACCGACCTGCCGAAGCTGAAGAAGCGGGCGCTCATCCTCCAGTGCAGCGAGGACATCATCGCGCCAGAGGCGGTGGGCCGGTACCTGCACCAGCACCTGGCCAACAGCCACTTCCACCAACTGAGCGCCACGGGGCACTGCCCCCACCTCAGCGAGCCCGCGGAAACCATCGCCGCCATGAGCAGCTTCCTCGCGGCATAGGTCCTTGAACCCGCCTTGAATACCTCAGCCCCTCCCCATGGCGGTACCGACGCGGCGCTCATCGAGGAGAGCGTCGAGGACCTCTATGAGAACGCGCCCTGTGGCTACATCTCCACGCTGCCCAACGGCACCATCGTCAAGGTCAACCAGACCTTCCTGAGCTGGACGGGCTACCAGCGCGAGGAGCTGCTGGGCGGCAAGCGGTTCCAGGACCTGCTGGGCATGGGGGGGAAGATCTACCACGAGACGCACTACGGGCCCCTGCTGCGGATGCAGGGCCTGGTCCAGGAGGTCAACTTCGACCTGATGTGCAAGAGCGGCCTGCCGCTGCCGGTGCTGGTCAGCACCTTCCAGAAGCGGGATGCGGAGGGTAAGCCGCTGCTCAACCGGACCACCCTCTTCAACATCACGGACCGGAAGAACTACGAGCGGGAGCTGCAGCTGGCCCGGAAGAAGGCGGAGCAGGCCGCCAAGGCCAAGGCGGACTTCCTGTCGATGATCAGCCATGAGATCCGCACCCCGATGAACGCCATCATCGGGCTGTCGGGGCTGCTGCTGCAGACGGAGCTCTCGCCCGAGCAGGAGAAGTACGTCAGCGTCCTGCAAGCCTCCTCGGAGACGCTGCTGGGCCTGCTCAACAACGTGCTGGACTTCAGCAAGATCGAGGCAGGCAAGGTGACGCTGGAGGAGCGGCGCTTCGACCTGCGCCAGCTCATCTACGGCATCGTCTGCGGCTTCAACGCCAAGGTGGAGGAGAAGAAGCTCTCGGTCCAGGTGGAGATCGACGAGCAGGTGCCCGCCTGGCTGATGGGGGATCCGGTCAAGATCGGCCAGGTGCTCAGCAACCTGCTGGGCAACGCCATCAAGTTCACCGAGACGGGAACCGTGACGGTGGCGCTGCGGACCCGAGAGGTGCTCTCGGATGCCGTCGGCCTGGACTTCCAGGTCACCGACACGGGCATCGGGATTCCCCAGGACCGCCTGGGGCACATCTTCGAGGAGTTCACCCAGGCCAGCTACGACGTCAACATGACGTACGGAGGCACCGGCCTGGGCCTCGCCATCTGCCAGAAGCTGCTGGAGCTGTATGGCAGCACCATGCGCGTGGAGAGCGTGCCTGGGGCGGGCTCGTCGTTCTCCTTCAGCCTGCGCCTGAAGGTCGCTCACGTGGAGAAAGCGGTCGAGCGCCCCGCGCAGGTCGGAGCGAACGCGCAGGACGTCCAGGGGCTCAAGGTCCTGGTGGCCGAAGACAACGCCATCAACATCTTCGTGCTCTCACAGTTCCTGCGGAAATGGGGCATCCACTTCGACGTGGTGGGCAACGGGCGGCAGGCCGTGGAGAAGCTCCAGAAGACGCCCTACGACCTGGTGTTGATGGACCTGCAGATGCCGGAGATGGATGGCTACGCCGCCACCCACACCCTCCGAGCGCTTCCCGAGGAGCGCTTCCGGCGCTTGCCCATCCTGGCCCTGACGGCCTCGGCCCGGATGGGCCTGGAGGAGCGGCTCGCCTCCGCCGGCTTCACGGACTTCGTCGGCAAGCCGTTCCGGCCGGATGAGCTCTTCGCGAAGATCGCCATGCACGCCTCTCGCTCCAATGCCACTCCCGCGAGCAGCCTCGCTGCGAGCGCGCCGGAGCGGGGATACGAAGCAGCGGACGTCACCGCGGCGCCCCCGCCCTTCCACCTGGAGAAGTTCCGGAGCCTGGCCGAGGGCGATCCCGAGGCGCTGATCGAGTTCGCCACCATCGCCATCACCACCTCCGAGACCCAGAAGCACGAGTTCCAGAAGGCCCTCGAGAACGGCAGCCCGGAGGAGTTCGAGTTCCACGCTCACAAGATCAAGATGACCCTGGAGCTGCTGGAGGCTCACGCGCTGCAATCCGCGCTGCAGCAGGGCCGCAGGGCCCTGGCGGAGAAGGAGAGCGACGCGGGCCGGATCCGCGCCGCCATCCACGCCATCCAGACGGAGCTGGACGCCATCATCGGAGCGCTGAAGGAAGAGGTCCGGCGAGCGGCGACCACGGGGCCGAACGCCGGGCACGGCTGGGCTTAGCGACTACTGGCTGCGCCCGAACACCCGGCGGAAGATGTCGTCCACGTGCCGCGTGTGGTAGCCCGTGGAGAAGCAGTCGTTGATCTCCTCGGGCGTCATCATCTTCAGCAGGTCCGCGTCCTTCAGCAGCGCCTGGCGGAAGTCCACGCCCTCCTCGTACATCTTCATCGCGTTGCGCTGGACGACGACGTAGGCGGCCTGCCGGTCCATGCCCTTGCGCGCCAGCTCCAGCAGGATGCGCTGCGAGTTCACCACTCCCCCCAGCAGCTCCAGGTTCTTCGCCATCTGCTCGGGGTAGACGCGCAGGTTCTCCATCAGCCCCGCGAAGCGGTGGAGCATGAAGTCCGCCACGATGGTGGCATCCGGGCCGATTACCCGCTCCACGGAGGAGTGAGAGATGTCCCGCTCGTGCCACAGCGCCACGTCCTCCATGGCGCTCAGCGAGTAGCCGCGCAGCAGCCGCGCCAGCCCCGTGAGGTTCTCCGAGAGGATGGGGTTGCGCTTGTGCGGCATCGCGCTGGAGCCCTTCTGCCCCGCGGTGAAGGCCTCCTCCGCCTCGCGCACCTCGGTGCGCTGCAGGTGGCGGATCTCCACCGCGAACTTCTCGATGCTCGAGCCCAACAGGGCCAGGGCGGTGAAGTACTCCGCGTGCCGGTCTCGCTGGACGATCTGGCTGGAGGCCGGCGCCGCGTGCAGGCCCAGCTTGCGGCACACGTGCTCCTCCACCGCCGGAGGCAGGTGCGCGAAGGTGCCCACCGCGCCGGAGATCTTCCCCACGGCGATGGTCTCCCGCGCGCGCTCCAGACGGGCCTGGGCACGACTCAGCTCGTCGTACCAGATGGCCAGCTTGTGCCCGAAGGTGATGGGCTCGGCGTGGATGCCGTGGCTGCGCCCCATCATCACCGTGTGGCGGTGCTCGAAGGCACGCTTCTCCACCGCCGCCATCACCCGCGTCAGCCCCTTGAGGATGAGGTCCAGCGCGTCACGGAGCGTCATCCCCAGCGAGGTGTCCAGCACATCCGAGGACGTCATGCCCAGGTGCAGCCAACGCGCGCTGGGCCCCACCCGCTCCTCCATGAAGGTGAGGAAGGCGATCACGTCATGCTTGGTGGTGCGCTCGATCTCCTCGATGCGCGCGGCGTCCTCCGGGCTGAAGTCACCGGCACGGGCGCGGCAATCGTCCAGCGCCTCACGTGGGGCGAGCTTTGCCTCCACCATGCCCTCCAGCGCGGCGAGCTCCACGTCGCGCCAGCGGCGCAGGCGGGCCACGTCGGACCAGAGGGAGGTCATCTCCTGTCGGCTGTATCGCGGAATCACTCGTAGACCCTCACGGGAAAGTCCCGCTTGGCCGCATAGCGCATCAGCTCCATCGCGGCATCACAGGAGGAGGCCAGTTTCCGCGCGGCGGTGAGATTGACAACGATGTCCATGCCCTCCGGCTGGGCCACCGCCAGCGCTCCAGGGTCCACCTTCTCGTGGATGATGCGGTTGGAGAGCCGCCCCGCCTGTTGGCCGATGGCCGTGGGACTGGGGGACACCGCGAGCGTGGCGCCCTCCTTCACCTGACTGACGGTGAGCCCCACCACGGGAATCTTCTGCGCCTGGGCAAAGGCGATGAGCGCCTGGAACACGGTGGTGTTGGCGACCGTCTTGTCGGCCACCATCATCAGCGCATCCACCTTGCCCGCCGCTCCCTCCAGCACCTTCTCCACCTTGCCCTGCCCGTCCGTCTCCAGCGGGACGATGCTCAGCCCCAGGCCTCCGGCCGCCTCCTGCGCCATCTGCACCTGCCGGGCGGAGAAGCGCGGATCGTGGAGGATGCCCACCTTGCGAGCCTTGGGAGCCATGGCCTTGAGAGCGCCCAGCTCCGGGGTGTAGTCGCTCGTCAACGCGATGCCGGTGACGTTGGGGCCCTCCAGGCCATACTTCTCGAAGTAGGGCACCATGACGAAGAGCACGGGGGTGTCCTCGCTCAGGGAGCGACGCGCGGCGTTGGCCGCCAGCGGCCCCAGCGCCAGCACCAGCGAGGGCTTCTGCGTCGCCAGCTTCTTGAAGACACGCGCGGCGGTGGCGCTGCTCTCGTCGAGCATCACCTCCTGCACGTCCGCGTCGGCCTCGGCGCGGAAGCCGGCGATGACGGAGCCGTAGGCCGCCAGGTCCGCGGACTTCACCGCCACCACCTTGGGGCGCGCCTGGGCAACGGCCATCACGGGCAGCAGCGCGAGCAGCAGGGCCCCCCTCGCCAGGCTCATGGTCCGACACCCGCGCAGCAACGGAAGCCCAGGTTCTGGTCGCGCTCGGTGGGCACGACGCTCCTGCGCGCCGAGCAGCGCACCGAGCTATCCGAGCGGGCGAAGTTTCCACCCTTCTGAGCCATGACCGTCCCGTCCTGGCTCGTCGAGGAGGTCCACTCCGTCACGTTGCCGGAGAGATCCATGACGCCGTAGGCCGAGCGGCACTGCGGGAAGCTGCCCGAGGCGGCCACCGCACGGTCCTTGTTGGACGCGTCCTCGGTGTTGCAGCGGTCCGGGTCGAAGTCATTGCCGTAAGGGAAGCGGGCGCTGCCCGGACCCTTGCAGGCCTTCTCCCACTCCTCCTCCGTGCAGAGCCTCTTGCTCAGGCTCTCGCAGGCCTGCTTCGCCTCCAGCCAGCTCACGTTGATGGTGGGCGGATTGCCCTTCTGGTTGGGGTGCTCGTACTCGTCGATGCAGAAGGAGGCCACCTGGACGTTCTCCAGCTCGCGCTCGTCGAACGTCTTGTCCTTTTCGCCCGCGGGAGCCCCCATCTTGAACGTCCCGCCACTCACCAGCCGCATCCCTGGGGGACAGCTTCCCGCGGGTGCCATCGGGTCGCTCACCGGGCTGGCTTGCGGATTGACCGGCTGAGTGCGGCCGGGGTCCTGCCCTCCCACGGCCGGAGTGCCCGTCTCCTGCCCTGCACGAAGCCGCTTCAGAAGCACATACCCCCCCGCCGAGCCCGTCGCCAGCCCCGCCACCGTGAGCAGCACGAGCCAGAGCACGGGCTGGGAGCGCTTGTCGGGAGCCTTCTTGGGCCGAGGCGCGGCCGCGGGCTTCGCGGCGGCACGAGGCGGAGTGGGGGCTGGGGACGCATTCGCCTTCGGCGCGGGCCGAGGCTCCGCGGGCTTCACCTGGGCGGTGGGCTTCGCGACCGGCTCGGAAGGCGCTGGCGCCTGGCCCCCGGCGGGAGGGGCGGTTCCCGGCGGAGCCGCCATGATGGCGGCCAGCATCGCCGCGTCCATGGGCTGGGTGGCATCGACCGGCGCGTCGTCCTTCAACGCGGGACGAACCATCACGGGCGGCGCGATGTTGACGACAGGGAGCTGATCCGTAGGCACCGGCGGGGGAGGCTTGTCCCCTGTGCGCGCCGTGGAAGACGAAGCGGACTGCCCCACGGGCGGCGCGGACTTGGGAGGGCGACTCGTCCCCGAGGAGTTGCTCGCCACGATGGAGGAGAACTCGGCGGCGAACTCTCCGGCGGTCCTCGGGCGGGCGGTGGGGTTGGCGTTGAGCGCGCGCCGGTAGAGCGCCTCGAAGGCGGGCGGGAGGTCCGGATTCTTCATCAGGACCTCGGGGATGCCGTCGCCATCCGGCATGAGCCCGGTGAGCATCTCGCCCACGATGGCCGCGAGCGAGTACAGGTCCATGCGCGTGTCGATCTCACCGCCCGAGGCGTACTCGGGGGCGATGTAGCCATCGGCACGGAAGCCCTTCTGGGCCTGGACGAAGGGCGGGCGCGGCAGGCCCAGCGCGAGCCCGTAGTCCGTCACCTTGAGCATGTCCGGCAGGACGATGATGTTCTCGGGCTTGAGGTCCGAGTGCGGCCCGTAACGGTGCGCGGCGTCCAGCGCGCTGGCGAGCTGGCCCAGCAGCGGCTCCACTTCCCTGAGGGTGAAGGGCTGCCCCTTGGCCACGCGCATCTCCATCATGCGGCGCAGCGTCATGCCCTCGACGAGCTGCGTGGTGAAGAAGGGCCGGTCCTGATCAAAGCCCTCCTCGTACACGCGAAGCAGGTGCGGGTGGCCGAGCTTCTTGCCCACCCGGAGCACCAGGGAGAACTGGGTGCGCTCCTCGGGCTCCTGGAGCAGCCGGGGGTTGATGACCTTGAGAGCCACCTCCACGTCATGCGTCTGGTCCAGCGCCCGGAAGACGTAGCCCACGGGACCGGCGCCCACCAGCTCGCGGATGGCATAGCGCCCGGCGGCTACATCACCCGCCTTGTAGGGAGCGCCCTCAACCGCACCCCGCTTGCGCGCGGAGGCACCCGCGGCCTGCCGGGCGGCTGCGTCGTACTTCAGGCCGCAGGTCGGGCAGGAATCGCTCGTCTCGGGAACGTGGCTGCCACAGCGCTTGCAGAGCACGGGGGATGGACTCCAGGTCCTCGCGGGCCTCCGGCACAGGGCCCGCTCTCTCCTTATCCTGCCCGCTCCCGGGCCAGCAAGGAACGGTCCCGTGTCATCGACCTGTCGAGCCGAAGCCCCCCTCACCCCGTGGGGTGGTATCCAGAAGGGCCACCTCCTGAATCTCGGCGGTTGTGACGGGCGCCACCACCAACTGGGCGACCCGGTCCCCGCGACGAAGGGTGAAGGGCTCCTGGGAGAGGTTGACGAGGATCACCTGCACCTCGCCCCGGTAGTCCGCGTCGATGGTGCCCGGAGAATTGAGCAAGGTGACGCCATGCTTGAGCGCCAGGCCCGAGCGGGGGCGCACCTGCCCCTCGTAGCCGGGGGGCAGCGCGAGGGCGAGCCCGGTGGGCACGGCGAAGCGCTCGAGGGACTTCAGTGTGCGCTCTTCCTCGATGTCCGCGCGCAGGTCCAACCCGGCGGCGAGCGCCGTCTCGTACCGGGGGAGGGGCAACGGATCCGGGTGGTTGGGGCGCACACGGCGCACCTGGAGGGTCACGCGGGAGGACATGCCCCGCGAAGTAGCACGGAAGCGGAGCCCCCGCCGAGGACCTTGCCTTATGGCGCCCGGGAGCGGCCCTTAAGCTCAGGGCTTGGACTCGGTGGCCACGGCGTTCGACCGGACGCGGAAGCGCAGCGGGTCCACGGGCTGCGAGGACAGCTCGAGTTGGTAGTGCAGGTGCGGCCCGGTGGAGCGACCTGTGTTGCCCGAGTAGGCAATGAGCTCGCCTCGCTTCACGTGCTGGCCCCGCTTCACGAGCAACTCCGAGTTGTGACAGTAGGCCGTCGTCACTCCTCGGCCGTGGTCGATGATGAGCACCCGGCCGTTCACCGCGTCCTCGCTCGCGCGGCGAACTGTGCCGTCCTCCACCACGCGCACCTCCGTACCCTGCGCCACGCTGATGTCCACGCCGGTGTGCAGCTTGCGTGTGCCCAACGTGGGGTGGATGCGATAACCGAAGGGGCTCGAGATGCGCGCCGTCTCCGAGACAGGCCACGTCAGCCCGAACGCGGTGGTGAGCGCCAGCGCCTGGGCCGCGCCGACCGTGGCGTCCTCGAAGCCCGGAGGCAACTGCTGGGAGAGTCGCTCCAGCGTGGGTGCTCCACCTTCCGCCGACACCCGCTCCAGGGCATAGCGCGCGGGAATGCGGCCAGCGAACAGGGCGGCAATGCGGGACTCCTCGTGCGGGAAGTCACTCGCGAGGGCATCGAGGAGCTTCCGCGTCGCCACAGGCCCCTGCGCCGCGTCCAGCAGCGCCTCCGAGGACACACCCAACTCGGCGGCCAGCGCCAACGTGTGCTGTCGGGCCTTGGGCTGAAGTCCCTTCAGCGCCAGGTGCGTGCCATAGGCGAGCGTCTCGGCGTCGGAGAGAGGCCGTGTCAGAGGCGCCGCCGGCACGAGCGCGGAGGTCGTTACCCCCGAACTGCTCACCCCGTCGTAGTAGGCCAGCAGCGGGCGGGCGGTGCTTCGGGAGTTGAAGGCCCAGGCCCCGGCCCGCCGCGCCAGCGCCCCCGCGGGAGTGTGGTGATAGGCCGTCCAGAGGCACAGGGCCGCCATCAGGAAGTCGAGCAGGCCACGTGCATTGCGCGAGAACACGGGGCCACCTCAGCGAAGGAAGGAGAGGACAGGAGAGGCATCCAGCAGCGCGGCGAGCGCCAGGGGCACCGCCATCGCCGAGCCCATGAGCCCATAGGAGAGGGCCTGCAGCCGATTGCGGACATTCTCCTCCGAGGCAGTGTCCGCGTGCTGGAGGTTGCGCAGCACCGCGCGCCAGCCCAGCGTCACGAGGATGCCCGCCAGCGCGCTCAACGCCAGCCCTCGCGCCGCCATGTCGGCCGCGCCCTCCCCCAGCAGCTCACGCCAGGAGAGGTACACCGTGCCTTGGACGAGCCGCGCCACCGCACACGCCCCGGCGAGCACCACCGCGGCCGTTGCCAACGGGCGCGTCCAGCGCATCGTGGTGGGCTTGCGCAGCGACCGCTGGAAGAGCTGGCGCCAGGTGGGGCGCGTGTCCTGCGCCAGGTACTTGCGCCACGGCTCCTCCTCCTTCGCCTTGGACTCGCGATAGCCCAGCGCGGGCAGGGCCAGCACCAGGTCCACGGACAGCTCCCACACCAGCGCCAGCGCACGGGCAATGAGGGTGCGCTGCTCGAGCGACACGAAGTCCACCAGCCCTTCGGTGACGGTGGAGGACCCCACCAGCCGGTCGAAGGCGGCATCCGCCATGTCCACCAGCGTCAGCAACCGGTCATCGAGCGTGTCCGCCGCGGCGTGAACCCCCACCGCGACCAGGGCCAGCAGCCCCAGCGGCATGAAGGCCCAGCGGAAGCCGCCGATGAAGCGCGACAGCCCCGACAGAGGGCCGGACGGCTGGGCGGGAGGCGTCAGCGGGCGCAGGGACACGAGGGCTCCGGGAGCGTGCTCGCGCCTTCAACGCACGGGCAGCAGGGAGGATTTTTCCCCGGATTGGCTCCAGGTGCCAAGTGACCCAGCCCGGCCCTCCAGAAACACGAACGCCCTCCCCCACCGAGGTGGAAGAGGGCGACGTGAGAGCACCCGCTCCTCAGGCTCAACCCGAGGAGCTTGCTAGCCTGCTCAGGCCTTCGCGGTCGGAGGCGTGGTGGGCGCGGCGGCCGGAGCCCCGTCACCCGTGGGCGGCGTGGTCTGCTGCTGAGCGGCGGCGCGCTCGGCCATGGCCTCCTTGCGCGACAGGCGGATCTTGCCCGTCTTGTCGATGCTGACCACCTTCACCAGCACCTCGTCGCCCTCCTTCAGCACGTCCGACACGCTCTTGACGCGCTTGTCCGACAGCTCGGAGATGTGGATGAGGCCGTCGGTGCCCGGGAACAGCTCCACGAAGGCGCCGAACTCGGCGATCTTCCGCACCGTGCCCGTGTAGATCTTCCCGATCTCCGCCTCGCGCGTGAGCGCCTGGATCATCGCGATGGCGGCCTTCACCGCGTCGCTGTTGGCGCTCGCGATGTCCACCCGGCCCGAGTCCTCGATGTTAATCGAGGCGCCCGTGCGCGCGATGATGTCCTTGATGACCTTGCCGCCCGGCCCGATGACGTTCTTGATGTACTCGGGACGGATCTGGATGGTGGTGATGCGAGGAGCGTACTGGCTGATCTCCTTGCGGGCCTCGGGCATCGCCTTGAGCATCTCGCCCAGGATGTGGATGCGGCCCTGACGCGCCTGCTCCAGCGCGCGGCTCATGATCTCCGTGGTGAGACCGGTGATCTTGATGTCCATCTGGATGGAGGTGATGCCCTTCGAGGTGCCGCACACCTTGAAGTCCATGTCGCCCAGGTGGTCCTCGTCACCGAGGATGTCCGAGAGGATGGCGACCTTGTCGCCCTCCTTCACCAGGCCCATGGCGATGCCGGCCACCGGCGCCTTGATGGGCACGCCCGCGTCCATCAGCGCCAGCGTGCCACCGCACACCGAGGCCATGGACGAGGAGCCGTTGGACTCCAGGATGTCCGACACCAGGCGGATGGTGTACGGGAACGAGTCGCTCTTGGGCGCCATGTTGCGCAGGGCGCGCTCGGCCAGCGCGCCGTGGCCGACCTCGCGACGACCCGGGCCGCGCAGCGGCTTGGTCTCGTTCACGCTGAACGGCGGGAAGTTGTAGTGCAGCATGAAGCGCTTGAAGGCCATGCCGCCCAGCAGCTCCAGGCGCTGCTCGTCCTCGCTGGTGCCCAGCGTCGTCACCACCAGCGCCTGCGTCTCGCCGCGGGTGAACACCGCGCTGCCGTGGGTGCGCGGGAGCACGCCCACCTCGCACGTAATCTTGCGGACCTCCGCGTGGCCACGGGCGCCGATGCGGCCCCCGTCCACGGTGAGCTGGCGCATGTGCTCGTACTTCAGGTCCTCCACCACCTGCTTGGCGTGCTTCTCCACGGTGGGGGTGAACGTCTCGCCCAGCTGCTCCTTGAGCTTGGCGACGGTCTCCTTCTTCGCCTTGCCCAGCGTCTCGTAGCGAGCGCCCTTCTCCTTGATGGTGTAGCCCTTGACGATGCCGTCCCAGGCCAGCTCACGAACCTTGGCCTTGAGCCCCTCGTCGATGGAGGCCTGCTTCTCGTAGGAGCGCACCGTCTTGCCCAGCTCGCGGCGCAGCTCGTCCTGGATGTCCAGCGCGGGCTGCACGGCCTGCTTGCCGAACTCGAGCGCGGCCACCATGTCCGCCTCGCTCACCTCCTCGGCGCCACCCTCCACCATCACGATGGCCTCGCGGCTCACCGCCATGACCAGGTCGATGTCGCTCTGCTCGCGCTGCTTGGCCGTGGGGTTGGCCACGAACTTCCCCTCCACGCGGCCCACGCGGATGCCCGCGATGGGGCCGTTGAACGGGATGTCCGACACCCACAGCGCCGCCGAGGCGCCGGTGATGCCGTGAATGTCACCCTCGTTCTCCGGGTCCGCGGAGATGACGCCGGCGATGATCTGCGTCTCGTACGCGTAGCCCTCGGGGAACAGCGGGCGGGCGGAGCGGTCCACCAGGCGGCTGGCCAGCGTCTCCTTCTCCGTCAGCCGGCCCTCGCGCTTGAAGTAGCTGCCGGGGATGCGGCCCGCCGAGTACAGCTTCTCCTGGTACTCCACCGTGAGGGGCAGGAAGTCGACGTCCTTCTTCTCCCGCGCGCTCACCGCGGTGACCAGCAGCATGGTGTCGCCGTAGCGAACCACCACGGAGCCGTCGGCCTGCTTGGCCAGACGGCCCGTTTCAATGCTCAGCTCACTGTCGCCAATCTTGACGCTCTTCTTCAGCATGTCCTTGCCTTTGCTTCCTGAAAGCCCCCTGCCGTGCGCGTCCCGCCTCGCACCCGCGAGGGTGGGGTCCGCGTGCCGGAGGGCTTTGGGTGATGAGCGGTCGCCGGGCCTTGGACAGGCGGAATCGGGCAACCGCGGTCTGACTGCACATTGGGGCGCTTGGAGAGCGCCGGCAGGGATTCTGCGGAATTTTGATCCCTGATCGCGGGGGCCGACAGCGGTCAGCCACTCCGAACGGAAACCAAAACTTCCGACAGCACCCTCGCCCTTGCTCCTGCTTCGCCCCGCCTCTCTCCAACAACCAACAAATGCGCGGGGCGCTGGTGAATGCCAGCGCCCCGGGTTCTACAGGCCTACTTGCGGATACCGAGGCCCTCGATGAGCTTGCGGTAGCGCACGGTGTCCTTGGTCTTCAGGTAGTCCAGGAGCCGACGACGCTGACCCACCAGCTTCAGCAGACCGCGCCGAGAGTGGTGGTCCTTCTTGTGGGTCTTGAAGTGCTCGGTGAGCATGTTGATGCGCTCGGACAGCAGCGCCACCTGCACCTCGGGAGACCCGGTGTCCGTCTCGTGGGTCCGGAACTTCGTAACGAGCTCGCTCTTGCGTTCCTGATGCAACGACATGGTTCTCTCTTTTCTACGTCCCACTCCGGTGGAACTGCTCAGAGGCCGCGGTCCGCGGAGGGGTACAGACCGGGCATTTCCCTACTAACAGCGGGGGGGCTTATAAGCTTCACCTACACGGGCGGTCAACCTTCGAGGCTCGTCCGGCTGCTCGCTGGAGGACGGGACAGGGCGAAGATGAAGACTTTGTGTCCAGCAGCGAGCCCTCCCCGCCCCTGAGCCAGTTCCCGGCTCGCGTGCTCATCCAGCGCCACGTGCAGGTAGCGCCCACCCGGAGGCCCCTTGTCCCCCGCCAGCAGGCTGTTCAGGCGCGGGTAGAGCCGCAGCAGCGTCTCCAGCACGTCTCCCACATGGGCCGTGGCGGGCACGCCCAGGTTCACCACCTGCCGGCCCTCGAAGGCCCCGCGCAGGGAGGGAGCGACCACCACGGTGATGTCGAGCGGTCGGGCCACGCGCCTCCCCCTTTCAGGCGAGCACGCGCAGGTAGCTGAGCCGGCCGCGCACCACCTCGGCGACGGCCAGCAGCTTGTCGTCCGGCCCGAGCACCCGGACGCGGCCCGGCATGGGCGGCGCCTCCAGCGGCACGCCGTGGGTGACCCGGGCAGCCTCCGCCGCGCTCACCCGGAGCGGTGGCAGGTTGGACAGCGCCTCGGACACGGACAGCAGGCGAGGGGTGATGGCCGCCCGGTCCTGCGCCAGCTTCGGCAGCTCCGAGAGCGGCAGCGCCTGGGACAGCGTGAACGGGCCGCTCATGGTGCGGCGCAGCGCCTCCAGGTGGGCGCCGCAGCCCAGCGCCCGGCCCAGGTCATAGGCCAGCGTGCGGACGAAGAAGCCCTTGGAGCAGCGCACCGAGAGCCGCAGCGTGTTGGCCGAGAAGTCGCGCAGCACCAGCTCGTACACCGTCACCTGGCGGCTCGCTCGCTCCACCTCCTCGCCCGCCCGGGCCAACTCGTACAGGCGCTTGCCATCCACCTTCACCGCCGAGAACATGGGCGGCACCTGCTCGAAGGTGCCTCGGAAGGACGCCAGCGCCGTCTCCAGCATGGCGGACGTCAGGGGCGGCACCGGCGCTTCCGCCATCACCTTCCCCTGGGCATCCTGGGTGTCCGTCTCCACGCCCAGGCGCACCGTGGCCTCGTAGGCCTTGTCCCCCTCGGTGATGAAGCCCGCCACCTTGGTGGCGTCTCCCAGGCAGAGGGGCAGGACGCCCGTGGCCATCGGATCCAACGTGCCGGTGTGCCCCGCCTTCTTCACCTTCAGCAGCGCACGTACCTGCCGCACCACGTCGAACGAGGTGGGACCCGAGGGCTTGTCGATGACCAGAACGCCGTCCATGACTGCCTTACATCATGGATGCCGCGCGACGCGGTTACCAGCCTTCCTTCTCGCGGACCTCGCGCAGCAGCCGGTCGATCTTGTCGCCCTCGCCCACCGACGCATCGAAGGAAAAGAAGATCTCCGGGGACACCCGCAGGTTCACCACCGACGTCACCTCCCGGCGGATGAAGCCCTTGGCTGCCTCCAAGCCCTTCTGCGTGTCCTCGCGCTCCTTCTCGGTGCCCAGCATCGAGTAGAAGACGCGGGCCACGCGCAGGTCCGGCGAGACCTTCACTCCGGTGATGGTGATGAAGCCGATGCGCGGGTCGCGCAGCTCGCCGCGGGTGAGGATCTGGCCAATGGCGGCCTGGATCTCCTGGCCCACGCGCTCCGGTCGCGAATGCGTACTCATTTCTTCTCCCAGTCCCGGGGGTTGCGCAGGTTGCGCGCGCGTACCCGGGCTTCATCCAGCGTCAACGGGCCGCCCCGCGAGGGAGCAGGCTTGCCCGTGCCTTCCCGGCCCTCCTGCCCCTCGTGCCGCCGTTCCCAGTCCCCCATCCCCTCGGCCTCCGCCATGGAGCGCTCCGCCCGGTTCAAGCTGGCAATCAGCTCATCGGGGCTCAAGCCCTCCTGCTCCCCTTCCGGCGCTTCTTCCGTGTCTCCCGCCTCGGGAGCCTCCGGCGCCAGCTCGTGCGAGAAGAGCTTGTCCCCGAGCGCGAGGATCTCCTTCTCCCGGGAGATGAGGGGAGCGACGTACATCTCCTCCACGAAGTGGATGATCTTCTCCATCTGCTCATCCACGTGGCGGCGCTCGTTGCCCACCACGGCGAGAGCGATGGAGGCCTTCTGCCAGAGGTCCTGGTCGTCCACCTCCGCCACGGCGACGTTGAAGCGGGCCTTCACCCGCTCCGTCACCCGACGAAGCACCTGACGCTTGGCCTTGAGCGAGCCGCTCTCGGGAATCTGAAGGGTGAGACGTGAGACACACACGAACATGACGGGCCCTCTGCCCGGCGGCGGCACTTGGGCCAGCCGCCGGGGCCAACGGTGAACTGCGCCGAAGGCGACGATGGGCTTACGTCAGGCTCTGGCGCGTCTCCTCGATCTCGTAGGCCTCGATGATGTCGCCCTGCTTGAGGTCGTTGTAGTTCTCGATGCCGATACCGCACTCGAAGCCCTGCGCCACTTCCTTGACGTCGTCCTTGAAGCGCTTGAGCGACGCCATTTTTCCGGAGAACAGCTGCTTGTTCTCGCGCATGAGGCGCACGAAGGCGCCGCGGCGGATGACACCCTCCAGCACCGCCGCACCGGCGATGGTGCCCAGCTTCGGCACGTTGAAGGTGTTGCGGACCTCCGCGCGACCCAGCTTGCGCTCGGTGCGGATGGGCTCCAGCAGCTCCTCCATGGCCGTGCGCACACCGTCGATGAGCTCGTAGATGATGCTGTAGCCCTGCAGCGTGACGTCCTGAGCCTTGGCCGCCGACTCCGCGCCCGACTCCGGCTTCACGTTGAAGCCCAGCACCAGGCCCTTGGAAGCAGCCGCGCGCATCACGTCCGACTCGGTGATGGCACCCACGCCGGTGTGGATGACCTCCACCTTGACCTTGTGGGTGGCCAGCTTCTGCACCGCCTGCTTGACGGCCTCGGCCGAGCCCTGCACGTCCGCCTTGATGACGACGCGCAGCTCCTTGGGACCGCCGCCCGCCTTCGTCTTGGCGAAGAGCTGATCCAGCGTCTCGCGGCTGACCTTGCTGAGGTCCGCCTGACGCTCCTTCATGCCGCGGTGATCGCCGATCTGCTTGGCCGCCTTCTCGTCCGCCACCACGTTGATGGCGTCACCCGCGGTGGGCACGCCCGACAGGCCGATGACCTCCGCGCAGTAGCCCGGCAGCACTTCCTTCACCATCTCGCCGCGGCTGTTGTTCATCGCGCGAACGCGCCCGTAGTGGGTGCCAGTGACGATGGCATCGCCCAACCGCAGCGTGCCCTCCTGCACCAGCACGGTGGCCACGGGGCCACGACCGCGATCCAGCTTGGCCTCGATGATGGCGCCCACCGCCGGACGAGCCGGGTTGCTCGTCAGCTCGAGCACCTCGGCCTGCAGCACGACGTTCTCCAGCAGCAGGTCCAAGCCCATCTTCTGCTTGGCGGAGACGGGGACCATGATGGTCTCGCCGCCCCACTCCTCGGGCACCAGCTCGTGGCTGGCCAGGTCCTTCTTCACGCGGTCCGGGTTGGCGCCCGGCACGTCCATCTTGTTGATGGCGACGACGATGGGGACCTCGGCGGCCTTGGCGTGCTTGATGGCCTCGATCGTCTGAGGCATCACGCCGTCGTCCGCGGCCACCACCAGGATGACGATGTCCGTCACGTTGGCGCCGCGAGCGCGCATGGACGTGAAGGCCTCGTGGCCCGGGGTGTCCAGGAACGTCAGGTCACCGCGCTTGGTGGTGACGCTGTAGGCGCCGATGTGCTGCGTAATGCCGCCCGCCTCGCCCGAGGCCACGTTGGCCGAGCGGATGGCGTCCAGCAGGCTCGTCTTTCCGTGGTCGACGTGGCCCATGACGGTGACGACCGGCGGACGGGTGCGCTCGTCCTCGGGCTTCAGCTCCACCTCGGGCAGGTAGTCCTCCACCTCGAAGCCCACCCGGTCCACCTTCCAGCCGTAGTCGGTGGCGATGAGCTCCGCGGTGTCCGCGTCCACCATCTGGTTGGCGGTGGCCATCTTCCCCAGACCCATCAGCTTCTTGATGATGTCCGCGGTGCGGATACCCATGCGCTGACCCAGGTCGGACACGCTGATGCCCTCCTGGAGCTTGATGACCTTCTTCTCCTCGGCCATCTGGGTGATCTGCGTCTTGGCGCCCTTCTTCGTCGGCTTCTTCTTCTTGCCGCGAACGGGGATGTTGACGCGACCCCAGACCAGGTCCGTCAGCTCCTGCTTGGAGATGGACGTGTCATTGGGTCCACCCCTCTTGCGCGGCGCCTTGTCCTTGTTCTTGGAGACGTCGACCAGCTCACGGCCGCGACCGGCGTGATCCGGGACGACCTTGAACTCGCGCACCTCGCCGATGGCCTTCTTGCCCGGCGCCATCGGGTACTGCTTCTGCGCGGACGTCGTGGGCGTTACGCGGCGAACCTGGATGAGCGGGCGCGAGATGACGACGGCCTGGGTGGCCGTGGGGCGCATCTGGCGCTGCTCCTGCGAGACCGGGGCGTGCGGCACGCCGCCGACCATGACGGGCGGCTGCCCGGGCTGGGTCGGCGAGGCCGAAGCCTGAGCGCCACCGCCAATTCCCGGCGAAGAGGTGGGACGCACCGGACCGGAGCCCGGGCCACCACTCGAACGGTACTGACCGGGACCACCCGGCCGGTGCTGCTGCCCGGGACCACCCGGACGACCGCCATGCATCGGCGCGCCAGGACGGCCACCCGGACCACCGGGACGACCCCCCTGGGACGGACCACCGGGACGACCGGACATGCCGGGCGCCGGACGGGAGATGACGGTCGCCTGCGTGCCGGGCGTCCGGACTGTCGGAGGAACCGGCGTGCGCGGGGGAGTCGTGGGCAAGGAAGACCTTTCCTGAACGGGAGAACGCGGCGGCGTGGAGACCGGCGGCTGCACGGCGGCCCGGGGCGCCTCGACGGCGGGCTGGGGCTGCGCGGGAGCCTTCGGCGCCTCAGCCACGGGCTCGGGCTGCGCGGCGGCGCGAGGAGCCTCGGTGGTGGCAGGCTCGGGCTGCGCGGGAGCCTTCGGCGCCTCGGCCACAGGCTCGGGCTGCGCGGCGGCGCGAGGAGCCTCGGTGGTGGCAGGCTCGGGCTGCGCGGGAGCCTTCGGCGCCTCGGCTACTGGCTCGGGCTGCGCGGCGGCGCGAGGAGCCTCGACCTCAGGCTCGGGCTCGGGCTGCGCGGCGACGCGAGGAGCCTCCACCTCGGGCTCGGGCTGAGCCGCCTGTGAAGCCTCGGAGGCCGCCTCGGGGGCCTGCTCGCTCGTGGCTCCGGCGGGCGGGCCGACCTTGCGGCGCACCACGAAGCCCTTGGCCGTCACCGGCGGTGCGGCCTGCTTCGGCTTGCGCTTGTCCAAGATCTTCTGGACCGCAGCCGTGGCCTGATCGTCATCGAGCGAGGACGAATGGCTCTTGACGTCGTAACCGAGCGCCGCGAGCTCGGTGACGACCTCCTTGTTGTCGAGCTCGATGCCGTGGTTCTTGAGCTCTTTGGCGATTTCGTGAACGCGCTTCTTCGACATACGTTGCTTGGCCTTCTGCTCCGCCGATACCGGGGCGCAGCACCCTAATCCAAAAATGTGTGCGAGTGGTCCTTAACACCCACTCCCCCTCGCCACCCCTCAAGGCCCCGAGCCAGACTCCCACGCCTGCCCGAGCTTCAGCGGGTCAACCTTGCCCGCCCTTCCTCGAAAGGCCCGCCCGAAGGCCTTCCGCTTGAGCGCCGCCGTCAGACACCCGGCACCGCAGAGGTAGGCGCCCCTGCCGGGCAGCCGCCTCTCCTTGTCCACCACCACTTCACCTTCCGGGTCCAAGGCGACCCGGGTGAGCTCGGCTTGTGAGCGCCGGGCTCCGCAGCCGACACAGCTGCGAACGGGCCCTTCTGGCAGAGGGCCCTGCGAGGGGCCGGAACGGGACTTCGGGCTCATCCCACCCTCCGGCCGGACAGCTTACGGGGACTTGGCGACTTCCGCGCTCCCGGACGCGGAGGGAGGAGGCAGCCCGCGCTCGGCATTGAGCTCGGCCCGGAGCTTGGCCTCCTCCACCAGGTAGTTCTCGGCCGCGCTCTTGAGCTGGCGGGCCTTCTTGATTCCGACGCCCGGCACGTCGCCGAGCTTCTGGAGATCCTTCTCGTTGGCGATCTCCTCCACCGTCTTGTAACCGGTGGACATGAGCGCCTCGATGGTCTTCTCGCCGAGGCCGCGGACGCGAGCCATTCTCTCGGCCTGACTCAGCTCATCCGGGTGGCGGCGGGCCTCGGCGATGCGCGCCTGCTCCCGCTCGTGGTCCATGCGCGACAGCTCGGCCGCGTCGTCCACCATCTGCTTGCGCGCCGCCTCCTGCATCGCGGGGATGCGCGCGGGGTCCAAGCCCGGAATCTGCGAGAGCACATCGGGGCTGGCCTCGGCCACGTCCTTGGCCTGCCGGAAGCCATGGGCGTAGAGCGTCTCGATGAGCATCTCGTTGATGCCGGGCAGCGCGCCGAGCGAGCGGTTGGCGAACTCGCGCATCTCGCGCACGCGGCTCTCGCTGTTGATGTCCAGCTTCCAGCCCGTCAGCTGGGCCGCCAGGCGCACGTTCTGCCCGCGCCGCCCGATGGCCAGGGAGAGCTGGTCGTCCGGGACGATGAGCTCCATGGCGTGGTTGGCCTCGTCGATGATGACGCGGCTGACCTCGGCGGGCGCCAGCGCGGCGCACACGAAGCGGGCCGGATCCTCGTCGTAGGGGACGATGTCGATCTTCTCGCCGCGCAGCTCCTGCACCACCGCCTGCACGCGGCTGCCCTTCATGCCCACGCACGCGCCCACCGGGTCGACGTCCGCGTCCCGGCTGCTCACGGCGATCTTCGCCCGGCCGCCCGGCTCGCGCGCCGCCGCCTCGATGACGACGATGCCCTCGGCGATCTCGGGCACCTCCATCTCGAAGAGCTTCGTCAGCAGGTTCACCGAGGCGCGGCTCAGGACGATCTGAGGGCCCTTGGACTCGCGCAGCACGTCCAGCACGTAGGCCTGCACGCGGTCACCCGGGCGGTACGTCTCGCGCGGCACCTGCTCGCGCACCGGCAGCACCGCCTCGGCGCGGCCCAGGTCCACGATGATGTTGCCGCGCTCGAACCGGCGGGCGATGCCCGTGACGATCTCGTTCTTGCGGTCCTTGTACTCGTTGAAGACGTTCTCGCGCTCCGCATCCCGCGTGCGCTGGAGGATGACCTGCTTGGCCGTCTGCGCGGCGATGCGGCCGAAGCCACGGCGGAACGTCTTCAGCCGGAGGATGTCCCCGTACTGGTCGTCCTGCGCCTTCGCCTCGGCGGCGTCCTCGTCGCGGTAGAAGATCTGGAAGACGAGCTCGTCGCCGGCCTCGACCTCCATGCCCTTCTTGCGGGCCTCGCCCAGGAGGATCTGGTTCACCGCCTGCACCGGGTCGGTGATCTCATCCACCACGACGATGGCCTGGAACAGCTCCACCACGCCCTTCTCCGGGTCGTACTTCGCCTCGAGGTTGCGGTCCTGGCCGAAGTGCTTCTTGGCCGCGGTCTTCATCGCGTCCTCGAGGGTCGCGATCAGCACACCCCTCTCGATGCCCTTGTCCTTGGCGACCTGGTCGAGGACGAGGTTGAGGTTGACGGCGGGGTTGGCTTGAGCAGGCATGGTCTTCGTTCTCCTAAAAGGGTCCACGGGCCCGCCGCTCCACGGCGCGCCCTGTATGTCGACGGCTAGAACTCGAACTCCAGGTTGGCCTTGGCGATGTCCTTGAAGGGGATGCGGAAGCTGCCCGCCCCCTCCACTTCGACCGCGATGTCCTCCCCTGTCACCTCAGCGAGCGTGCCAGTGAAGTTCTTGCGGGGCGGGTCGCCGATGGGACCGAAGGTCTTCACCTTGACCTTCTGTCCCTTCACCCGCGCGTAGTGGGCCGGCTTCTTCAGAGGCCGGTTGACCCCGGGGCTGGAGACCTCGAGGTTGTACTCGTTGGGGATGAAATCCTCGACGTCCAGGCTTGGCTCCACCGCCCGGGACACCTGCGTGCATTCGTCCAAGCCCACCCGACCGCCAGGCTTGTCGATGAACAGGCGCAACACCCACCCCTCGCGCTCGCGGAGGAACTCGAGGTCGACGAGTTCCAGCCCCTCGCCCGCAACGATGGGCTCCAGCAGGCTCATCGCCCGCTCTTCCACCGTCTGCTTGAAGTTGCTCTCCGCCATGCGTCCGGAAACCTGGCTCCAAAAAAAGAAAAGCGGGCACGTCGGCCCACTTTTCGAAGAACTGCCGTCGAAAAATGTCGGGCGGGTCCCCTAGCACACGCCCAGACGGCGTGTAAAGGATGACGCACCCATGCTCAAGGTAGAACACGGCCCCCAAGGACAATGATTCCCAAGGGTTCCACGCCCTCCATCCCGTTATAACGCCCCCATGCACCTGATCGCCGCCGCTCAGATGGTGTCCACCGCGGACAAGGCCTACAACCTCGAAGTCGCCACCCGGCTCGTCCGGCAGGCGGCGAAGTTGGGAGCCCGTCTGGTGGGGCTGCCCGAGAACTTCAGCTGGATGGGCTCCGAGGTCGAACGTCCCAGCGCCGCCGAGTCCCTGGAGGGCCCCACCCTGTCCCGCATGGCGGAGGTGGCCCGTGAGCAGAACATCACCGTGCTGGCCGGCTCCATCCTCGAGACCGGAGCCCCGGGCGGCCGCCTCTACAACACCAGCACCCTCTTCGGGCCGGACGGCGAGCGGCTGGGCGTCTACCGCAAGATGCACTTGTTCGATGTGGATGTGGGAGACGGGGCGACCTACCACGAGTCCGCGGTGGTGGCTCCCGGCACAGAGGTGGTGGCGGCCACCACGGAGGTGGGCCGGCTGGGGCTCTCCGTCTGCTACGACCTGCGCTTCCCGGAGCTGTACCGACGCCTGGTCGCTCAGGGAGCCACCATGCTGGCGGTGCCAGCGGCCTTCACCTTGATGACGGGCAAGGACCACTGGGAGGTGCTGCTGCGCGCCCGCGCCATCGAGAACCAGTGCTACGTCATCGCCCCCGCACAAGGTGGGCGGCACTCCGACAAGCGCGTCACCTATGGTCACGCCATGGTGGTGGACCCATGGGGGCTCGTCACCGCGCGGGCCTCGGAGGGAGAGGGGCTGGCGCTGGCGCCGGTGGACCCGGACCTCCAGGCCCGCATCCGCCGCAACCTGCCGTGCCTGCAGCACCGCCGCCTGGTGGATTAACGGGCGGGGAATGATCGGCCCGTGCGAGCACGGTGGCTCCCGGGCTACACTGCGCGCCCTGGAACCTCTCGTGACCGGTCGCCGCTCCTTCATGCTCCTCGCCCTCGCGCTCTCGGCCATGCCCTTCGGCTGCACCGCCGATGAGAAGCCACCCGCGCCCTCCGCGACCCCGCCGAAGGCGCCGGAGCCACGCGCGCACCTGCGGGAGGTGCGGGGGGATGTGAAGCTCAAGCGGGTCGTGGGAGATGAATGGATCTCCGCGCAAGACGGCATGCCCCTCTTCGAGAATGACAAGGTGCGCACCGCCGCGGGGGCCAGCGCGCGCATCGTCTTCGGCAATGGGGGCCGGGTGAACCTGGGAGAGGATGCGCTGATCGGTATCGCCGAGACGCGGCCACGGCCGGGCCAGCAGCGCACGGACCTCACCCTGCTCAAGGGGCAGGTGGACGCCGCGCTGGAGACGCCCTCCACCCAGTCGCTCTCCGTCTCCACGCCTTCGGCCACCGTCCAGGCGGGAAGGGAGATCGTATTCCAATGAGAAGCGCCCTCTTCCTCCTGGTCTGGCTCTCGGCCACGCCCGCGGAGCGGTTGGTCGTGGTGAACGAGCGTGAGTCGCTGGCCCAGGTCGCCGAGCGCACGCTGGGAGACCCCAAGGGCGCCAGTGAGCTCCGGGCGCTCAACCAGCTGACCTCGGACGCCGTGGCTCCTGGCACCAAGCTCAAGCTGCCGCCCGAGGAGGACCGGGCCCGGGCCCTGAGCGCGCTGGAGACCGCGCGCAGCGCCGTAGCTCAGGCGGACCGCCAGGCCACCCGGCGCGAGGAGGCCTCGGCCAAGCTGCGAGAGGCCGAGGCGCACTTCCAGTCCGCCGACTACCAGTCCGCCGCCAAGGCCGCCGACAACGCCTGGGCCCTGCTGTCTCCGGGCACGGGCCAGCCCTCCTCCTTCCAGGTGAAGGTGAGCGAGGGCGGGGACACCACCGTCTCCGTCCAGTCGGGGCCGCCGGTGCGCGTCAACGCCGAGAGCGTCACCCGGCCGGTCAGCCCCGGTGAGACGGTGCGCGTGGAGAAGGGGCAGCCGCCACCTCCTCCCGCCCCTCCGCTGGAGGTGCCCCAGCTCCGCTCTCCCAGCGAGGGCCAGAAGCTCAAGTTCACGCCCATCAAGGGCCAGCTGGGCCCGGTGACGCTGGCGTGGCGCCCCGTCCCTGGCGCCAAGCAGTACGAGGTGGAGGTACACCCCGTCCAGGGCCCGCCCCTGCGCCAGACCGTGCCCGCCACACAGTGGCAATTGCCAGCGCTCCCCGCCGGCCGTTATCGATGGACGGTGCGAGCCCTGGGTGAAAGCCAGAAATCCGACGCATCCGCCGAGCGCCTCTTCGAACTCATCGAGGATCGCGTGAAGCTCCAGGTAGGCGAGCCCAGCTGGAAATAGCATCAGGGACGAGAACGCGTGCGCCTCTTCAAAGCCATCCTCCTGCTGATGCTCGTGGCCAGCATCATCCCCACGCTGATGGTGGGGTGGCTGTCTGTCTCCCACACCCGCGAGCTGCTCGTGCGCGACGCGCAGGAGCTGGCGCAAGAGCGCGTCAAGCAGCTGCGGCTGAAGCTCGACAACCTCCTGTCCGAGCCCACCGAAGCAGTGGTGGCGCTGACCAACACCGCCTTCTTCACGCACCCGCCGGTTCAGCAGCGCGCGCTGCTGGGCTCGGTGCTCAGCCAACACCGTGAGGTGCTGGCCATCACCGTCTTCACCGCGCAGGGCGAGCGGATGCCGGGCCTGCAGGCCTTCGCCGTGAATGACCTGCCTCCCACCGCGGTGGCCGAGCACGAGGCGCGCGCCCGCGCCCTGCTCCAGGGCCTCACCGGCATGAGCTACGCGGAGGTGGTGCATCAGGGGCCCCAGCACGTCCCGGTGCTGACGCTGGCCTTCCCCGTGGGCGAGCCGGTCAAGGGCTACATCGCCGCGGACCTGTCCCTCGCGGGCCTGCAGGAGCTCCTCCTTCAGGAGCGCGTGGGCTCCAGCGGCTTCTTCTATGTGACGGACCGCCACGGCCACCTGCTGGCGGGCGGCGCGGCGCTCGGAGAGAACCCGGACATCTCCCAGCGCGGCCCCGTGGAGCACCTGCTGCGGCAGCTCACCCACTCGCCCGACTCGGAGCACTTCCACGTCGGCAACTTCGGCAAGGGCAAGGACGCCACGGTGGCCGCCTACACGGTGCTGCCCGAGTTGGGCTGGGCCATCGTCTCCGAGCAGCCGGTGGTGCAGGCCTACCACCAGGTAGGCTCCATGGAGCGGCGCATCCTGATGGCCCTGGGCGGCGCCATCCTCGTGGCGCTGGTGCTGGCCGCCGTCTTCTCTCGCAACCTCACGCGCCCCCTGAAGAACTTCACCGCCAAGGCGCTGGAGCTGGCCGGCGGCAAGTTCGGCGCCGAGGTGGAGATCCGCCAGAAGAACGAGCTGGGCGAGCTGGCCCAGACGTTCAACTACATGAGCAAGCAGCTCATGGCCTACGACATGGAGAACCGCCGGCTCTACGAGAGCCTGGAGCAGGGCTACCTGGAGACCATCGTCGCGCTGGCCAACTCCATCGACTCCAAGGACGCCTACACCCGCGGCCACAGCCAGCGAGTGGGAGACGTGGCGGTGGAGATCGGCCGGGAGCTGACCCTGCCCGAGCGCCAGCTCAAGCAGCTCCAGTATGGCGGCATCCTCCACGACATCGGGAAGATCGGCATCGTCGAGTCCATCCTCTGCAAGCAGTCGCGGCTCACTGACGCGGAGATGGCCATCATGCGCGAGCACCCGGCCATCGGTGACTCCATCATCGGGCCGGTGAGCTTCCTCACCTCGGTGCGCGCCTGCGTGCGCAGCCACCACGAGCGCTGGGATGGCAGTGGCTACCCGGACAAGCTCAAGGGCGAGGAGATTCCCATGCTGGCGCGCATCGTCGCCTGCGCGGACACCTTCGACGCCTGTACCTCCACGCGCCCCTACCAGAAGGCCATGCCGCTGGAGCAGGCCATGCAGATCCTCGACAAGCTCAGCGGCGCGCAGCTCGACCCCAAGGTGGTGGAGGCCCTGCGCCGCGTGCTGCAGAAGAAGGGTGTGCGCCTGGAAGGCCACCGCCAACCTGTGAAGCTCGCCTCGTGAGATTCAGGTAAGGTGAACCGGTGAGTTTCTGGGATCGCATCAAGCCAGCCCCCAAGCCCGTCAAGGCCACCGACGTCCAGCTCGCACCGGACAGCATGCGCCTGACGCTGACCTGGGATGATGGAGTCCACACCTCCGCCTCCGCGCAGGTGCTGCGCCAGCAGTGTCCGTGCGCCGCCTGCGTGGACGAGTGGACTCACCAGCGCACCCTCGACCCGAACCGCGTGCCCGCGGACACCCGCGTCCAGGCGCTGCAGCCGGTGGGCAACTACGCGCTGACCTTCACCTTCAGCGACGGGCACAGCACCGGCATCTACCCCTGGCAGCTCCTGCGCGACATCACCCAGCCCCAGGGCTGAGGGACCGGAGGGAGCTGCCGTGAACGAACGCTACCGGCTCGTGCGGCCCCTGGCCTCTGGAGGCATGGCGGAGCTGTTCCTGGGCCTGTCCCGAGGCGCCGAGGGCTTCGAGAAGCACGTCGCCATCAAGCGCATCCTTCCGTACCTGGCCAAGGAGGAGGGCATCGCCAAGATGTTCCTCTCCGAGGCCAAGCTGGCCACGCACCTGCACCACCAGAACCTCGTCAGCGTGTACGACGTGGGCACCGACGCCGACGGCCTGTTCCTGGTGATGGAGCTGGTGAACGGGTGGGATCTGGGCGCGCTGATCCGCCGCGCGAAGAGGCAGGGCACGCGCTTTCCCCCGCACCTGGTGGCCTTCATCGGGGCCCAGGCGCTCGCCGGCCTCATCCACGCCTACCGGCGCACTCACAACGGGCGGCCGGTGCTCACCGCCCACCGTGACATCTCCCCGTCCAACATCCTCGTGTCCCGCGAGGGTGAGGTAAAGGTGACGGACTTCGGCATCGCCCGGCTGGAAGGCGTCTCCAACGGCACCCAGCCCGGCGTCTTCAAGGGCAAGCCCTCCTACGCCGCGCCCGAGGTCGTCACTGGCGCGCCCGCCACCGCCGCCAGCGATCAGTTCTCCCTGGGCATCGTCCTCTATGAGCTGCTCACCGGGCAGCACCCCTTCAGCGACTCGTCCGAGGCGATCATCGTCGCCATGGCCATCGCCCAGCGCGAGCCTCCGCCCCTCACCCACGTGCCCGAGCCCCTGGTCGAGGTGGTGATGCGCGCGCTGGCCAAGCAGCCCGAGGCGCGCTTCGCCCAGCCAGAGGCCATGGCCGAGGCGCTCGCGCGCTACCTCGCCCGCGCTGGAGAGCCCGCCACCTCTCACGCGCTGGCGGACTTCCTCGCCAAGCTGAACCTGCCCCCCACCCTGCTCGAGCAGGCCGAGGCGGCACGGGAGCCCGCGGCCGCGCAGCCTCCTCTCGCGGCGGCTCCTCGCGCGTCTCCTCCCGCGCCTCCCCCTGCGGCTCCTCCCCCTGGAATCCGGGGCATCGAGGCGTCCGCCGAGTGGTCCCTGGCGCCTGGGTCTCGGGAGCTGAGCATGAGCGGGCGGCTCATCTCGCCTCCCTCTCCCGTTGTCCCCGTCGACACCCAGCCGGGCGCGAACGCCCTCCCCTCCCTGGAGCTCGACCTCTCGGGGCAAGGGGTGAATGGGCCATCCGAGGATGTCTCCGCGGAGCCCGCCCTCGCGAGGACGTATCCAGGGGTGGCAGCGCATCCCGCGCAAGAGCCTGCCCCGTCCTTCCGCTGTGTGCGCTGCGACTCGCCCCTGCCCTCGGCCTACGCGCCGTGTGATCGCTGCGCCGCGAACCTGACCAGCCAGGGTCCCGCGCCCCTGGCGGCGGCTCCGCTCAGCGCGGTGGAGATCCCCGAGGAGAAGCTCGAGTTGCAGGAGCGAGCGGCCCGTCAGGAGACGCTCTGGGAGCCGGATCGGCGCTCGCCCTGGGTGCGATGGGCGTTGCGACTGGGCGTGCTGGGGGTGCTCGTGGCGGGTGGGTACTATGCCCTGCCCCACCTCAAGGTGCTGCTGCCGAGTGCCGAGAACATGGTGCGCACCACCTTATCCACCACCCCCGCCGAGCTGCCGCCGCTCATCGTCCGCAGCCAGCCCGAGGGAGCCCAGGTACGGGTGAATGGCGAGGACAAGGGCACCACGCCGCTGCTCATGGACAATGTCTACCCGGCGGGCGCGGACATCCCTGTGCAGGTCTCACTGCCGGGCTACAAGCCGTGGAAGGGAACCTTCACCGGTGGCGCCCCGGCGCACTTCGACGTGAAGTTGCAGAAGCAGCGCTAGCGCGCGCCTCACTTCACCAGGCGCAGGTGGCCCTTGCGTGGCGTGGGCGGCTCGTCCCGAGGTCCCTCGGGCTCGGGCTCCTTGCCCTCACCGCTGGGCACCTCCCGGAGCACCGCCCTGGGACGCGCCTCCGCCGACGCGGGAGCCGGCGCGGGCGTGGGCACCACCTCCTGCGTGGACACCTTGGTCGTCACCATCGTCTGCTGGAGCAGTTCCGCCGGCATGTCGTCCGGGTACATCCAGAACAGCTCCTTCGTCACGTGGCTGGCGATGGCGAACAGCGCCGACCAGGGCACCGCCACGGTGAAGCGCTTGCCACCGAAGCTCAGCGTGGAGCGAACGCCCCACTCGGTGACCGAGAGATCCGGCGGATCAAAGCGATAGGAGAGGTTGAGGCGCAGGTGGGACTCGTTGCGCAGTTCCGACGGGACGAGCACCCCCGGGCGGCGCGCGTCCAAGTGAATCATCACCATGCCCTGCTCGAGAGCGGCCAGCAGCCGCTCCTTCTTGTCGGGACCCTTCTTGTCCATCCGTATCCAAGGCGGGACTGGAGGCCGTCTTCAGCGACGGCGCACTTCCCGGTCCATCTCCCGCTTCGTCTCCCGTTCCTTGATGTCCTGTCGCCGGTCTTCGTGCGATTTGCCGCGGCAGAGCCCCAGCTCCACCTTGGCCCGCCCATTCTTGAAGTACAGCACAAGCGGGATGATGGAATAACCGCGCTCTCGCACCTTCGCTGCCCAGCGGTCGATTTCCGCGCGATGGAGCAGCAGCTTGCGCCCCCGCGTGGGCTCATGGGTGAACACATTGGCCGGCTTGTAGGAGCCAATGTGGGCATTCAGCAGATACAGCTCGCTGCCTTTGGGGAGCGCGTAGGCGTCCGACAGGTTGGCCGTGCCTTCGCGCAGGGCCTTCACCTCGCTGCCCTGGAGCTGCAGCCCTGCCTCGAGCTTCTCGTCCACCGTGTAGGCGGCGCGAGCCTTCCGGTTCTCGGCGATGACTCGCACCCCCGGCTCGCTCCCCACCCCCTTCGCCTTGCCCCCAGCCATATGCGCGTCCTCTAACCTCCGATGGGCTGGTTGTCGATCAGCCGTGTAGCACCGCAGAAGGCGGCCACGAGCAGGCGCGCTGGCTGGCCCGGCTGGACCGCGGACAGAGACGTCAAGCGCTCGGCGTCCACCAGCTCCACGTAGTCTTCCCGCAGCTCCGCCGCTCGAAGTTCCCGGCGCACCGCCTCGGTGAGCGCCACCCCGTCCGAGGTACCGGCCCGGTGCAGCGCCTGCGCCGCCTGGAGCCCCCGTGAGATGGCCAGGGCCCGCTGCCGCTCCTCCGCAGTGAGGTAGGCATTGCGCGAGCTCATCGCCAGCCCGTCCGCCTCGCGCACCGTGGGCATGCCCAGCACTTCACCGCCCAGGTGCAGGTCCCGGTTCAGGGCCTTGATCACCTGGAGCTGCTGGTAGTCCTTCTCTCCGAACAGGGACACGTCCGGCCGGAACAGGCACAGGAGCTGCGTGACGATGGTGGCCACGCCCCGGAAGTGCCCGGGCCGCCGAGCGCCGCACAGCCCCTGGCTCACCTCCGTTACCTCCACGTACGTCTGATAGCCCGGCGGGTACATGACGGACGGCTCGGGCGCGAAGACGACCTCCACGCCCGCGCTGGCGCACTTGGCCAGGTCGCCCTGAAAGTCACGCGGGTAGCGCCCCAGGTCCTCCTTGGGACCGAACTGGGTCGGGTTGACGAAGATGGAGGCGGCCACCACGTCGGCCCGCTTGCGCCCTTCGCGCATGAGCGACAGGTGGCCCTCGTGCAGGTAGCCCATGGTGGGCACCAGCGCGAGCCGGCGCCCCTCACGGCGCACGGACGCCACCCACGCCTTCACCTCATCCACCGTACGCAGGACCTGGAGAGCCATGGGACTCAGACCGGGACTCCGTAGACGGGGCCCACCTTCTCGGTCCCCTCGGCGCCCTCGGCGCCCTCGGTCGCCGGGTGGGCGTTGGAGGCCACCAGCCGCAGCGTCTTCGAGTGGAACGAGTGGTCCTCGTCCGGGAAGGTGCCAGCGCGCACCTCGGCGAAGAAGGCCCCCGCCGCGCCGGTGATGGAGCCGTGCAGGTCCGCGTAGCGCTTGACGAACTTGGGCTTGAAGTTCGGGTTCATCCCCAGCAGGTCGTAGCAGACGAGCACCTGCCCGTCGCAGGCCACTCCCGCGCCGATGCCGATGGTGGGGATGCTCAGGCGCTGGGTGATTTGCCAGCCCAGCTCCGCCGGCACGCCCTCCAGCACCAGGGCGTAGCAGCCCGCGCGCTCCAGCGCCTGGGCGTCGTGGAGGATCTTCCGGGCGGCGTTCTCGTCCTTGCCCTGCACCACGTAGCCGCCCATCTTGTGCACCGACTGAGGGGTGAGCCCCAGGTGCCCCATGACGGGGATGCTGGCGCGGGTGATGGCCGCCACCGTCTCGGCGAACTCGGCGCCACCCTCCAGCTTCACGCTGCCCACGCCGCCCTCGGCCACGAGCCGCCCGGCATTGCGCACCGCGGCCTCCACCGAGGTCTGGTAGCTCATGAAGGGCATGTCCCCCACGACATGGGCCCGGCGGGCCCCGCGGGTGACGGCGGTACAGTGGTAGATCATCTGGTCCATCGTCACCGGGAGCGTGGAGTCATGCCCCTGGACAACCATGCCCAGCGAGTCGCCGACGAGCAGCACGTCCGCCCCGGCTTCATCGAGAAGGCGGGCGAAGGTGGCATCGTAGGCGGTGACCATACAGATCTTCTGGCCACTCTGCTTCAGGCGCTTCAGCGTGTGGATGGTGACCTTGTCCTTCACGGTTCACCTCCTTGTTCGGTGGAGAGGGTTCACGGTGTTCCAGGCACACACCCCTCGCCGTCCCAGGGGATCGACGGGGGCTTACCGACACTCTAACGCCCTCCGGGGCTCCGTGGGGAACCCTGTGAAGCGACCAGCCAGGTAACCCCTCGGTTCACGCTCGCCGGGAGGGCTGTGGATCGTAGTGGTGTACGCCCCCCTGCCGGGCCTTCATGATGGCCGCGATCAGCCCCTCCCGGTCCGCCTCGTTGTTCACGAAGTCGATGTCCGAGGTGTTCACCACCAACAACGGCGTCTCCGTGTAGTGGGAGAAGAAGTCGTTGTAGGCATGCACCAGCTCTTCCAGGTAGCCGGCGTCGAACTTGCGCTCGAACTCGCGCGCCCGCTTCTTGATGCGGTGCAGCAACACGTCCAACCGGGCCTGCAGGTAGATGACGACGTCCGGCTTGGTCACCCGGGGCCCCAGCGCCTCGAACACCCGGTCGTAGAGTGACAGCTCGTGCGAGTCCAGGGTGAGACACGCGAAGATGCGGTCCTTGGCGAACAGGTAGTCGCTGACGGTGACGGCGCTGAACAGGTCCTGCTGGAAGAGCTCCTGCTGCTGACGGAAGCGTGAGAGCAGGAAGAAGATCTGCGTCTGGAACGCGTACTTCTGGCGATCCGTGTAGAAGCTGGAGAGGAACGGGTTCTCCTCCACCACCTCCAGCACCCGGCGCGCGCGGAAGCGCTCGGCCAGGAGATTGGAGAGGCTCGTCTTGCCCACGCCAATGGGCCCCTCGACCACGATGTAGCGGTAGTCCATGCGCCGAAGGCCTCGCGAAGACCGCGCCGGGAAGTACCTCCGGCGCGCACGGCGCGATACCACAGATCGCGGGCAGGCCAATGGGGCAATTTTTCATCGGGCCAGTCGACCGAGCCCCGCGCCGCCGCTTGACGTTTCGGGGGACGTTTCCATACGGTCCGCGCGCCGTTCCAACACAGCGGGCGTAGGGTGAGATGAGCGGAAGGCAGCGGGTGAAGACGGTGGTGCGGTTGGAGGAGCGCAAGCAGGCCGCGCAGCCCAAGGCGCAGCCCGCACCCAGCGTGGAACCCGACCCCCTCTACGGCGTGGTGCTGCTCAAGACGGCGCTGGAGCTCAAGCGCCGCAAGGATGGCAGCGTCGAGGAAATCCTCCGCGAGGTGCTCAGGCGCATGCGCATTCCCGAGCACGAGTTCCGCGCGTTCCTGGAGCAGCACGGTGGCCTGGGGAAGGCCATCGGCCTGCGCGAGCGGTAGCGACTACTTGGGGGAGCGACGACCGCGCGCTCTCCCCTCCGAGACGTTCGCGAGAGCAAGACCTGCAAGCCTGCGAGCCCGCATCAGCACCTCATCGAGTTGCTTCCGCAGTTCGGGATGCAACTTCCGAGAGCCCACGCGCCTCTCGAAGGCGGCGATAAGCGCGGCGGTCTTGCGCGCTCCGGTGGGAGAACCTCGGGAGGCTTGGGCCGCCCAGGCACAGACCAAGAGGCGACAGTCCATCGAGGAGTAGCCGAGCTGTTCCATCCGCCTCAGGTACGGCGAGAACCCTCTCCAGGGCCCAGCACTGGTCGCCATCAGCAGATCCTCGGTCAGCCGCCGCTGCATCTCCTGCTTCTCGAATGCAGTGCGCGTCTCCTGGAGGATCTGCTTCTCGAGCTTCCGATAGGCCCGGACCTTCTCAGGGATGGATGCCCCTTGGAGCGAGAGTGCAAGGCGGTCACGCGCCTGGGCCCAGTGCATGAACCTCTGCTCCTGCTCCTGCTTCAGGTTCCGGGGCATGGCAACCGCTCTCCGTTCCACGTGTAGATCGCCTGGGGCCAGAAGCCGTTAGCGGTGCAGTACGCCATGCAGGAAGCGCAGCGGCTGTAGCCCAAGGCATGCCCAGGGAGGCTGCCACCCCCCTGGGCAATGCACTTCGCGTAGTACTTCGCGCACCGCTCCTTGGTGTCATCTTCCTGAGCATCTGGTTCGGGAGTAACAGGGTCCTTTCCCGTCCCTGGTGGCAAGACAGGCCCAGGCCCCGAAGGCCGTCGTTTGGGCGCGGTCCCCACCTGCTCGCACGCCACTTTTGAGCCGTTCTTGCACGCGCAATCCAACGTGCTCGCGCACCCTGGCCCAGGTCCTGGGCCCCCGGACTGACGCAGTTGCTGGTGGCTGGTGGAACAGCCCCCCAGCCAGAAGCTCGCGCACGCCAGTACCACCCTCAACCAGGAATTCACCCCTTCACTTCAACACGAGCATGTTTCCACCCGCCAGCATCACTCCGCGAGCCTCTCCGAAGTTTGAAGAGGTCTCGCGGGGGGCCGACCATGACTACTTGTTCTTGTTGTAGTCGCGGCTGGCGATGACGCCCTGGACCTCGGCGAGCGCACGGGCGCCCGAGGCGGACTCCAGCGCCTTCTCGGCGATGGCCTGGACCTGACGCTTGGCCTCGGCCAGCTCGGTCTGGAGCAGCTGGAGCGCATGCGCCTGCTTCGCGTTCGCCTCCTTGAGCGAGGCGATCTCCATGCTCGCCACACGCTGCGCCGTCTCCGCGTCCTTCTGGGCGAGGGTGAACTTCATCTCCCACTCGGACTTCACGCGGTTGCCGGCGATGGCCGCCGCCGCGTCCGTGTCCTTCTTCAGCACCGCCGGGAAGTCCGCCACCTGCTTGCGCAGATCCTCCAGCTCCTTCTCGCGCAGCTTCAGGCTCTCCTCGCGCGTGGCCCACTCCTTCTCGAGCTTCTCCTTGCGGTCGCGCTCGGTGGCGGACTGCAGGCGCAGCTGCTCCTGGAAGGCATCCTGGTCCTTCTTGCGCTGCAGCTGGATGTTGTAGCTGTACTCCTCCTCGGCGCGCGTACGGGCCACCTCGCCGGCCTGCCGCTCCGCCGCGAGATCCGCGTCGAACTTCGCGCGCGTCTCGGCGATCTCCTTCTGCAGCCGCTCCATCTCGAGCTGGAGCTCCGCCTTCTTCTTGTCGTACTCGGCCACCAGCACATCGATGGCGCTGGCGGCGATGTCCTTGCCGTGAAGCCCCGTCAGCTCCTCGTTCTTGAGCTTGATGGCCTCATCGAGCTTCTTGAGCTCCTCGACCAGCCCCATCACCTGCTCGTTGATGCCGCCCAGCGTCTTGTTGATCGTCAGTCCCGCCTCGGTCACCTTCTTGACGGCCGCCTCGGCGGTGAGGCTGGCGACATCCGCCAGGACGTTCTTGGCGTGAGAGTGACGTGCCTCCTGCTCCTTGGCCGAGACCACGGGCTTGTTACGAGCCTTGCGGGCCAGCTCATCGAACGAAGCCTTGGTCTGCTCGGTGGAACGAGTGCGCGAAGCCATGACGGTTCTCCAATGTGAGGGTAGTGCCCGCGGCGGATCAGGCCTGCGAGCGGCGTGAGATTCGAGGCCCCTTCTCTGGCGGCCATGCGAAGAAAGTACCCAACGGGTCTGACATTTTTGGGCTCCGGACAGCACCGGCGAGGGCATCCGCTGGCGGTTATTCGCGGGGCCCTCCATGTGACGCATCAGGGCAGGTGCATGCGGGCCGACCTTTCAGGTAGGGTATCTCCCTCAGGAGAGTCCCTCACGCATGTCTCCGTCCTTGTCCCTTGCTTCGGATCCCAATTTCGAAAGCGGTGCGCTCATCGACCAGTGGCGCGTTATCAAGCGCTTCCGGAGCGGTAGCTACGGCGTGGTGTACCGCGTCGTACGCGCCGAGCAGCCCGAGGCTGGCACCTACGCGCTCAAGCTCGCCCGGAACCCGGAGGATGAGCGCTTCGAGCGGGAGGCGATGCTGCTCTCACGCATCCATCACCCCGCAGTGCCCCAGTTCCATGGGCACGGCCTGTGGAAGGACGTTCTGGGACAGAGCTATCCCTACGTCGTCATGCAGTGGGTGGAGGGCGTTCCGCTCTACGAGTGGGCCGACCAGCGCAGCTTCACCTCCCGACAGGTGCTCCTGGTCCTGGCGCAGGTGGCTCGGGCGCTGGAGGCCACCCACCTGCACGGCGTGCATCGGGATGTGAAGGGCGACAACGTGCTGGTGGGAGAGAATGGGCAGGTCTTCCTCGTGGACTTTGGAGCCTGCTGGTACGCAGGGGCGCGTCCTCTCACGGACTCCGCCATTCCTCCTGGCACCGAGCCCTACCGCAGCCACCAGCTCATCCGCTTCCGCTACCAGTTCCGGCGCCACCTCGAGGCGCACTACCACTACCCTCCGGAGGATGATCTCTATGCGCTGGGGGTGATGGCCTACCGCCTCGTGACAGGCACCTACCCTCCCGCCGGCACGGATCCCGAGTGCTCTGATGATCCGGAGCGGCCTCGTCCCCCGCGCCTCGTGGCTCCACGAGACATGGCCTCCGTGGTGCCTGTTCTGGACAGCCTCATCCTTCAGATGCTTTCCGAGGAGCGCTCCGCGCGCGGAACCGCTGGAGAGTTGGCGCAGTCCCTCAAGAAAGCAGCGGCGAGCGTGGAACCGGAACTGGATCTACCCATCGTCCCAAACTCGTCCACACGGACCACCGAGCGTGCAACCCGGCCGGGGCCTCCGAGTTGGTTCAGGCGCGTCCTGGTACTGCTGTCGAGGTGGCTTGTCCCCTCTGCCGCACTGGCCGCAGTGACGCTGGTCACCGTGTTGTCAGCTCATCTCATGGAAGATCCGCCACAATTGACCTGTGGGGAGCAGCCAGCCAAAGGACGCGCCGGGGAGCCTGTGGGATTGGGAGACACGACCCTGGCATCTGCCGCGCCCTTCATCGCAGACCGTCTTCCCGTGCGCGCAGTGAGCCTCGATATGCCCGACCGCCCGCTGAAAGGTCAGAAGCGCGCCCCGTGCGTGCGCCGGAGAGAGGTGGAGATCAACGGGGGATGCTGGATACAGGTAGGAACCATGGAAGCACCGTGCGAAGCCGACGCCTACGATTGGCAAGGCAAGTGTTACTTGCCTGTGAGCGCTCCCTTGCGACAACCCACCTCCAAGGAGCCGTGATTGAAGACACGAGCGATTGCACTCCTGCTCTTCATGCACGAGCCGCTGAACCCAGCCCACATGTCCGGAGCCCTTGTCACGGGTCCTCCCGGCACTCCTCGCGTGGTCGGCCTCGATATGCCCAGCAGCCCACTCAAGCGCCAGAAGCGGCCACCGTGTGCAAGCCGGGGAGAGATCGAGATCAACGGAGGGTGCTGGGCACGCATCGCGGATATGGAGGCACCATGCGACCCCACCTGGTATGAGTGGAAGGGGCGTTGTTATTGGCCGCTCATTCCCCCTGAGCGTCCGCCTACATCCTAAGGACTCTGAGGAACGGGGCCCAGTGCTCGCTCCAGCGCGGCGAACTCCTCGGCCGAGAGCGTCTCCGCGCGGCGCATCGGGTCGATGCCCGCGGTCTCCAGCGCCTTCGCGAACTGCTCGGGTGAGGCCAGCGTCCGGTCCGACTTGAGCGAGTTGAGCAGCGTCTTGCGCCGCTGAGCGAAAGCCGCCTTCACCACGCGGATGAAGCGCGCACCGTCCACCACCGGAGCGCGCGGTGCCTTCAGCCGCGTCAGCCGCACCACCGCTGAGTCCACCTTGGGTGGCGGGTGGAAGAGCCGCGCATGCAGCGTGAAGAGGTGCTCGATGTCGAAGTAGAGCCCCAGCAACACGGTCAGCAGCCCGTAGTCTCGCGTCCCCGGTTCCGCCGCCAGCCGCTCCACCACTTCCTTCTGCAGTGTGAACACCGCCCGCGACACATGGGCGCGCTGCTCCAGCACCTGGAAGAGGATCGAGCTCGTCAGGTGGTACGGGAGGTTTCCCACCACCGCCACCTCGGGCTCACCGGCCGCCTGCGCGAAGTCCACCGTGGCCGCATTGCCCGACACCACCCGCACACCGGGGATCGCCTCCTTCTCCAGCACGGCGATCATGTCCCGGTCCTTCTCCACCGCCGTGACACGCGCCCCCGTGGCCGACAGGAACCGCGTGAGGTGCCCCAACCCAGGCCCCAGCTCCACCACGGGCTCGCCCTCGCGCAGCGCCAGCGCGTCCGCGATGTTCTGGAGCGCTCGCTCGTCGCCGAGGAAGTTCTGCCCCCAGCTGTACTTCGCGTGCAGCCCGTGACGCTTGAGGATGTCGCGCGGCGATTCCACGTTTCCCTCCCTTACATCCGCCAGGCCGGATCGGCGGCGAGTCGGAAGTCTCCGCGGAGCCCCCGACGCCACGCCTCATACCCCGCCACGGCCACCATCGCCCCATTGTCCGTACACAATCGCACCGGCGGCAGGTAGAGCCGCAGGTTGCGCTCCTGCGCCCGCTCCAGGCTCAGCGAGCGCAGCCGCGAGTTGGCCGCCACGCCCCCGCACAACACCATGCGCTGCAGCCCCAGCCGGCGCGCCGCCGCGACGAACTTCTTCGACAGCGCGTCCGCCACCGCCTCCTGGAAGGAGGCGCACAGGTCCGCCAGCTCCTGGCCCTGCGGAACACCGTTCTTGCGCACGTGGTTCAGCACCGCCGTCTTCAGCCCCGAGAAGGACACGTCGAAGGTGTCCTGCTGCGGCAGCGCACGCGGGAAGTGGATGGCCTCCGGGTTGCCCTTCTGCGCGAGCTGGTCGATGGGCAGCCCCCCTGGGTACGGCAGGCCCAGGATGCGCGCCGTCTTGTCGTAGGCCTCGCCCGCCGCGTCATCCCGAGTGCTTCCCACCAGGCGGTATCGCCCGTAGTCCTGCACCTCGTAGAAGCTGGTGTGCCCCCCCGAGACGACCAGCCCCAGGAACGGCGGCTCGGGCGCATCCTCGAGCAGTCGGATGGCGAGCAGGTGCCCCTCCAGGTGGTTGGCTCCCACGAAGGGCTTGCCCGTCGCCAGGCTCAGCGACTTGGCCACCTGTACGCCCACCAGCAGCGCGCCGATGAGGCCCGGCCCCGAGGTGACGGCGATGAGGTCCACGTCCTCCAGCGTCTTGCCCGCGCGCGTGAGCGCCTCGTGCAGCACCGGCATCACCTGGACGATGTGGTTGCGGCTGGCCAGCTCCGGCACCACCCCACCCCAGCGCCGGTGGATGTCCACTTGCGTGGAGACGACGTCCGAGAGCACCCGCCGGCCATCCTCCACGAGGGCGGCGGCGGTCTCATCACAGCTGGTTTCCAGTCCAAGAACGAGCAAGGCGGTGACCTCTCAGGCCAACAAGGGCCCGAGCCCTCCGCCCCTAGTTGCTGCCCAGCTGCTTCAGCGCGAGGCGAACGTCGGAGGAGAATTTCCCGGAGGGCTCCAGTGCAAGGTACTTCTTATAAGCCTGCACCGCCTGCGCATTCTGCTGGGTCACCTGCAGCGCCATGCCCAGGGCGAACCAGGCCCGGGCGTTGGCCTCCTTGTCCCGGACCACGTCCTGCAGCAGCTTCGCCGCCTCCCGGTAGGCGCTATCGGTCGTGCTGCCCATGACCAGCGAGAAGCCCAGTCCCTCCTTGGCCTCCTCCGAGCCCGGCTTGGCCTTCAGCGCCTTGCGGTAGTTCACCGCGGCGGCCTTGTAGCGTCCGCTCACCACCGCCGTCCTCGCCTGCTTGATGGCGGCGGCGAATACCTCGTCCGGGTCCACCGGCTTGGCGGGGTCGGGGGCCGGCTCGGTGTGCTCCGGGTCTTCCTCGGGCTCCGGCGGCTTCGGCGTCTGGACAACGGTCTCGACGGGCTTGGACGGCTCCGGCGGGCGCGTGGCCAGCGTCCCCGCGTCCGGCGTGGCGCTCGGAGTCGGCGGGGTCGGCTGAGGCGTCACCACCGCCTCGGGCGGCTTGGGCGTCTCGGGAGGCTTCGTGTTCGTGGAGGCCTGCTCCGGCGGCGGAGTCGGCTTCGGATCCGACGCGTCCGAGCCACCGCGCATCGCCACCACCGCGCCGGCGATGACGATCGCCGCGATGCCCACGCCGATATAGAGCCCGGTGCGCTTGGGCCGCACCGCCTCGGCGAGCGCGCGCTCGTCGATGCCCTCCTCCTTCTTGGGCGGCACCGGCTTCTTCTCGGGCTGTTTCTCCGGCTTCTTCTCAGGCTGCTTGGGCACGGGCTTGGGCTCCGGCCCAGGCCGGAGATCCAGCGTGGGCAGAGACGGCTCCTCGCGCTTCTCCACCTTGGGCTCGGGCTTCACAGGCGCCGGCGTCGGCGTCGACGTCGGCTTGGCCGCGGACTCCGGAGCCCCATGGCCCGGGTACGGCGGCAGCGCGAGCTGCGGCGGCGCCGAGGGCTCCACCTCATCCACGCTGAGCGGCTCGGCCACCGGCGTGGGGCCCGTCACCAGCGTCACCTCCGAAGAGGGCGGCGCGGGCGTGGGAGGAGGAACCGGAGGGAACGGATCAGGCCCCACGGCGGCGCCACCGAAGATGGGCGGCTTGGAGGGCGCGCCCGGTCCGGCCGCCCCGACGGACACCGGTGCGACCGCGGGAGGCGCCTCGGGCTGCGACGGAGCGGGCTGCGGCGCCGCGCTGGACGGCGAGTGCCCTCCTCGCGAGGGAGACCAGGAAGGAAGCGGCGCCCACGTGCTCGCCGAGCCCAGGCCATCGGTATCCACCCGGCTCCAGTCCAGCAGCAGGCTGCGCCGCGCGTGCTCCTGGGCGCGGTGCTCGGGCGGAGGCTCCACGAGGAACGAGGAGCCTTCCTGCGCGGGAGGGATCTCCGCGATGGCCGGCACCTCTACCGTGGGAGCATTGTGGCGCTTGGGCTTGGGTTGGAAGACGACGACGTTGGCCGGCTGCGCGGGAGGTCCTCCCGGAGCGCCGGAGCCAGAAACCGGAGCGGGTGACTCGACCGCCGCGGGAGGCGCGGGGGGCGGCTCGACGGGAGGCGGAGGCTTGACCGCGGCGACGGGCGGAGGGGTCGGAATCGAGGCCGTAGCCGCCACGGGCACGGGGCTCGGAATCGGCTCGGCGGCGGGCGGCTCGGCGGGCGCGGGCGGTGGCGGAGGGGCCGCGGCGTGCAGCCACTCCTCGATGCCCGGCTTGCCGCTCTGGATGGGCTCCTGCGAGACGTTGCCCAGCTCGCGGATGAGTCCCTCGAAGTAGAGCTTGCTGATGATGCCCAGCGCGGCCAGGTCCTCGAAGTCCGAGTCCTCCACCACGCGGCTCAGCGTGCGCTTGCCGTCGAAGAGGCGCAGCAGGCCGTTCACCTCGTCGGGGATCTCCGACAGGCGCTCGGCGAGCTGGTGGTAGTCGATCTCGAACACCGTCTCGAGCGGCGGCAGCTGCTCGAGCATGCGGCCCCACTCGTCCAGCCGGCGCATGCCCTCCATGAGCAGGCCCTGGGTGGAGACCTCGATGCGCTCGGGCCGGTCCAGCGGGGTGAACTGCACCTCGAACTGGCCCTCGAAGGTGTTCAGCATCCGGTAGAACGCGTTCTCACCCTTGAGGCGCCCCAGCTCCGCGTCAATGACGCGGCCCTCCTTGAAGTAGATGGCGCCGACGCGCTCGCCCTGGATGTTGATGGTGCCCGTCTTGCGGCCGATCTCGAACGTCTGGACCAGGTCCACCACGCCCATGTCGGCGAGGCTGCCGCCGAAGCCACCCTTGGTCGTCTCCCGCTTTTCGATCCGCTCCTTCTCCGCCTTCTGGAGAATCATGCGGACGCGCGTGACGATCTCTTTGATGTAGATGGGCTTCGTCAGGTAGTCGTCGCCGCCGAGCTCCAGCCCGCGCACCTTGAACTCAACCGACTTCTGGTTGGTCAGGAACACGAACGGGATGAACTTGAAGCGCTCGTCCGACTTGAGCGACTTGCACAGCTCGAAGCCATCCATCTCCGGCATCTTCGTGTCGGCGAGCACGAGATCCGGTGGGCTGATCTGGACCTTCTCGAGCGCGTCCTTGCCGTGGATGGCCGTTGTCACGGAGAAGCCCGCCTTCTTCAGGCTGACCTCCATCACGCGAAGGCTCTTCGCGTCACCATCGACCAGGAGCAGGTGCTGCTTGGCCACGTTGGATTGCCTTTCGCTGCGGACGGCTCCCAGAGGATCCGGCGCCCAGGAGTCGCGCGATGATCACGCCCGGTCTCCAGGCATGTCAATGGTTTGGCCGGTACCCTCCCCCGCCCGGTATCCGGGCAGACGAGCCACCGGCAGGAAGGTGGTTTAGCGGAAGAAGCCCTTCTTGCTCGCAGGAGGACTGTTCTTCTTCCGCATCTCGATGAGGCGCAGTTCCTGGTTGGCTTCCAGGTGCTTGGGGTTGGTGCGCACCGCCTCGCGGAAGTGCCGCTCGGCGCGATCCGTGTCACCTTCGACCCGGGCGATGACGCCCAGTTGGTAGTGCGCCCGGTCGCAGTTGGCGTCCGCCTTGATGGCATCGGCCATCATCTGCTTGGCCTTGGGGATCTCCGCCTTGCGCTGGGGGTCCATGTAGACCGTCCAGGCAAGCGCGGCCAGGTAGAGGGCCTTGGGCTCCATGGCGTAGGCGCGCTCGAAGTGGCTGGCGGCCGTGGTGAAGTCCCGCTTGCGGAAGTACACCTCGCCCATCTTGAAGAGGTCCCCCGCGTCGCTGTTGGCGCCGCCGCGCGCCGCCGGGCCCGCGCCCGGAGTCGAGGTCGCCGTCGACTTGGGGGCCGCCGCCTTCTTGAGGCCCTCGATGTAGGCGGCGCGCTTGGCGTCGTCATGGAGGATCTCGTACGCCTCGCGGATGGCCTCGAAGACGGAGGTCATCTTGGGCGCCAGGTGGGGCAGCGTGGGCGGCAGACGATCCGGGTGGAAGACCTTGGCCAGGCTGAGGAACGCGGCCTTCACCTGGTCCTTGGGCGTCTCCGGGGTGATGCCCAGGATGGTGAAGTGGTCGCGCTTGGTCTGCAGGTCCTCGTAGCGCTTCTCGATCTGCAGCGCGAGCCCGGAGTCTTCCGCTCCGGGAGCAGGAGCCGGGGGAGCCGGGGGAGCCGCGGGGAGCTCGCTCACGGGGACAGCCCCCACGGGCGCGTCCGCCCGGACACCGAGAGAGCCCATGTTCTCCATGGCGCGGCGCAGCAGGCGCTGGCGCCGCATCCGGGCCGCTTCATCAGGGTTGGAGGGATCGCCCGCCACGTCGTCCTCGTCGAAATCCCAATCGTCTAGCGCATCCAACCCATCGAGATCCGCATCCAGCGCCCCGTCGGATGGGTTGTTCCACGCAGTCTGGCCAGTTACAGCCGGATTGTCACCAGGGGGTGGGGCAAAACCGACCGGGGCGGGTACCGGTTCGACGGTCGCCTCGACGATGGCCTCCACCGGGAGCTCTTCCACCTCGACTTCGGAGGGCTTGACATCCGTCAGGACGAGCGACTCCAGGTGCGAGTCCACCTGGTTGAGCGCCGCCTCGAAGGAATCGGAGAGGTTCGCGGGGATCTCTCCCCGATCGAAGGTGACGATGCGCCAGAGGTCATCGTCTCCGGTCCGTGAAGCGCCCGCCGCGGGCCAGGACGGCGGTGTCGGAGACGGAGTCGCGGGCCGCGCATCGGAGGGGGGCGCGACCGTGGGCGGGCGAGGCTGGGCGGCCAGCATGCCCGGAGGAATCGCCTTGGCCGGAGCGGGCTGCGGGGCCGGGGCGGGAGCAGGGTCCTTGCCGGGAACGAGATCGCTCCAGGTGTCCTGATCCAGGTCGACTTCCGTGACGGGGATCTCGTCCGGGGCGGCGGTCGCGAGCGCGGGCGGAGGCGCCTTGCGGACCGGCTCCTCGGTGAGCCAGGGATCGACCGACGGAACTACCGCGCGGCGATGGACCTCCTTCATATCGAGGAGGAGCTCCGCTTCCGCTCGCTGGCGCGCCAGGTTCAGCGCGTTCTTGTCCTCCTGGAGCAACGCGTCGGGTGAGCCGGGAGGGAGCGGCAGCAGGGCATCGGACCAGGAGATCTCATCGATGGAGTCCGTCTGAGGCGGGGCGGCGGGCACCTCGACCTCGGCGATGATGATGTCGTCCTCCTCCACCGGGGCTGGCGCGGCTTCCTGCGTCGGGGCCACGGGGGTTTCGACCGTGCCCTCGAGCCGCTGAGCTTCCTCCGCGAGCCGCGCTTCCTCCGCCTGCCGCGCCTTCTTGGCCAGGCGCGCTTCCTTGGAGCGGCGCCGCTCGTCCTCCAGGCGCACTTCCTCCGTCACCCCTTCGTCGGGCTGGAGCGCCTGCTCCGCGTGATGAGTGCCCTCCGCGGCCTGACGCGCCTCGCTGGCCAGGCGTAGTTCCTCCGCGAGCCGCTCGTCCTCGGACCGGCGTGCATCATCCGCCGCGACTCGCGCCTCGTCCGCGGAGCGCGCCTCGTCGGCCTGACGGGCCTCCTCCATGAGAAGGACCGCCTCCTCCAGAGGGACCTCTTCGACGAGCCGATCTTCGCCACCGGCAAGGCGGCTCTCCTGAGCCTGGCGATCCTGGGCGGCCTGACGGGTGGCGGCGGCGGCCTGACGGGCCTTCTCCGCCAGACGTGCCTCCTTGGCCCGGCGCCGCTCCTCGAGGCGTGCTTCCTCGGCCTTCAGCGCCTCGTCAGCCTGACGCGCCTCTCCTTCTTGATGGGAAGCCTCCGCTGCCTGGCGCGCCTCGGCGGCCAGACGCAACTCCTCGGCCAGCCGGGCCTCTTCGGCCTGACGCGCCGCCTCGGCCTGAAGGGATTCTTCGGTCCCCTGGACCTCTTCGGCCTGGAGTGCGGCTTCGGCGGCCTGGCGCTCCTCCCCGGCTTGTGGCGCCACGGGCGCGACGGGGGCGTCCTCGGACGGCCGTGTCTCCTGTCCCTGGGAGGCTTCCTCCGCGGCACGGCGTGCCTTCTCCGCCAACCGGGCTTCCTTGGACTTGCGACGCTTCTCCTCGATGTGGACTTCTTCGTCCACAGGCGCTTCGGATGCTTGGGCTTCCTCCGCTCGCAGCGCCTCCGCAGCCCTCCGGGAAGCCTCGGCGGCCTGACGCACCTTGGCCGCCAGGAGCAGTTCCTCCGCCTGCCGTGCCTCCTCACTCTGGCGGTGGGAGTCCTCCGCCTGCTGTGCCTCCGCCGCGAGCCGCTCGGCCTCGGCCGCCATGCGCAGTTCTTCCGCCAGCCGGGCAGCTTCGGCCCGGCGTGCCTGCTCCAGTTGCTGCTCCTCTTCGGCCCGACGCTCTTGCTCGCGTCGCGCTTCCTCGGCCCGCCGAGCCTCCTCCGCCTGCCGTCGCTCTTCTTCTTGGCGGGCCTCTTCCGCTTGACGGGCCACCTCGGCCTGACGGGCAAGTTCCGCGGCTCGACGCGCCTTCTCCGCCAGCCGAGCCTCCTTGGCCCGACGCTGCTCCTCTTCGAGGCGAGCTTCCTCCGCCGCTCGCGCTTCGGCTGCCAGACGCTCCTCCTCGGCCTGGCGGGCCTCCTCGGCCTGACGCGCAGCTTCGGCGGCCTGACGCAGCGCTTCCGCCCGACGGGCTTCTTCGGCCAGTCGAGCCTCTTCAGCCAGTCGAGCTTCCTCTGCGAGCCGAGCCGCTTCCTGGCGAGCCTCTTCGGCCTGACGCGCTTCCTCCGCAAGTCGAGCCTCTTCCGCCCGCCGAGCCTCCTCCGCCAGCCGCAGTTCCTCCGCCACGCGTGCTTCTTCGGCCAGCCGAGCCTCCTCAGCTCGACGCGCCTCTTCAGCCAGTCGCGCCTCTTCGGCCAGCCGAGCCTCCTCAGCTCGACGCGCCTCTTCAGCCAGTCGCGCTTCTTCCGCTCGGCGCGCCTCCTCGGCCAGCCGAGCCTCCTCGGCCAAACGTGCCTCTTCGGCCCGGCGTGCCTCTTCCGCCAGTCGCGCTTCTTCCGCCCGGCGCGCCTCTTCGGCCAGCCGAGCTTCCTCGGCCAGCCGAGCCTCCTCGGCCAAACGTGCCTCTTCCGCCAGTCGCGCTTCTTCCGCCAGTCGCGCTTCTTCCGCCCGGCGCGCCTCTTCGGCCAACCGAGCTTCTTCCTCGAGTCGGGCCTCTTCGGCTCGGCGTGCCTCCTCCGCCAGCCGCGCCTCTTCGGCCAGCCGTACCTCTTCCGCTAGCCGAGCTTCCTCCTCACGGCGCGCTTCCTCCGCCAGCCGTGCCTCTTCCGCAAGGCGCCGCTCTTCCTCGAGACGGGCTGCCTCCGCTTGGCGCCGCTCCTCCTCAATACGGGCTTCCTCAGCTCGGCGTGCCTCTTCAGCCAGCCGCGCCTCTTCGGCTAGCCGCGCCTCCTCTGCCTGACGGGCTTCTTCGGCTCGGCGCGCTTCCTCAACCAAGCGGGCCTGACGGGCCTCTTCGGCTAGCCGAGCCTCCTCAGCCAGCCGAGCCTCTTCGGCCAGCCGCTGCTCCTCTGCGAGGCGCGCCTCCTCAGCTCGGCGCCGCTCCTCTTCAATGCGAGCCTCTTCGGCTAGCCGGAACTCCTCGGCCAGTCGCGCCTCCTCAGCTCGACGCGCCTCTTCGGCAATTCGAGCCTCTTCGGCTCGACGTGCCTCCTCAACCTGTCGGGCTTCTTCAGCCCTGCGAGCCTCTTCGGCCAGTCGTGCCTCTTCAGCGAGGCGAGCCTCTTCCGCCCGACGTGCCTCCTCGACTTGGCGAGCCTCCTCAGCCAGCCGGGCTTCTTCAGCCAACCGAGCCTCTTCGGCTCGACGCGCCTCTTCGGCCAACCGAGCTTCTTCGGCCCGACGTGCCTCCTCAGCCAGCCGGGCTTCCTCGACCCGACGCGCCTCTTCGGCCAACCGAGCTTCTTCGGCCCGACGTGCCTCCTCAGCCAGCCGGGCTTCCTCGACCCGACGCGCTTCTTCAGCGAGTCGAGCCTCTTCAGCGAGTCGAGCCTCTTCAGCGAGTCGAGCCTCTTCAGCGAGTCGAGCCTCTTCAGCGAGTCGAGCCTCTTCAGCGAGTCGAGCCTCTTCGGCTAGCCGAGCCTCTTCAGCCAGTCGAGCCTCTTCAGCGAGTCGAGCCTCTTCCGCCAGCCGAGCCTCTTCAGCGAGTCGAGCCTCTTCAGCCAGTCGAGCCTCTTCAGCCAGTCGAGCCTCTTCGGCTAGTCGCGCCTCTTCCGCTCGGCGCGCCTCTTCGGCCAGCCGAGCCTCTTCCGCCAGCCGAGCCTCTTCGGCCAGTCGCGCCTCTTCCGCTCGGCGCGCCTCTTCGGCCAGCCGAGCCTCTTCCGCTCGGCGCGCCTCTTCGGCCAGCCGCGCCTCCTCGGCCAAACGTGCCTCTTCAGCCCGGCGTGCCTCTTCGGCCAGTCGCGCCTCTTCGGCCAGTCGCGCTTCTTCGGCCCGGCGTGCTTCCTCGGCCAACCGAGCCTCTTCCGCCCGACGTGCTTCCTCGGCCAGTCGAGCTTCTTCCGCCCGGCGCGCCTCCTCAGCCAGCCGCGCCTCTTCGGCTAGTCGAGCCTCCTCGGCCAGCCGTGCCTCCTCGGCCAGTCGCGCCTCTTCGGCCAGTCGCGCCTCCTCGGCCAGTCGCGCCTCTTCGGCCCGCCGAGCCTCCTCGGCCAACCGAGCCTCTTCAGCCAACCGAGCCTCTTCAGCCCGGCGCGCCTCCTCGGCAATGCGAGCCCGCTCCCGAGCCTCCCACTCCTCGACGCGCAAGGACTCCACGAGCCCCTCGCGCTCGAGCACCCGCAGCAGCGCCTCCTGCGCGACCGTCAGCGCCTCCGGCTGCAAGAACTTCCCCAGCGTCTCCAGAAAAGCGCGCTCCCCTTCCCCCGAGAGCCACGGCTCGCACGCCGCCACATCGGCACAGCGATACACCCGCGCGGGAGCCCCCTCCGCCCTGCCCGGCTCCAAGGCGGCGCGAACCACCCGAGCCCCGGCAATCGGCCGGAACATCTCCTCCACCGCCCCTGGCTCGAACGCGGAGCGCTCGGCCAGCTGACTCAGCCGCCGCACATGGGCCAGCACCTGCAACTCGGCCACCCCCTCCTCCCCCATCCCCAGCGCCTCCAGCAGATCCTCATCCGGCGCACCCGCCCCACCCCGCGCCCAGAGCGCATCCAGCGCCTCGGCCCCCATCCGCCCGCTCTGCAGCAGCGCCTGCGCCGGGCTCTGGAACCCAAACCCGAGCTGCGTGCCGACCAGGTTGCCCTCCTGGAGGAACAGCCTCGACTCACGCCCACCCGAGTGGAGCGTGAGCTGACCGGTGGCGCGAGCCTTGTGGGCGGAGTACAGCGCTTCAGCGACAAGCGAGGGCGACATGACGCCCGGAGTCTACCCCCCCTGCCTCTGCCCTCAACTTGCCGAGGGGGGCTGCCTGGCCGCTTCCCCCAGCTGCACCTGCCGCAGTGCCTCATAGGTGGCAATCCCCACCGAGGTGGACAGGTTGAGGCTCCTCCGCTCGGCCAGCATGGGGATGGTCACCGGCTGCCCGGAGCCCCCTTCCATCACCTCGGGCAAGAGCCCCGTCACCTCCGAGCCGAACACCAGGTGGTCCCCCGCCTCGAAGCGGGCGGCATACAGGGATGTAGAAGCGCGGGCGGAGAACAGCCACCGCCGGGCCTCCGGGTAGTCCTCCAGGTAGGCCGCATAGGTGGGATACAGCTTGAGGAAGACCTTGTCCCAGTAGTCCAGGCCGGCGCGCTTCAAGTCCCGGTCCGCGATGGAGAAGCCCAGCGGCTCCACGAGGATGAGCCGGCTGCCCGTCACCGCGCACAGGCGGGCGACGTTGCCGGTATTGGGAGGAATCTGCGGCGACACCAGGACGAGGTGCAGGGGACGCGCCAGGGGCTCAAGCATGGGGTAGAACGTCCTGCATGCGCTGGAAGGTGAACAACGAGACCCGAGGCCGGCTGCTGGCCGACCGCGCCGAGCGAGCCGCTTCCTTCGTGTCCCGCTTCAAGGGGCTGATGGGGCGGCGCTCGCTGGTGTTCGGCGAGGGCATGCACATCGTGCCCTGCAACTCCATCCATACCTTCTTCATGCGGATCCCCATCGACGTCGTCTTCCTGGACCCGGAAGGCCGCATCGTCAAGCAGATCCCGGCGATGCCCGCCTGGAGGATGAGCTCGGTCTACTTCAAGGCCCACTCGGTGCTGGAGCTACCGGCGGGGACGCTGGAGGCCAGCCAGACGCAGGAGGGCGATCGGCTCGTCTTCGAGCCGGCGACCCAGCCGGGGGGGTAGCCCCCATGGCTCCTGGGCGGGTGCCCTATGCGATGGGTTTTGCCCCCGCAGGGGGGCTTTGTTAACGTGCAAGACGGTCTCCACGCGTCCCCTTTTACGCGTCCACACGAGTTCCCGCGCATGCGCATCGAGGTAGCAGGCCTTACCCACGTCGGGATGAAGCGCAACCACAACGAGGACAACTACCTCCTGTTGCCGGAGGAGAACCTCTGCTGTGTCGCCGACGGCATGGGCGGACACTCCTCTGGAGAGATCGCCTCGAAGATCGCCGTGGAGGAATTGGGCGAGTTCTTCAAGATGACGTCGCGGGACGCGGACGCGACGTGGCCGTTCAAGATGGACAAGACGCGCAACTACGATGAGAACCGGCTGGCCACCGGCATCAAGCTCGCCAACTCGCGCATCTTCGAGAAGGCCAGCAGCGACTCGAAGTACAAGGGCATGGGCACCACCATCGTCACGGTGCACTTCGCCAACTCCACGGCGTACGTGGGGCACGTGGGCGACAGCCGCGTGTACTTCTTCCGCGAGGGCACGCTCAAGCAGGTGACCGAGGACCACTCGCTGCTCAACGACTACCTCAAGGCCAAGAAGCTCTCGCCGGAGGAGATCGAGAACTTCCCCCACAAGAACGTGATTGTCCGCGCGTTGGGGATGAAGGAATCGGTGGTGGTGGACGTGGCGCGGCTGGAGCCCAAGGAAGGCGACATCTTCCTGCTGTGCTCGGACGGCCTGTCGGGCATGGTGACGGATCCGCAGATCCAGGAGGTGCTCTCGCGCACCACGGAGCTGGAGAAGGCGTGCTCCCAGCTCATCGACCTGGCGAACGCTGCGGGCGGCAACGACAACGTCACCTGCGTGCTGGCCCGCTACCACAACCACTGAGCAGCCCCCACATTTCAGGCAAATCCTGATTTCCTTGAGTCTACCCGAGACTCAAGGCTAGCCTTCGTGCGTCCTGCCCGCAGCGTGTCGAGGCGGGGCACAACCGAGGGAGGAGAACACCATGGAGAAGAAGACCGGGAAGAAGCTCTCGCTCAAGTCCGAGACGATCCGCAGCCTGACGTCGTCGCAGGGCGGCCATGAGCTGAAGCGAGGCACCACGGCCATCACCTGCACGTGTCCGCGGACCCAGGAGTGCATCGCCAACCCCGACGATACCGACTACCTCGGCTAGCTCCGCCGGCGTGCCCGCGCCAGCTTCGACGCGTAGTAGCGCTCCAGGAAGTCGTACAGCACCAACTCCTGCGCGAGCGCCGCATCACGGAACAGGCGGTTGGTGTGCATATGCACGTAGCTGGCCGCCTGCTCCTCGATGGAGCACGACAACCGCCCGGAACGCTCCAGCGCCCGGAGCTCGGCGACCACGGGCGCCACGCGCTCCGAACGGCGGCGCAGAAGCTCCAGCGCGGGTGACAACGGCTCCCGAGCCCCAGGCTCGGCCTCGAGCAGGGATTCCAGCGTGGGCCGCTCCCGACGGAAGCGCTCGCCCAGCCTCCGCTCGAAGGCAGCATCCACCTTGAAGCGTTTCCCGAAGTCCGCGCGCAGGCGGCGCAGCAGCGCATGCCGGGCTTCCAACTCCAGGCCCAGATCGCCCAGCAAGGTATCGATGCCACAGGCAGCCAGTCGCCACCGCGCGCCGGCTCCTCCCAGTTCCTCCAGGCTCTGGAGGATGCCCAGCACGGCCTCGCTGTCCGCGCAAAAGAGACGCTCGGCGAGCGCGATGGCCTCGGGCCCACCGTAGCGCTGCACCTCGCGCTCATAGGTGCCCAACTGCACGTTCCACAGACGGCGGTCCTCCAGGAATGGTGCGGCGGCACGCCACAGGGCCGGGAACACCTCTCCGAGCAACACCTCCGGACGGCCATGGAACCGCAGGCGCAAGTGCCAATCCGGATCCACGTAGCGGATGAAGAACCAATTGTCCGCCGCGCCCGAGCTCACCACCTGCCGCACCACCGGCGCGACCACCTCTCGCAGCACCGCATCCGCGCCCGCCGTCCCGGTGTAGAGCCGGACCTGGAGCCACTCCGTCCCGGGAGGGAACCGCCGAGGGAAAAGCGCGGGCAGAGGCACCGCCACCCGCGCGGGCTTCGGGACGCGATCGCCGCGCACGAAAGGAACGATGAGCTCGTGGGTGAAGCGGCCCTCTGGACCGGTGGCACACAGCCCCTCCGGTCCAGCGAAAGGCTCGAGCAGCACAGCGCCCGGGAGGTCCTTCACCAGCTGGACGAGGCTCTCCACGTCGAGCGCGTTGTCCAGGTCCACCGGCAGCTCGTTGTCTCCCTCCGCGAGGTGGATGCGGCGAGGCAGGTGCAATTCGGCCCGAAGGCGCTGCACGGCGGAATAGCGCTCTGCTCCCGAGGTCCGCCCGAGCGCCTGGAGTGGCTCCTGCTCCACCCGCCAACGCGCGCGGGAGAGCACCACTCGCCCGAAGGTGAGCCGGGGCAGGAAGGGCGCGCGGCTCAGCGGCCCCCAGTCGAACTGGAGCGCGGGCGCGGTGCCTTGGCTCTGCAGCGCGCACAAGAAGCGGTACACGCCCAGGTTCATCGGGCCGGTGAAGTTGTGCGCGGTGGTCAATCGGGGAATGACCTCGCGCCCCAGTCGCCGCGAGCGCAGCACGACGCGCTCGTCCTCCACGCGGACCGAGAGGTCCTCCAGCGGAAGCTGGCGCTCGGAGGGAGCCCCTGAGCGGCCGAGGAACGGAATCTCATGGCCGCGCAGCACGGGGCGCAGGAGCACGTTGCCGATGCGGCCCTGGGGCAAATGGACGATCTCGGCATGAACAGCGTCCGGCCGCAGGGCCTCCTCGGAGCGCAGATGCTCGGCCACCGCGGCGGCCAGCGCGGGCTCCCCGTGACAGAAGCGGCCCATCAGCAGCGCTCCCGATGGACCGCTCACGGAGCTGAGGAAGAGCTGAAAACGGCCTGCGGACAGTTCCTCCGGCGAGGCGGCGGAGAGAACGGCCATGGCAGCGAACGCGTCCGGCAGCACGGGCGGCTGGGAGACCGTCAGCTTCTCGAGGTCCTCCGGTGAGAGCTCCACACAGAGGGCACCCGTGGTGAGCGCCTCATGCAGCTTTCGGAGCAGCGCCGTCTCCCGGGCGCCGAACGTCCCCGCGGATCGTGGCTGTTCGGGAAACGGGAGCCCCTCCAGCAAGGGCTCGCCCGCGGCCGAGGGCGCCTTCGAGGCCTGGAAGCCGATGCCACACTCCTCGTCCAGCGCCTCCAGCAGCGGCACCTCCTCGTCGCCGTAGCGGGTGACGAAGTCCTCCACGAAGGAGCGCAGCGCATCGTCGGAGCGTGTCATTCGGCGCACCAGCTCGATGGCACGCCGCAGCTCGGCGAGGACGTCCGGGCCCAGCTGGGCCTCCGGCGCGGGTTTGTAGAGGTCCACCTGGAACAAGCGAGGCAGCTCGACAGGGGCCGAGAGTCCCTCCAACTCGGCGGCAATGGCGCGGTACTGCTCGCCTCGGGCGCCAAGTCCCACGCGATCCAATTCGCGCAAGGAAGTGGCCGCACGCCCCAAGCGCTCCGTTGTCAGCGTGCTCAGGGCTCCCGGATGCTCACGGAGACTCGCGATGAGTCCCTCCAGCGGTTCATCGCCCGTCACTCGCGGCGCCAACTCGGGGACCAGGAGCTGCGCGTCCACCAACTCGGTCAGGTAGCTCTCCGCATCTTCCAGGGAGATCTCTGGATCGGCCGAGACCAGGTGCGCGGCGAGCTCCGACAAACGCACGCCGTGCCGCGCCTGCTCGATCGTGGCTTCGAGGTAGGCCGTGGGCTCGGCGGTAACGAGGTGGTAGCCGCGAACGTTCTTCTCGATCCGAGCGGACGTCCAGCGCACGCGGCCAGCGGCCCGGTACAGACTGTCATTGCACCGGTAGCGAAGCTCGCCGCGAAGCTCCGGTGCCTTTCCCAGCGCGTCGGTGAGCGCGAGGAGGAAGTCCATATCCAGGCGACCATGACGGCGGTAGTGCTCCCGGGGACCGGTGCGCAACACGGTGGTGTCTCCGGTGCGACCCAGGGAGCAACCCGCGAAGAGGCCAAAGGGCGTGGGGCGCCCGGCCATGCGCGCCACGTAGCGGACGAGCGCGCGCTCTACCTTCTGCCCCCGCTCCCCCTCGGGCTCCCGCAGCCATAGCGCCAGACTCTCATCGAGGCTGGGAGAGGCCAGGAAGAGCGCCTCACGAACCTCCGGACGCGCCACGAGTCGACGCAGGCGCTCACGAAGCAGGGCCCGATCCCTGGCCAGCGCGGCTTCCAGCGCGGGGCCATCATCGAGCGGTACGAGCGGGGCAACGAGTTCCTGCCCCAAGGAGAGCAGCTCATCGAATGGGAGCAGTGGCGTGCGGAGGACGAAAAAGCCCGAGGGCGTGAGCGGCGCTTCGAGGAGCACAGTGGGCGTGCGGGGCATGGGCGCGTCACGAAGCAACGAGGGGCAGATCGGCGAGCAGCATTCGATCCCAAGAGGAAGGAATCGGCCAGGCGGCGGACAAGAGCGCGAGCGCAACACCCGCCGCCCCCGTCAACAGCCCTGGATCGGCGTGCCAGGAGCCATGGGTAGGCGCGAACGCGAGGTACCCAGCGATACCCTCTCCTGGTTTACGCATCGCGAGCGTGCGCGTGAACCAGCCTCGCGCCGCGTGAGCGAAGGTGTCCTCTCCCGTGGCCTGATAGAGGCGATGAAAGAGGTGTCCCAGCCCCGCCGCGCCGTGACACAGCCCGGCATCGACAACCTGGGTGTGGCCCATGGGACGCCGAGCTGCCGCGCGAGCCGCCTCCAATGCTTCCCTCTCCCACGAGACATCGCCCGTGGCACGGGCCGCCGAGAGCAGCGCAAGCGCCACCCCAGGATCGCCATAGCACCAGGCAGAGCGGGTGGGCTTCGGAGGCGGACCGTCGGCCCGCAGAGCCACGAAGGCCGGGAAGCGCGTCTCCCCATCCAGAGGAAGCCGATGGGCCAACAACCAGCTCACGGCCCCGTCCATGAGCGGACGCGCCTCGCTCACGCCCTCTCGCCAACACGCTGCGAGGAAGGCCACCACTCCCGCCGTGCCATGCGCGACTCCCACGTCCGCGACCCGAGCATCCTCAGCGGGCCAGCAGCAGCCCGGACCTTCGTGCCTGGCCATGGCCCCCAGGTGGCGAACGATGCGCTCCAGGGTCCGCCTGGCAGCCGGCGCAGGGAGCCGCTCTCGGGCGTACACGCCGAGCCCCACCAACCCTCGAACCAGATCATGCGCGCCTGGCGGAGGAGACGCGGAGAGCACCTCGTCCAAGGCCTCATCCACATCGGCACCGTGGTCCTCGTCCGAGGCAAGCAGCCGGCCCCGGAGGAACTCGGCTGCCCAGCCCACGCCCGTATAGCCCGCGTACAACTCCGGGCCGAATCCCCCAGCGCCAATGCCATCGAAAGCACGATCCAGAAGCGCCACCGCGCGTTCAGCGTGGCCGAGCTCGGGCAGCACAGCCGCCAGCGCGGCGAACAACACCGCCTGCCCCGCGGCGCCCGAGGCCAGCGTGGGATCATCCTCCCGGGGCTCTGGAGCAGGAGATGACGCGAGGGCGGTGGCGATCTCCACGACCGCCTGCCGTGCCTGCTCCGCCATCGCGCCCTCCAGGAGAGGACGCCAGGGCCTGTCACCGTCGCGCATCATCCGCCGTGCCTGCACGCTACCATGGCTCGATGGCCCCTCTTCTCGTCTCTCGGCCAGCCCACTCCGATACAGTCCGGCGGGAACGGTCAGGAGGGAAGCGATGGACTGCTGCCACTACCACTTCGCCGGCGAAGGCTGCGACAGCGCCTTCACCGTGGACACCTCGCGCATCACCTTCGGCCGTGGCTGCCTGAACGAAGTAGGCGATCGCGCCCGGGCGCTGGGGATGAAGCGCGTGGCCCTGTTCTCGGACGAGCGACTGGCCCGGCTGCCGCACTTCCAGAAGATGCACCAGTCCTTGCTCGCGGCCGGCCTGGACGTGGCCGTCTACACCGCGGTGCGCATCGAGCCCACGGACCAGTCCTTCCTGGAGGCAGCGCGGTTCGCGGCGGAGACGCGGCCGGATGGCTACGTCTCCCTGGGCGGAGGCTCGGTCATCGACACCTGCAAGGCCGCCAACCTCTACGCCACCCACCCGGCGGATTTCCTGGCCTACGTCAACGCGCCCGTGGGCGAGGGACGCCCGGTGCCCGGCCCGCTCAAGCCGCACATCGCCTGCCCCACCACCTCGGGAACGGGCAGCGAAGTTACAGGCATCACCATCTGCGATCTGCTCTCGCTGCAGGCGAAGACCGGCATCGCCTCTCCGGCGCTGCGCCCCACCGAAGCGCTCATCGATCCAGATTGCACCGCGAGCCTGCCCAGCGAGGTGGTCGCCGCGAGCGGACTGGACGTGCTCTCCCACGCGTTGGAGTCCTACACCGCGCGACCCTACGTACGCCGCCCCGCCCCGGCCAGACCGAGCCTGCGGCCCATGAGCCAGGGCGCCAACCCGTGGAGCGATCTCGGCTGCCGCGAGGCGCTGCGCCTCATGGGCCTGTATCTGGAGCGAGGAGTAGCGGACGCACAGGACCACGAGGCCCGCGAGCAATTGATGTGGGCCGCCACGCTGGCCGGCATCGCGTTCGGAAACGCCGGAGTGCATGCGCCGCACGGCATGGCCTATGCCGTCGCCGGTCTGGTGCGTGACTTCCGGCCCTCGGGCTATCCCCAAGACGAGCCGATGGTGCCGCACGGCATGTCCGTCATCGTCAATGCCCCGGCCGTGTTCCGCTACACCGCCGAGGTGAGCCCCGAGCGCCACCTGGAAGCCGCGCGGTGCCTGGGCGCGGAGGCGCGCGGCGCCTCGCCCGGAGACGCCGGAGAGGTGCTCGCGGGCAAGCTGATCCAGATCATGCGCGCGGTGGGCATGCCCAACGGACTGAGCGGAGTCGGCTACAGCGAAGCCGATGTCACCGCCCTCACGGAGGGCGCCTATCCGCAGCAGCGCCTGCTCCAGAATGCTCCCCGAGAGATGAGCAGGCCCGTCCTCACCCAATTGTTCCGCCAGGCGCTGAGCTACTGGTAACCGAAGCCGAGGCAACCGCCGTGTCCGATGCCGAGCCCCCAGACCGCTACCGCTACTTCCTGCCCATCACCACCCGCTGGATGGACAACGACGTCTACGGCCACATCAACAACGTCACCTACTACAGCTACTTCGACACGGTCGCGAACCACTACCTGATCCACGAGGGCGGCCTGGACATCCACAACAGCCCCGTCATCGGACTGGTCGTGGAGTCCAAGTGCGCCTATCGCGCCCCCCTGGCCTACCCCGACCGCCTTCAAGCCGCCCTGCGCGTGGACAAGCTCGGCAACCGCTCGGTGACGTACGGCATCGCCATCTTCAAGGAAGGCGAGCAGCAGCCCGCCGCCCATGGGCACTTCGTGCATGTCTTCGTCGACCGCCAGTCGCGCAAGGCGGTGGCGATGCCCGAGCGCCTGCGCGAAGCGCTCGCGCGACTCACCGTGACCTGACGCGTCAGCACCCTCCTCCCGATTCTCAAGCTTCCAAGATCCAACAAATCCCGGTCGCGACAACCTCGATCGGCAATTTGTCCCTCGCGGAAAAACCGCGGCGGGGAGGGAGGGAATCGTGCAACGGCAACAAGCCTTGGGGCTCACAGTCCTTTTGTGTCTGGCCGCACCGCAAGTGAAAGCGGCCGAGACAAAGAGAAACAACGCGGAAGCACCCCCGAAGTCGGCCCAGCAGCAGCAGGAAGAAGCCGAGCGTGACGCGGCCGAGCAGCGGGCTCGAGCCGAGCAAGCGAAGCAAGAAGTCGAGAAGCAGCTCGAGGCCGCGCGGAAGCAGCAGGAGGAGGCGCAGAAAGCGCTGGAGGAGACGCAGAAGAAGCCCGCGGGGCCCGAGCCCGAGCTCAACCTGCCCATCCGCTACTTCGTCTACTCGGCCCTCCTCGGAGGGTTGGGCTACGCGACGGGGCTCGTCTCCGCGGGGCCCGAGCGCGACCTGCGCGACCCCGCCAAGCACCCCACGCCGGACAAGACGAAGAGCATCTACCGGAGGGCGTACTACGGAGGCCTCGTGTCCAAGGGCTTCTATGGCCTGTCGGGCGCCATGGGCGGTTACGCCGCCTACCGGACCCAGAGCGCCGTGCGTCAGTACCTCACAGCCAAGGCCCGGATGGCCGCGCTCCAGAAGGAGGCGGACAAGCGCCTCGCCCAGGCAGGCACTCCCGAGGAGCGCAAGGCCGCCGAGGTGACCAACGCCCTGCTGGTGCCGCCGGAGCTGGTCGCCACCGAGATCCTCGTCATGCCGCCCGAGCCTCCGCCGCTCCAGGCCGGCTTCTTCGTCGGTTCCCAGGGAGACGCTTCGCTCTCCCTCTCCGTCCGCTTCTAGCAAAGGCTCTGAATCGCCATGTCACTTCGCCTCTCTCTTGGCTGTGGCGCGGTGTTGTTCGCCGCGCTCTTCTCCGTGAGCTGTGCCCCTCCCCTCATCCGTTGCGAGACGAATGAGCACTGTCTCGAGGACATGAAGTGCGATGTCCGCCAGGGACTGTGTGTCGACGAGGGCACGTACATCGAAAACCCGGACGGCACGCCCGCGACGGAGATCGGTCCCGCCCCCGAAGGTGGCGCCGAAGCGTCCTGCAACACGGCTGACGGCCAGTGCGCGGGGACCAGCCGATGAAGCGCTTTCTCCTGCTCGCGCCACTGGGACTCGCGGCCTGTGGAGGCCACGACACCGAGACGCTGACCTACGGCGGTCACGAGCTCGAACCCAAGTCCATCCTCTTCGCTCGCGTGCCGATCGAGGGGAACGAGTTCACCGTCGCCCTCATCAGTGACCGGGGCGATGCATGTACCCAGTTCGACGGGCTGGCATGCCTGCCGCAACCGCATGTGGGCACCACGCTGGTGTTCCGCACGCCCAGCTTCGCGCAGGGCACGCGGAGCATCGGCGGCGACCTCTCCGCGCGCTGGGTCGACTTCCAGGGCGTTCGCATCCTGGAGGGCACTGCCTCTGGCGGCCGGCTCGAGGTCGACCAGTCCGAAGAAGAGAAGGAGTTCGGTGGCACGTTCGACCTGGTGCTCCCGCAGGGCCAGGTGAACGGGGCCTTCACCGCCGACTTCTGCGAGCCGATGCGCGACTACTACCTGGGCTGCCCCGACTCCCAGTAGCCGATACCCAAGGAAGGAATACCCATGAGCCTGAAGAAACTGCTCTGCCTGGGGGCCCTCGTCAGCGGGTTCACCCTGGCCGGCTGCTCTGTCCTGCAGTCGGATGAGCTCACCAGCTGTACCACCGACGAAGCCTGTTCCGACGACTCCCTCTGCCACCCGCTCGCCAAGGTGTGCGTCAAGAGCTGCGAGTCGGCCACGGACTGCCCCTCGAGCGCCAAGTCATGCAGTGGCGTGAGCACCGCCAGCGGCTCCGAGCGGAAGTTCTGCGAGTGCCAGAGCACCGAGCTGTGCGGCGACGACGAGGACGTCATCTGCACCGACGAGGAGAAGATCTGCGCGCCCAAGTGTACCAACGACGTGGACTGCACGGCCGGACGCCGGTGCGACACGTCCACGGGCAACTGCCGCACCAACTAACGGACGCAGCCGGAAAAGAGAAAGGCCCGGTCTCCCAAAGGAGGCCGGGCCTTTTTGTCACCGCGGTGGAGGACTACTCAGCGCCCCAGGAGGCCGCGAGGGCCGCCTCGGCCTGGGTCTTGAACTCCAGCTTCCCGCCAGAGGCCAGGTAGCTCTTGAAGCTCTCGGCGGCCTCCTTCACGTCACCCTCGGCGTACTGCGCCATGCCCTTGCCGTAGAGGGCGACGGCATCGTTCTTCTTGGCGTAGGCCTCGCCGTAGAACTTCGCTGCCTCCATGAAGCGCCCGGCCTTGAAGGCCTTGTCGGCGTTGGTGGCCTCGGTCTTGGCCTCCTTGGCCATCTTCGAGGCGATCGACACGCCCTTGGCCATCATCTGGGGAGAGCCGCCCATCGCCAGCAGCATCTGCCGGGCCTGATCGGCCTGCTCACCCTTGGGAGCGCTGGCGAGGAAGCCCGCGAGCGCCGCCCGGGCCTCGGCCCCCTTGCCCGCCTGGGCGTTGGCCATGCCCTCGGCGAACAGGGCCAGGCCCTGCTGGGACTTCTCGTAGGCCTGATCATAGAAGGCACGGGCCTCGGCATACTTGCCCGCCGCGTAGGCCTCGTCGCCCTTCTTGGCCACCTCCTGCGCGCCGGCCTCCAGCTTGTCGGCCACGTTCACCTTCACCGCGGTGTACACGGTGGAGGCCAGGCCTCCCACCACGCCGACAACGGCGTTTGCCGCCCCGCCCACCGTGTTCACGACACCGCCGACGAGGCCCTTGGTCGCCTTTACTCCCGCCTCGGTGGCCGCCTCGCCGCGGTACTTCAGCTCGCCGGCGCCGGCCAGGTAGGACTCGAAGAGGCTCTTGGCCTCGGCCTTGTTCCCCAGAGCCTTCTGCGTCTGGCCCAGGGCGTAGAGGAAATCCGGATCCTTGGTGTCGGCGAAACCCTCGCCGTAGGCCGCCAGGGCGGAGCGGAAGTCACCCGCCGCGAACGCCTTGTCGCCCGCCTCCGCCTCCTCCTTGCCCGCGACCTCGACATCCCCCTGGATCGTGAGCTGAAGCTTGGGCGCTGCCAGCGCGGGCGTGGTCAAGGCCATGGCCAGCGCGGCACCCAAGGTCAGCTGCTTCTTCATCGACATGTGGTCTTCCCTCTTGAATTGGTTGAGGGCACTGATCCGAGCATGGGGTGATCATTTGAAAGTGACAGCGCCCAAACACTGTTGAGTCTCGACGCCTCGGCTGGCTCAAAAAAATGCAGGCCCACGCGAGGTTGCGGTCGTAGGGACCGCAACCATTTGGTTAACCCGCAGCAGTGCTTTGGAATGAGAGGGATTTCCGCGCCGCGGCACACGCCGCGGGTCGAGGGCTTCACTGCTTGTGAAGCTTCAGCTCAGGAACCCATCGGCGCGGGCACCCGGTGCGTGCCCCAGGCGAGCACCTCCACCAGCTCCTCGCCCGGCGCGATCTCGGTCTCCTCGAAGACGGCGACCCGGTTGAGCCGCGCGCCATCTCCGACGCGAGCCCCCGCGCCCACCGCGACCGCGGAGCCAATCCGCGCCCCGTCGGCGAGCACACAGCCCGCGCCGAAGTACGCGGGCCCCGCCACCTTCGCGGCGCCCAGGTGCGCCTGGGGATGGGCCCACCAGTTCCCCTCCCCGCGCCGCGCCGCGGCAAAGGGAGAGGCCTCGCCGAGCCCGTCCACCGGGGCCTGGCCGAAGAGCACGTCCCGCACCGTGGCCAGATAGCGCGAGGGCGTGCCGAGATCCGACCAGTACGCCTGCACCACCTCGCCCCGCACCGCCAGGCCCGCCTCCATCATCCGCACGTAGACGTCGCGGTTGATGTCCTCGGGCCCCTCAGGCGTCATGAAGTCGAAGACGCGCGGGGACATGACGTGTACGCCCGTGAAGTGCCAGGGGCTCAGCGCCGCGGCGCCAGGGCCTCGCCCGGCGATCCGCCGCACCTGCCGCCCGGAGTCCATCTCCACCGCCGCGTACTTCTCGTCCGGCGGCATGGGCATCAGCACCATCGTGGCCGCAGCGCCCGAGCTCCGGTGCGCCGCCACCACCGGGCGCAGGTCCACCGGGAAGAGGATGTCGCCGTTGAAGACGAGGAAGTCATCTCCGGACAGGAAGTCCCTCAGCCCGCGGATGCCTCCGCCCGTGCCCTGAATGACAGGCTCATGCACCACGTGAAGCGGCAGCCCCACGCGCTCGCACTCGGCGCGGGCGGTGGACGCCATCACCTCCGGCAGGTGGTGGGTATTGATGCCCACCGCCGTGACACCCGCCGCCTTCAGCACGGCCAGGTGGTAGCGCAGCAGCGGCTGGCCCAGGAACGGCAGCGCCGGCTTGGGCCAGCGCTCGGTGAGCGGGCGGAGGCGCGTGCCCAACCCCGCGCAGAGGATCATCGCCTTCATCGCAGCACGGGCCTCAGGCGGAGAGCTCGGGGACGTACTTGCTGATCAGCTCCTGCAGCTTGCGCAGCTCGGGGCGCCGCGCGAAGGCGGCCTTCACGTAGCGCAGCGAGGCAGGGATGGAGACCAGGAAGCCAGGGTTGCCCTTCACGCGGTTGATGAACTCGAAGCGCCCCGCATCCTTGAGCTTGCGCTGGATGGTGAGCAGGTCGAAGAACTCCTTGAAGGCCGCGCGCTCGATGCGCCCGCCGCCCGCCTTCTCGAAGGCGTCGATGTAGCGGTCCAGCATCGTGTCGACGAAGTCGCGGTCCAGCTCCACGTAGCTGTCGCGCAGCAGCGCCACCAGGTCGTACTGCCGCGGGCCCTGGAGCGCGTCCTGGAAGTCGATGACCACCAGCTCGCCGTCCTTCACCATGATGTTGCGGCTCTGGTAGTCGCGGTGGGTGAAGCCACGCGGAGCGGCCGCCAGCGTGTGGGAGATCTCCCGGAAGGTGCGATCCAGCTCGGCGCGCTCGGCATCGGTGGGCTTCTTGCCGCTCCACGCCTCGAGGCCCCACTCGCGGAAGTGGTGCAGCTCCCAGTCGTACAGGTCCTCGTCGAAGGCGCGGGTGAAGGCCAGGCACTCCGGATCCGGCCGGCGCTCGGCCTCGACGCGCAGGCGCGCCAGCAGCTCCACCGCCCGCGTGTAGAGCTCCTCCTGCCGCTTGCCGCCCTCCAGCGCCGCCTCGAAGGTGAGGTCCGTCAGGTCCTCCAGCACCATCATCCCCGCCGGCTCGTCGTAGCGGATGATGCGCGGCACCCGCACACCCAGCTTCTCCAGGTAGCGGTGGACGTTGATGAAGGGCAGCTCCTTGGGAGGCTCACCCTTGGTGGCCTCCTCGCTCTTCTTCGTCGCATCCAGCGGCATCACCATCACCACCCAGCTCTCCGGGGGGGCGCCGACGCGGTAGTAGGAGCGGTTGCTGGCATCCCCCTTCAGCTTCTTGATGGGGGCGTTGGGAACGGGCCGGCCAATGGCCTTGCCCACCTGGTCGCGCAGGGCGGCCTCGAGTTCCATATCGGAAGGGTTCTCCAAGGGATTGAGACCTGGCCAGTATGGGGGCCCCCGGGGGGTGGGTCAAAGGAGACAAGAGAGACCAGGCGGGCGGGCGTGTGGGTTGTCGCCTACGCGACGCGTTGACGTCCTGCGGCACCACAGCGCGGCTCATGGCTCCTGGAAGGCCGCCCTTCGGGGGAGTGCCCCTCGGAGCGCGACGAAGCGCGGGGCGTTATCGACCCGGCTGGAGCGGCGGCATATAAGGACCGGCCGCAGAACACCTCTTCACGGAAGCCACGATGGACATCCACGAGAACATCCTTACGGCCATTGGCCACACGCCGCTGGTCAAGCTCAACAAGCTCGTCGGACCGAACGACGCGACGGTGCTGGTCAAGTGCGAGTTCATGAACCCGGGCGCGTCCATCAAGGACCGCATGGCGCTCTACATCATCGAGAAGGCCGAGCGGGAGGGGAAGCTCAAGCCCGGCGGCACCATCGTGGAGAACACCTCCGGCAACACGGGCATGGGCGTGGCGCTGGCGGCGGCGGTGAAGGGCTACAAGTGCATCTTCACCATGCCGGACAAGATGTCGCTGGAGAAGATCAACCGCCTCAAGGCCCTGGGCGCTCAAGTCGTCGTGACGCCGACGAACGTGCCGGCCGAGGACCCGCGCAGCTACTACGAGACGGCCAAGCGCCTGTTCCGCGAGACGCCAGGCGCGTTCATGCTCAACCAGTACCACAACCCGGACAACATCGAGGCTCACTACAAGATCACCGGTCCGGAGATCTACGAGCAGACGGAGGGCAAGTTCGACTACTTCGTGACGGGCCTGGGCACGGGCGGGACGATGAGCGGGGCGGGCAAGTTCCTCAAGGAGAAGATCCCCGGCCTGAAGACGGTGGGCGTGGACCCGGTGGGCTCGGTGTACGAGGGCTACTTCAAGACGGGCAAGCTCACCACGCCGCACGTCTACAAGGTCGAGGGCATCGGCGAGGACATGCTGTGCGGCGCCATGGACTTCAAGGTGGTGGACGACATCCGCCAGGTGGATGACCGGCAGAGCTTCGTGGCGGCGCGGCGGCTGGCGCGCGAGGAGGGCATCTTCGCGGGTGGCTCCTCGGGCGCGGCGGTACACGTGGCGGTGCAGCTGGCCAAGGAGATCGGCAAGGGCAAGACCATCGTCACGGTGCTGACGGACTCGGGCATGGTCTACATCAGCAAGTTCCACTCGGACGAGTGGATGCGCGACAACGGCTTCCTGGAGGAGAAGGGCGGCACGGTGCGCGAGCTGCTCGGGGACAAGAAGCGCGAGGTGCTCACCGCGAAGAAGGGCCAGAAGGTGGACCTGGTGGTGGAGCAGATGCGCAAGCACGGCATCAGCCAGATGCCGGTGCTCAGCGACGAAGGCCGCCCGGTGGGCATGGTGCATGAGCTGGACCTGCTCAACGCGCTGGTCGCCAAGAAGATCGGCTTCAGCGACAGCATCGACGCCATCGTGGCGCCGCTGCAGGGCATGGTGGCGCCGGAGACGAGCCTCAACCGCCTGCGGGAGATCTTCGCGCAGGACAACGTGGCGGTGGTGAAGGACGGCGAGAAGATCGTCGGCATCGTCACCAAGATCGATCTCATCGACTACATGCACCGCACCACGGCCTGAGCGCCGCCTGAGCCGTAGAAGCACGGAGGGCCTCCACGCTGGAAAGCGGGAGGCCCTCGGTGTTTTCAGCGCCCTGGGGTGCGGACTACTTCACCGCGTCGAACGCCTGGGCCACGTCGTCGATGAGGTCCTGCGAGTCTTCGATGCCCACCGAGAGGCGGATGAAGCCATCGGCGATGCCCAGCTTCTCGCGCGTCTCCTTCGGCACCGAGGCGTGCGTCATGATGGCCGGGTGCTCGATGAGGGACTCCACCCCGCCGAGCGACTCGGCGCAGGCGAACACCTTCACCCGCTTGAGGAACGTGCGCGCCGCCTCCAGCCCGCCCTTGATGTCGAAGGTCAGCATCCCGCCGAAGCCCTTCATCTGCTTGCGCGCCAGCGCGTGCTGCGGGTGCGTCTCCAGGCCCGGGTAGGTCACCTTCTGCACCTTGGGGTGCGTGACCAGGTACTGCGCCATCTTCATCGCGTTCTGCGCGTGGCGCTCCATGCGCACGTGCAGCGTCTTCAGGCCGCGCAGCACCAGGAAGCTGTCCATCGGCCCGGGCACGCCGCCCACCGCGTTCTGCAGGAAGTACATCCGCTCGGCGATGTCCTGGCGGCTCGTGCCAGTGAACCCGCCAATCACGTCGCTGTGGCCGTTGAGGTACTTCGTCGTCGAGTGGGTGACGACGTCGAACCCCAGGTCCAGCGGGCGCTGGAAGTACGGCGTCATGAAGGTGTTGTCCGCCACCGAGATGATGTTGTGCTTCTTGGCCACCTCGGCGATCCGCGCCAGGTCGATGAGCTTGAGCATCGGGTTGGTGGGGCTCTCCACCCACACCATCTTCGTCTTCGGGGTGATGGCCGCCGCGAAGGTGTCCGGCTGCGACAGGTCCACGAAGGAGAAGTTCAGCCCCAGGCGCTTGAACACCTTGTCGAAGATGCGGAAGGTGCCGCCGTACACGTCATCCGAGACGACGACGTGGTCGCCCGCGTCCAGCATGTGCATCAGCACATCCGTGGCCGCCAGCCCCGAGGCGAACGCAGCGCCGTACTTCGCGCCCTCGAGCGCGGCCAGGCACTCCTGCAGGGCATTGCGCGTGGGGTTGTGCGTCCGGCTGTACTCGAAGCCCTTGTGCTCTCCCGGGCCGTCCTGGACGTAGGTGGAGGTCATGTAGACCGGCGTCATGATGGCGCCAGTGGTGGGATCCGGCTCCTGGCCGGCATGGATGGCGAGCGTGTCGAAGCGCATGGCCCAGGGGACTACCACAGTCCTCCTGCTCCTGGGAAAGCCCCAGGGTGCGGCATGAACAACAAGCCTCGGACGGCCATCCCCCCCTGTACGCGCCTGGGAGAAACACATCCCCCTCTCAACCAGGCATCCGTCGATGGCCGCCCGAGGCACTTCCCATCCCATGGCTCACCGCGCCAGAAACCCCGGAGAACCCCTCCCGCTGACAGTGCGTCGGCGGTTGCAGAAAAGAGACGTGGAGCGGAAAAATTCTTACCTGGCCGCTCCCGTTTCCACGTCGCGCTCAACTGAGGAAGGCCGAGCGGATGAGCCCCTTCACCCGCCACTGCAGCGAGGAGGCATGCAGGGTGCCGCTGGGGAAGTAGGTGGAGATGTACGTCTGAAGGCTCTGCTGCGGCGGCTGGGCGTAGAACGTCACGGAGTCCGCATCGCCGGACAACTGGTCCATGAGGAGCTCGAGCTGATCGCGCCCCAGGCCCCAGGCCACGAACGACACCCGGCTGATCGTCGCCTCATGCACCAGCCCGAAGGCCAGGAACTCCTCGCCGTCGGGCAGCGGCACGATCATCAGCTCCCGCGGGGCACCGCTGTCCTCGGGCCAACTGGCCGCCCCCGTGGAGTCGTTGATGTCGACCTCCACGAAGATGCTCACCACGTCCGTCCGGAGGACGATCTTCCCCCGCTTGGGCTCCGGAGGCGGTTCCGTCTCCCCGTGGTCATGGGGAGTCACGTCCCCCATGCTGTTCATGGAGCTGATGCCGGACGACTTGAGTGAGCGGGTCTGCTGAGCCTTGTTCACGGCGTAGTCCTTGTCTCTCGAGGTGGAAGCCCTTTTCGCTTCCCCGAAAAAAAAGACGCGGCCGAGTTGGTTTCTTACCTCCCTACCAGGTCTTTTTTTTCCTCTGCCGCCATCCAACCAAGGAAGTTGGGTAAATGCAGAAATGTCATCACTTCGAGACATTCAGGACCATGACTGAATCCCTCGGGAGAGGTTGGACCCGCAAAAGGAAACGCACGCGCACCGACCTGGCGCACGTGCGTCTCTCCGCGTCCTCTCGGACGTGTGGCTTATTCGAACAACAAAACGCTATCGAGCCACTGCGTGCCCTGCCCCGCACTCAACCACTTCAGACGCTCCTCTCGGAGGGCCTGAACGGGAGAGGTGCCTGAGCGCATGCGCTCGCGAACCGCGTTGAAGAACTTCTCCGCCTCCTGATCGGGGATCTCCACCGTCGAGGCGAGCACCCCTCGCGCACCTGCCTCGATGAAGGCGGCCGGGAGACTGAAGGGGGAGTCGAACGAGCTGGCGGTGTGCGCGGCGTGGCAGGCCGCCAGCACCACGAAAGGACTCCCCTGGAGCGAAGCGGCGCGCACCTCGGCCACGCCCAGTTCCGGACCGTCCGGCTCTGACGCCAGCAGCAGGTAAGAGGCGTTGGTGGACTCATTGATGGTGCCGTGGGCCACCAGGTCGATCTCCGTGGCATCCCGCATGGCCTCGAGCACTCGAGACGGCGTCGCCTCCGCGCCCGAGAGTTCACGGCGCTGCTCATTCGGGCCGAAGGTGGGTCTCCAGGGGTTGAGCCGCTTGAAGGGGACGTCGCGTGGCAGTTCCACGTTGGAGACGACGAGGTGGATCGCCGGACCGGTCCGCTGCGGACGTGGCGCGGGGGTGCGCGTCAGGTAGCTCCAGGCCATCTCCGGCGGGAGCAGCCCCGCCCGACCATGAATGGGGGGGCGGGCGAGCACCTGCACCTGGGGGCACGCGCGCAGGAGGCCCTTGAGCTCCTCGGGCACCGTCTTATCGAGGCGCACGGGCAATGGCTTACCCAGTTCCTGATGGCGGCCTTCCAATGCACCGTCGACGCCTCGCGCGACGAGCAGCAGGCGCCCAGAATCGGCGGTGACCGCCAGCAGGCACTGGCGGGGCAGTTCCCCGCCCCATTCCTGCGCGAACAGCTTCAGCGCTTCCTCGAAGGCATTGCGCTTGCCCGCCTCATGAAGCAGGGAGGTGAAGCTATAGGCTCTTGCTCGCCGCGCTGCCCCGTCCTCCCTGAGTTGCGGCGCCTCCGCTTCCTGGATGAGGTCCCTCAGAAGGGAGCTTCCCTTCTCCACATCTCGCTCGATGTAGAACCGCCCCAGCACGTGCTTGGCGACCAGGCGCTCGCCCGGGCTCAGCCCCTTCTGCAGCTTCTCCACCGCCTTCGTCAGGTGCTGCTCGTCATTGGCAGCGGGCTTGCGCCGCGAGATATCCGCCAGGTCGAAGCTCCCTGGCAGCGACAGCGTCTCGCCCACGGCGCTTGCCGCGTCGATCGCCGCGTCGATTTCCCGCCGGGCCTCATCTACCCGAAGTTGCCGTATCGCGATGGCCGCCAGTTCCTGGTGGACGCGGCGCAACGTGTCGGCGTCCTTCTGAGCGCCCTTGAGGAGTTCCCTCTCGAGGAATTCCTTGAGGTAGGCGCGTGCCAGGGAGTCCTCGCCTCGGACGCGGGCGATCTGCGCCAGGTTCCACAGCAGGCTCGACTCCATCTTCCACGCGTTGCTCCCGCGGGCTTCCTTCAAGCCGTCCTCGACGTGCGTGCGCGCGATCTCGAACTGGTTCAGCCGGATGTAGAGGCTGGACAGGTCGAGCTTGGTGTAGATGCAGGGGTACTCGAGCCCAGGCTTCGGACACCGGTCGCGCGCGTCGAGGAGCACCTGGGTCGCGTTCGTCCAGCGCCCTTGAGCCCGATCAAGCTTCGCGCGCGCATGCGCCAGGAGCAGATGGAACCAGGGATCCGGGTTGGCGGCGACGATGGCCTCGTGGCGCTTCAGGTGGTGGGCGGCGGTCCCCTGGTCGAAGAACGCCCCCAGAAGGATGTCGTCCTCCTTCGATTCCAGGAGCTTCGAGAGGAAGCGCTCCCTGGCCTCCCCCTTGAGATGCCCTTGAACCAGGGCCGCGTAGTCCTGAGCGAGCGGGCCGCGCCGCGAGAAGTCCGCCTCCGCGACCCGGCGCACGTAACCTTCGAGCACGCTGCCCCCCGCCCGCTCATCGAGTACCTGCGCGAGAGGAAGCAGCGCGAGCACCCGCTCCCGGTTGGGGGCGGACCGGACGGCATCATAGAAGAAGCGACGCGTATCCGGGCTCTGGCCGAAGCCCGTTGGGAGGCTGTCCGGTGCCTCGTTCACGAGGGCCTTGCCGGCCTCGACTCCCTCATTCCACCGCGTGTACCGCTTCGTCTGCTCCTCCCGGAGGTCCTGGGCATTCTTCGCCGCCTCTCCGGACCAGCCCTCCTCATTCAACGCGGCCACCTCGGAGAAGGCCTGAGCCGCCAGCAACGGCAGGTGCAGGTCGCGCAGCACCAGTCCCCGGTTCCACAGCGCCTGGGCGTGGCGCGGGTTCTTCTCCAGCGCGGCATCCAGCAGCCTCAGCGCCTCCTCGTGGTTGCCCTTGAGCCACATCGCCACCGCGCGATCGCTGGCCAGGTCCGACGAGTCTCGCGGTTCCGGAGCCTCGTCCAGCTTATCGAGCTCCTGGAGCGCCAGCTCCACCAGCCCTGGCTCGCCGCGAACCAGGTAGGCCGCCACCAACCCCCGCGGGTCCCTCTCTTCGAGGATGCCCAGGTCCCCATGGGGAAGTCTCGCCGAGGCTCCCTTGCTCCCCATGCTCCTCGATTCCATGGACCGGTAGCGGTCGGCATCGCGGTAGCTGACGCGCGCCTCCAACAGCCGGGGGCGCTCCAGCAGCCAGACGTCGCTCTCGAAGGAGGGTTTGGAACCCTGGCGCACCGCGACGAGCACCACCAGCGCGGCGGCGAGGGAAGCCGACGCCATCAGCAGCGGGCGCATCCATCGCGCACGGACCGGAGGGCGCGGAACCGCGTCGACTTCACGCGTGCCCTCCCGCTCGACATAGCGATTCCCCAACAACCGAAGCTGCATGAGGTTGGACATCTCACGCTGACACCGGGGGCAATCCGGGAGGTGGAACCGGAAGGCATCGGCCTCTTCGAGGGGAAGCTCACCGTCTACGAAGAGCTCGACCTGGTCGCAGGGACGGGTCATCAGTGCACTCCCGGGGTGGTGCTGCGCCCAAGGAGCTCCCGCAGCTTCGCGCGGGCGTCATGCAGCCGCTTGGCGACGGTTCCGATGGGGATGTCCAAAGAACGCGAGATGTCTTGGTACTTCTTTCCGGCCGCATGCAGCTCGAAGGTGGCTCGAATCTTCGGGCTCAGCGCCTGGAGAGCCTTGGCGAACTGCTCGTCGGTGACCGCGTCGTACACCGGCTGCGCGGCGGGTTCCTGCACCACCAGCGCCTCGTCGCTCAAGGTGGGGTCCTTCGCACCGTTGGCTTGCACCTTCCTCCTCCGACACTGGTCGAAGAAGAGATTGTTGAGGGTGGTGACCAGCCACGACTCACAGATCCGGTCCTCGGGGAGCGCATTCATCTTCCCGAAGACCTGGATGAAGCGCAGGAGGGACTCCTGCACGAGGTCCTCCGCGTCACTCTCGTTGCGGCACACATTGCGCGCCTGGAGGAGGAGCCACTTCCTGCGCTTCGTGGCGAACTCCCCCGCCCCGTGTCCGCTCTTATCGTTGCTCATGGGGTGTGGAGGTACCTTCGGTTTCCACCCTCTTATATGGGCCACCTCGAGCGGGAGGGACTTTTCAAACAGAAAGGAGGACAACGACGACCCCAGGCTTGGCATGAGCGCTCTCGTGCCAATCCCAGACGCCGAGCGCCGGATTTATTACCTCAGGGGTGCGCGGATACCCCCTCCCTTGCGTCCAGGTCGCGGAGCACCCGGGCCACCCCATTCAGGTCTTGGATGAACGCCGCGAGTTGCTGGCGTCGATCCTCGGCACTGGGCGCCCGGAGGATGGACGACGGGTGAACGGTGGCTACCACCACGCGTGCGTACTCGGACGGCAGGGGCTGCCCGCGCTGGCGCGTCACCCGGAAGTCCTTGCCCAGCAGCGCCTGCGCCGCCGTGGCGCCCAGGCAGACGATGACGTCCGGTCGGAAGACGCGGATCTCCGCCTCCAGCCACGGCTTGCAGGCGCGAATCTCTCCGTAGCTCGGCTTGGCGTGCAGGCGCCGCTTGCCGTGCGCCTCCCACTTGAAGTGCTTCACCGTGTTGGTGACGTAGACCTGCCGCCGGTCGATGCCGACCGTCTCCAGCGCCTCATTGAGCAGCCGTCCGGACGGGCCCACGAAGGGCTTGCCGGCCTTGTCCTCCTGGTCGCCCGGCTGCTCCCCGACGAACATGACGCGGGGACCCGCTTGGGGGCGCCCCTCCCGCTCGCCGAAGACGGTCTGGGTTCCGGTCTTCCACAGTGGGCACGCCCGGCAGCCCGCGGCCGCTTCACGAAGCTTGTCCAACGTGGGGGATTGGGGAATGAGGGGGGCAGCGGTTTCCTGGGCAGAGGGACGTTTGGGCATGGCTACTCCACAGGGTAAGCACCCCCCTGAGAATCCAGCAGGTATGTTCGAGAATCGGCTGCGCAAGAACGCCCGGCACTTTCGCAAGTGGGCGCGCGCGCGTGGCCTCACCTGCTTTCGCATCTATGACCGGGACATCCCCGAGTACCCCTATGCCGTGGACATCTATGGCGAGCGGGTCCACCTCGTGGAATACCCCCGCCGCCGGGCCCTGCAGAGCGGCACCGTGGAGGGCCAGCGCGAGGAGGTGCTCGCCTCGGTGGCGGAGGTGCTGGAGGTTTCCCCCGAGCACATCTACGTCAAGACGCACACGCCCCAGCCCTGGGGCCGCAAACAGTACGAGCGCGTGGGGCACGACAGCGAGCGCCTCGTGGTGGAGGAGCAGGGCCTGAAGTTCTGGGTGAACCTCGGGGACTACCTCGACACCGGCCTCTTCATGGACCACCGACTCACCCGCGCGCGCGTCCGCGAGGAGGCCCAGGGCAAGCGCTTCCTCAACCTCTTCGCGTACACGGGCGCCTTCACTGTCTACGCCGCCGCGGGCGGCGCGGCGCGCACGGTGACCGTGGACCTGTCCAACACGTACCTCGATTGGGCCGAGGAGAACCTCGCCCTCAATGGGCTGGCGGACGCGCGCCACAGCCTCGTCCGCGCCGACGTGCTGCCCTGGCTGGAGGCCCAGGCGGACGAGCCGGACCGCTACGAGCTCATCGTCTGCGACCCTCCGTCCTTCTCCACCTCCAAGCGCATGAGCGGCAGCTTCAACGTCCAGCGAGACCACCCTCGCCTGCTGGCCGCCATCCGTGCCGTGCTCGCTCCCGGGGGCGTCCTCTACTTCTCGAACAACTTCCAGGGCTTCACGCTCAACCCGTCCGCCGCGCGGGACCTGGCCGTGGAAGAGCTGACCCCCGCCTCCATCCCCGAGGACTTCCAGCGCAAGGAGATCCACCGCTGCTGGCGCATGGTCCGAGCCCCCAGATAAGACGCTTGGAGGGTGCTGCGCGCGTCGACGACGCGGCCACTGTGTGACTGGAAAAATCCCTCTCAGTAATGCCGCGGTGCGTCTCCGCCATCGCGTGGACGCTCCTCGGAGCCCTGGTCTATCTTCGCGGCCCTCTCTGGCCACGCCGGGTGGCCACCTGTCCTGGAATCCGTAATGGCACTGCGTGAAACGATTGTCGAAGTAGCCAAGGATGTGGCGCGCCGTGCGGTGCGCGTCCCCACCGTGCAGCACCTCATCGAACGCGCCGAGTCCCTCGCCAACGAGGAGCGCAATCGCATGGGCCCCGCCGAGCCCGTGGCTCCGCCGTCCCCCCCGCCCCCGGCCGTCGAGCCCCTGACCGCGCCCCTGGGCCAGCACGGCAAGCAGGAGCGCTATGGGGAGTACTGGGACTTCTACGTCGACCGGGAGTTCCCCGAGCTCGTGCAGCGCGACGCCTCGGGCAACACCGTCTTCACCTGGCCGGGCGACGAGTGGGGTGACGAGCAGTACTGGCGCCAGTCGTTCGACAAGATGTTCAAGCAGCACGTCCCCCCGGAGAGCACCCGCTTCGCGGAGATCGGCCCGGGCTCGGGCAAGTACTCCCTGATGGTGCTCGAGGCCTGGAAGAACGCGACCGTGGCCGCCTTCGACGTGTCCCGCTCCTACCTCAAGGTCCTGGAGAAGCGCTGCGCGCCGCTCGTCGCGGATGGTCGGCTCCGCCCGTTCGTCATCGAAGACCGCCCAGACATCATCGACCGGACCGCCGAGCAGCTCGGGTGGGCCGGTGAGCTGGACTGCCTGTACTCCATGGACGCGATGGTCCACGTCGACCTGCAGTACCTCGTCGCGTACTGGCTGTCGGCCGCGCGGACGCTGCGCATCGGCGGCAAGCTGATCATGTCCGTGGCCGACGCCACCAGCGATGGAGGCTTCAACAAGCTGGTGGGCGACGTGCCCGTGTGCTTCCCGCTCCAGGGCAAGATGTGCCCGAAGTTCGAGTGGCTCTCCCCGCAGCTCGTCGAGCAGGTGCTGGGCCGACTCGGCTTCGTGATCGAGGCCACCTACAACTTCAACCACCGCGACTTCTTCTTCGTGGCCCGGCTGGAGCGTCGGCCGACGCCGTAATGGCCTGGAGGCCCGCCGCACAGCGCGACGGGCCTCCTCCCCCGGCTCCGAGGGGTTAGAGCGAGCAGTACCCGTTCAGGCAGCGCTCCCCCGCGACGCAGTCACAGTTGGCCGTGCAAGCCTTGCCCGAGCCCGTGTCCGGCAGGCAGTAGCCGATGCGGCACACGTGGCCCGTCGGGCACTGAGAGCCGTAGCCGCACTGCGCGCGGCACTGCCCGTCCACACAGTCGTTCCCAGAGGGGCACTGGGAATTGTTCACGCACTGGTTGGGCGAGCCCGGCTTGCACAGGCCCCCCTGGCACGTCTCGTTGGGGCCGCACTGCGTGTTCGAGGCGCACGAGCGGTGGCAGACGGCGTTGATGCAGTAGTTGCCATAGCCGCAGTCGCTGTTCTGGCGGCAACCCGCGCCCGCATCCGGGGGAGGAGGCGGCGGGGGCGGCTGGCAGGAGCCACCGTCCGTGGGAGGCGGCCACGGCGGCGAGCCACCGTCCGGCCTGGGGCTACCGCCATCCGGCCGGGGCTGCGGCTTCGGATCGCAGTAGTTGTCATCCGCGCAGGAGCCCCCGTTACCGCAGTCCGAGTCTCGATCGCAGGAGCTGCAGCACACCCCGTCGATACAGGTCTGCCCGTAACCGCACTGCGTGCTGGAGCTACAGCGTTGCGCATCCGACGGAACGTCGCGGCACGTGCCGTAGCGGCAGTACTGGTTGGAGTGACAGTCGGAGGTGTCGTCGCAGAAGTGGAACGTGTCTTCGCACCAGTCTCCGTGCTCCGAGAGCTCGTCGTCGTACTCGTGGATGACACACCCGGACATCATTCCGAGTGCGAAAAGAGACACCAGCCAGGACAGGCGGGCGGGGGTGTTCGGCATGGGGGACTCCGAAGGAAGTGGTCCGGCCAACCAACCTCGGTCTGGCGGCTTGGTCTCCGGAGTCACCAGAAGTGATCAAAAAATATTTTTGATCGCCGGGCGCTGCTGCGGAGACCCAGGGGCATGGAGGTAATGTGCTGGCCTGGACTGTCCAAATCATCGAGGGGGGCTCCCCGTTGTTCTTCCGTGGCGCACGATCCCCGCAGGCCCCCTCCGCGCTCGGAGCGCGCCTGGGCCTGACGCCCGCGCCCGCGCCCTCCCTGGATGAGAGTCAGCTGACAGCCCTGGTCCACCGCCTCCAGCAGGGAGATGTCACCGCCTTCGACCGGCTGTACCAGCTCACCCGCGAGGACGCCGCGCGCACCTTGCACCACCTGGTGGGTAACCGCACCGATGTGGAGGACCTCCTTCAGGAGACGTACCTGCGGCTGCTGTCGGCGGTGAAGGGGTTCCGGGGCGAGGCACGCTTCCGCACCTTCCTCTATCGGGTGTGCGCCAACGTGGCGCTGTCCCACCTGCGCTGGAAGCGGCGCCGGCCCGAGGACCCGGTGGCGACTCCGCCCGAAGCCTTTGCCTCGAATGAGGACCCCGAGCGGGAGGCCGAGCGGCGACAGGCGGCGCGCCTGGTAGAGCAGGCCCTGGAGCGGCTCAAACCCAAGAAGCGCATCGTCTTCGTCTATTACGAGCTGTGCGGGATGACGCCGGACGAGATCGCCGAAGCTGTGGGAAGCTCGGCCAATACTGTCCGCAGCCGGCTGCACCATGCCCGGCTGGAATTCACCGAGGCCATGCAGCGACTGCTCGACACGCCCCGCGCCGGAGGTCCCCATGGCACGCCATGAGACCGAGGCGCTGTGGGCGTTCGCCGCGGGCGAGCTGGAGGTCGAGGCCAATGCCCGCGTGGCGGAGCACGTGGCTGGCTGCGAGGTGTGCGCCCAAAAGCTCACCGAGCTGCGCCGGGCCCAGTCCCTGCTGAGCACGGCGCGGGAGGAGTCGCCCGAGGTGCGCTGGGCGGAGGTGAATGAGCGCCTCCAGAGCGCCGCGGCCCAGCGGCTCGCCCGGCTCGAGCAGCGGCCCCGTTGGCCGTGGGCGCTAGCCGCCACGGGCGCCCTGGCAGCCGTGCTGGCCTTCGTGGTGCTGCGTCCGGCGGCGCCTCCGCCCCAGCCGAGCCCTCCGAAGGTCGCCGTGGTGCGCGAGGAGACGCCCCCGCCTCAGGTGGCGCGTCAGGAGCCTCCTGCCCCCGCCCCCGTGCCCCCGAGTCCCGTGCCGCCAGAGGCGCCCGCCCCCACCGCCGCGCCGCTCATCGCGACCCGGGTCGAGAGCGCCACGGGAGCGTGGATCCGCGAGCCGAAGACGCCTGAGCGCCTGCTCCAGCCGGGCACTCAGCTCCAGGCGGGCACCTCCGTGCGAACGCGGGCGAAGTCCAACGCCCAGTTGCAGCTTCCCGACGCGAGCCGGGTGCGGCTGTCTCCCAACTCGGAGGTGACCCTGGCGCGCACCGTGGCGGAGGACGTCCACCTCACGGTCAAGCGGGGACGGTTGACCGTGCGGGCCTCCCATGTGGCGCGCAAGGGCTTCACCGTGGAGGCGGCGGGCGTACGCGCCTCCGTGGTGGGTACCGTCTTCTCCGTCGAGCGCACGGCGCGCGGCGCGGTGGTGGCCGTGCTCGAAGGCAGGGTGCAGATCGAGACCGCCGGTCAGCTCCCGCGACTCGTGAACGCGGGTGAGCGCGTGGCGGTGACTTCCGGCAAGCCCACCCCGAAGGCCCGTGCGCTCTCCGCGAAGGACCGTCAGGTCTTCCAGGAGCTGGGGCTTCCGCTGGCGGAACCCATGCCCACGCCCGCCCCACGGCCTGCTCCCGCCGAGCCTTCCCCGGCACGAGCGCCGGAGCCGGCCGCCGCCGTGTCCCCCGCTTCTCCCGAACCCGAACCTTCCGCGAGCGCGCCCCCGGAGGAGAAACCCGCCCCCGTGGCCATGGCCCCCTCAGCGCCGGAGTCCTCTGGCTCCGAGTTCGCGCCCTACCCCGTGCCCTCGAGTCCGGAGCCAACAGAGACAGTGGTGGCCCCGTCAGCGCCGGACACGCGCTGGACTCCACCGGAGCCAGGGGTCGCGCAGCCGGGGACAACGGACGCGCGCTTCCTGTGGCACGCGCGGGAGCAGCTCAACGCCACGGCGTGCGAGAGCTTCCTGGTGGGGCTCGCGGAGATCGCCGTGCAGAGCCCGGTTCGCGAGTTCCGTGAGCAGGCGCGCTACCTGCGGGCGCGGTGCTTCGAGGAGCGGCTGGCCAAGGATGAGGCGGCGACCGAGTACCGCCGCTACCTGCGCGAGTTCCCCAAGGGCCGCTACGTCCGCGAGGCCAAGGCCGCGCTGCTGCCGTAAGCCTTCAGCGCCCGGGCCCCTCGTCCGTGAACTCCGCATCCACCTCTCCCTGCGAGCGGCGAGAGGGCGGTGAAGCGCGGGAGAACGGCTCCCCCGAGGAGCCCATGCCCGGGAAGCCTCCCCAGCCAAAGGAGCCGACCCGGAGCGTGCCCGCCTGCATCCGGCGATCGAGCGCGCGCCGCAGCCGGGCGGCGATGAACCGCCGGGCCGGAGGAAGGAGCAGCAGGAACCCCACCGCGTCGGTGAGGACGCCCGGAGTAATGAGCAGCACGCCGCCCACGAGGACGAGGGCGCCGTGCAGGATGCCCTCCTCGGGGAGGCGCCCCTGGGCCACCGCCCCCTGCCAGCTTCGCAGGACGCGCCGGCCCTCTCGCTTGGCGAGCCAGGCGCCGAGCAGACCGCTCGCGACCACCATCCCCAAGGTTGGAAGCACGCCTACCTGCCGGCCGATCCCGATGAGGAGATACAACTCCACGAACGGCACCACCGTGAATGCGAGAAAGAGGTACCTGGCCACGACTCCTCCCTAACACCCCGCCCCGGCCTTTTCCTCGCTTCTGGAGGACTCCGTGCGTCTCAGCCGCCCAACTGGCTGATGAGCCCGTTCACCACCAGGTACAGGACGATGAGGAAGCCGACGATGCCCAGCAGCACCTTGCCGCCCGTCGGGAACCCCTCGGGCTGGGCGGCGTAGCTGGCGGACACCGCCTCGGACAGGCCCATCATCTCGCCCGCGTAGCGCGCGGTGCGCAGGTACTGCTCCGCCACCGAGCCGCTGTCGTTGGCGGTCAGCGGGCGCCCGAGCTGCGGATCCACCAGGCGGACCTCGGCGGCCTGGGCCAGCGTGGCGGCCTCCTCCACCGCCTCGCGCATCAGCTCCGTCCGGTCCGAGAGCGGCACCCGCACCTCGGTGGCGACGACCTGGCCGTTCTCGCGCAGCTCGCCCACCTCCACGTCCCCGTTCTTGAGGCGCCAGACGCGCATGCCATCCGGCCGCGCGGTCGCCCCCCGCTCCACGAGCAGGGCATCCACCCGGGAGCTGTCATAAGGCGTCCCGGGAACCATTGTCTGAAGGAGCAGCTCGTATCTCACGCGGGTTGGCAGTATACGCCGCGCCACGACCATGCCCACCACGCCCGGACACAAGAAGGGAAGGCCCTCGCGCCCACAGCCCGGCCGAGGCCGACCACACCGCCCGGAGACCCCGGCCCCCGACCGCACCGCGCCCGAGCTCGGGCCCGACGGCCTGCCCCAGGTCTCCCTGCTGCGCCGCGGCGTGGAGCGCTGGCAGGGCGGCCACCCGTGGATCTACCGCGCCGACCTCAACGGAGACCCGGGCCTGGCCGGAGGCGAGGTGGTGCGCGTCACCGACAGCCGGGGCTGGTTCCTCGGCAAGGCCTTCTACTCCCGGCAGTCGAAGATCTCCCTGCGCTGGCTCAGCTACGAGGATGTGCCGGTGGACGCGGACTTCTTCCGCCAGCGGCTCGCGGCGGCCGACGCGCTGCGGCGCAAGGCGCTGCCCGGAGAGCACACCTACCGGCTCGTCCACGGCGAGGCGGACCAGCTCCCCGGGCTCGTGGTGGACCGCTACGGTGACTACCTGAGCGCGCAGTTCCTCGTGCCGGCCATGGAGTCGCGCAAGGAGCTCATCGCGGACCTGCTCACCGAGCTGTTCAAGCCCAAGGGCATCGTCAACCGCTCGGACGTGGGCGTGCGCGCCCTGGAGGGCCTGCCGTCGGAGAAGGGCCTGCTGCGCGGCCAGCTCCCCGGCCCCATCTCCTTCGACGAGGGGCTGGTGCGCATGAAGGCCGACCTGCTCGAGGGACAGAAGACGGGCGCCTTCCTCGACCAGCGGGAGAATCACGTCATGGCGGCGCAGTACGCCCATGGCGAGGCGCTGGACTGCTTCTCCTATGTAGGAGGCTTCGCGCTCCAGCTGGCCACGCGCGCCCAGCGCGTCACCGCCGTGGAGATTTCGGACGCGGCCGCCGCCCAGCTTCGCGACAACGCCGCCGCCAACCGCCTCACCAACCTGGACGTGGTGGTGGCCAACGCCTTCGACTTCCTGAGAGACGCGGTGGACGAGGGGCGGCGCTTCGACACCATCGTCCTGGACCCGCCCTCCTTCGCGAAGAACAAGGACGCGGTGGAGGCCGCCGTGCGCGGGTACAAGGAGATCAACCTGCGCGCCATGCAGCTGCTGCGGCCCGGGGGCTACCTCATCTCCGCCAGCTGCACCTACCACGTGAACGAGCAGGCCTTCGAGGACATGCTGGCCTCGGCTGCCGCGGATGCGCGCCGACGCGTGCAGATCATCGAGCGCCGGGGAGCAGGCAAGGATCACCCGGTACTCTTGAATTTGCGGGAAACGCGCTACCTGAAGTGCTTCGTCCTGCGAGTTCTCTGAGAGAGGTGGTTCGACCGCGGCCCCCTCGTTGTGAGAAAAAGGCCCTGGATGCAAGAGCGGGACTGGGACGACGAGGACGAGGCCCCACAGGCCAGCGAGATCGCGGAGGCGCGGGCGCTGCGGGAGCTGAGGGTCATCTACCAGCGAGCCGACACGGCCTACGCCCCCTTCTCCTGCCCCGCCAGCGGTGAGTGTTGCCAGCTGGCGCGGACCCAGCGCCAGCCCTGGCTGTGGCACCCGGAGTGGCAGCTGCTCGCGAGCCGCCACGGCCTCCCCCCTCCCCGCGACGATGGCGCCTGCCCGTACCTGGATGGGGCAGGCAAGCGGTGTACCGTCTACGCGGACCGGCCCTTCGGCTGCCGCACCTTCTTCTGCGAGCGCATCCGAGGCCCTGCTCGCCAGCCCGCGGAGGCCGTGGACACGCTCCTGCGGCGGCTGGAGGCGGTCTCCCAGCGCGTGCGGCCCCACCTCAAGAGTCCACGCCCTCTGCTGGAATGGCACGCGGAGGCCCTGTCCCTGGAGGAACGACGATGAAGCTCCACTGGAAACGCGGGCTGCTCGTGGTGCTGCTGGCGCTCGGGGCTGGCTGCAGGGGTGGCGGCTCGGGAGAGGTGGCCGAGGCCCTCATCAACTCGACGATCGCGGTGGCGTCCTCGGGCGTCTCGCGCGCCCAGGGCGGCTGCTACGCGGCCTGCCCGCCGGGGACTCACTGCGATCCGAACACCGGTTACTGCGTCACCCTGCCCTGCCGTGGGCAGTGCAAAGCCCACGAGCAGTGCGTGGAAGAAGGACTCCAGAGCAAGTGCGTCGCCCTCTCGCTGCCGGGCGGCAACGTCACCATCGAACCTCCAACTCAGGAAGCGAAGAACGAACCGTGAACCTCCGCTGGCTGATCGCTCCCCAGGAGTTCAAAGGCACCCTCACCGCCTCCGAAGCCGCTGAGGCCCTACGAGCCGGGTTGAAAGAGGCAGCCCCCGAGGTCCACCTGGATGTAGCGCCGCTGGCGGATGGAGGGCCCGGCACGGTGGAGGCGATGCTGGCGGGAGCTCCGGGTGAGCGGCGAGTGCTCACCGTGCAGGGGCCGCTGGGTGAGCCCGTCGAGGCGGCCTATGCCGTGCTGGACTCCGGGCAGACGGCGATCATCGAGATGGCGGCGGCCTCGGGGCTGTCGCTGCAGAAGCCGGACGCGCGGGACGTGCGGCGGGCCTCCTCCTACGGCACGGGCGAGCTGATCCGAGCGGCGCTGGAGGCGGGCTGCACCAAGCTCATCGTCGGACTGGGCGGCAGCGCGACGAACGATGGGGGCACCGGAGCGCTCTCGGCGCTGGGCTACCGCTTCCTCGACTCCGAGGGCCAGGAGTTGCCCCCCGGTGGCCTGGCGCTGCGACGCCTGGCGCGGGTGGATGCCAGTGGACGGCACCCTCGGCTCACCCAGGTGGAGCTGCTGGCGGCCACGGACGTGACGGCGCCGCTGCTGGGGCCCAATGGGGCCTCGCGGCTCTTCGGTCCTCAGAAGGGCGCCGATCCGGCGGCGGTAGAGGAGTTGGAGGAGGCGCTGGGGTACTTCGCGCGGGGCCTGGGGCCGGAGTTCATCCGGGTGCCCGGTTCGGGCGCGGCGGGGGGCCTGGGGTTCGGGCTCGCGGTGCTGGCGGGGGCCAGCATCATGTCGGGGTATTCGCTGGTGTCCCAGGCGCTCCAGCTCCCACGGCGCGTGGCGGTGGCGGACGTGGTGCTCACGGGCGAGGGGCGGTTCGATCGGCAGACGGCGCTGGGCAAGGGGCCGGCCGCGCTGGCGCGCACCAGCCGCGAGCTGGGGCGAATCGTGGTGCTCTTCGCGGGCTCGGTGGTTCGCGAGGAGGGGGTGGAGACCTCGCTGTTCCACCAGGTCATCGACGTGGGTACGCCCGCGCTCGACAAGGTCGCCGCCACGCAGGCGCTGCGGGAGGCGGCGGTGCGCTGGGCCACCGAGGCCCGGAGCATGGCGCCTCCAGACAGCCGGGAGCACACACGCCGGGACGGGCAGCTGGTCGGCTCGGGCACCATGTAGGGCGCCCGGGCCCGAGGCTCACGGCTCGAGCGGATCCGTGGTGCGCACCACGCGCATGCCCGCCTTCTGGAACTCGCGCAGGGCCTCGTCCGCCACGCGCGGGAAGTCGAGCGAGGGCGGCAGCGGCTCCAACGGCGGCGCGGGCACGGAGCTCATCGCGTCCTCGAGGATGCAGACGCGGCCCATCTTCGAGGGGTCCGTCCGCTCGATGTGCTGGCGCAGGTCCATCAGCGTGGAGAGCACGCAGTGGGACTTGGCCTGGCCGAAGACGTACACGCGGTCGAAAGACATGAGGTGCTCGAAGAGGCGCGCGTTGAATTCACCGACCTTCTGGCCGCGCACCTCCGTCACCTCGGGGGAGAGCACCGAGTAGTTCTCCGTGAGCGGGTGCTCGCCCTTGAGCTCGAACCAGGTGGGCGTATCCCGCGCGAGCGCGTGGAAGAGGCTCGCCTCGTACATGGCGGGGACGAGCGGGTGGCTCAGGCCTCCGAGCAGCGCATGGAACGGCCACACGGTGAGGATGTACTTGCCGTTGGACTCCAGGCGCTCGCAGTAGGCGAGGCTCTCTTCCGGGTGGCGGGTGGGCCTCCAGCGGCCGGCGCGAATGTCCTCGGCGGTGATGGGGGTGAGCGGCGGCGGCGGGCGTCCCCCGACGTCCTGCCACCACGCGGGGTGGAAGATCTGGAAGGCGCGGTGGGTGTCGAGCGAGAAGACGAGCTCGGTGACGCGCTCGAGGTTCGCGTAGAGCCAGCGCAGGGTGCGTTGGGTGTCCTCGACGGCGCCGGGGACGAAGAGGCTGGCGCCAGGGGTGCAGAAGGCCACCTGCACGTCGATGCCGAAAGCGGCGATGCGCACCCGGTCCTCGCGCGCGGGGCGGATGCGGTGCTCGGCGGCGTAGCGGCAGGCCTCCTCGGAGACCTCGGCGGCGCGCTCCAGGTAGAGCTGCCCGATGCGGGCATCCTCATGGAAACGGGGAGTCGGCAGTGGCATGCGACCGCATCATAAGCGGCCAGGCGGGCGGGGGAATCTCCCCCCAAGCGTCCGGGGGTGAAAAGGTGGCCTGTAGCGGCAGGGCGCGCTGTGGTAGTCGCACGAGGCCATGGCTCCTCCTCCTCGTCGCGGCGGCATGCTGGCCTCCAAGGCCCGCCAGCGCACGCCGGGCCACCACTACAACGCCAGCTTCCTCTCGGCGGCCGACCGCTCGGAGATCCTCCAGTGGCTCTCGACGCTGAAGCCGCTGTGGGAGGAGCGCTATTCGAAGCACTTCCCTCCTCCTCCGGGACAAGAGCAGCGCCGGCTGCTGCGCCCGGTGTACTGGCTGGGCAACTGGCAGTTCGCGTGCCTCGACTACTACCGCCCTCCCAAGGGGGTGAAGGACCGATGCGTGCGGGCGGAGCCGTTTCCGCCGGTGCTCGAGCGCCAGGTGAAGAAGGTGGAAGAGCTGGCGCGCCGGATGTTCCGGGGCCCGGACATGCCCACCGGCTGGCACCTCAACACCTGCTTGGTGAACTTCTACGGCAACCGCCTGGAGGATGGGCGCTGGGTGGACACGGCGCGCGTGGGCGAGCACAAGGACTTCGAGCCGGGGCCGGTGGCCTCACTGTCACTGGGTGAGCGGGCTCTGATCCAGTTCGTCACCTCCACCCGCCCGGGCGAGCGGGACGAGATCGTGCTCGAGCAGTGGCTGGATGACGGCTCCTTGCAGCTCTTCGGTGGGGCGCGGTGGAAGGAGCAGACCTTCCACCGGGTGCAGCGGGTGGACACCCGGGCGGGACACAAGATGCCGCCCGAGCTGCCCGACTTTCAGACGCGGCGGGTGAACCTCACCTTTCGCTACGTGCCGGACCAGCACGTAACGCCCTTCGCACAGTTGTCAGCCGAGGCGCGCGAGGACGTGCGCCCCTACATGCGGACACTGGCCCAGGGCAGCGCCTTCTTCCGCGCGGAGCTGGAGCGAGAGAAGCCAGCTCCGTGACTCACCGCGCCGCAGGGAAGTGCTTTCGGCGCAGCTCGTCGACCAGGGACTGGGTCGCTGGCGTATAGGCCACGCGCACATCCTTGGCGTCCGTGTGGTGCGTGGCCACGAACGAGGGCGCCTCCGCGGCGCTATCCGTCAGCTGGAAGTACCCGTCGGGCGGCGCCTCTCCCTCCTGTCCGATGAGCCCGATGGGCCCATTGCCATGGCGACGCCGGAAGAGCACGGGCGAGCCCGGAACGCTCTGCTTACCCTCGGCCAGCTCGTTGCCGAACTTCATCGTGGGCGTGTGACCCGTGAGCGACAGCTTGTACACCGCCGCCACCCGGTCCCGCGTCAGCGGGCACTCCATGGTGCGCGCGACGATGTGCCCACCGTAGCCATAGAACTGCGCCGAGGGCTGCCAGCCCACCTGGCGCCGCAGCTCCTCGAACTCCCGGGTGGCCTGCGCGTCCAGCCCGTCCTCGAGGATGTTCACCGGGTGGATGCCGATGTCGCGCGCCATCGTCACCGCATAGAGGTACTGCAGCTTCTTGTTCCCCGAGTCGAAGCGAATCGAGTCCTTCGCGCCCGGCTCCTCGCGGATGAGCCGGTAGGCCGTGGGCAGGCCCGAGGTGAGCGTGTCGTAGGTGTCCAGCAGGTAGCTGGAACGCTGCGGCCGGCGCTCCCGCATCGCGCGGAAGGCCGCCTCGTCCGAGCCATAGCGCTGGATGTGCTCGTGCCCCATCGTCCCCACCGGGATCATCCCCAGCTTGCGAGCCCCCTCCACGTTGCTGGTACGCTCGACCCCCGCGTCCTTGCAGGCGCGCAGGGCCAGCTCGTGCTGCTCCAGGCAGGTGGCGGCGCGCAGGCCCACCTCGAAGATGCGGCTCGGGTCCTCGACGATCTCCACCAGCTCGCGCACCTGCGCGCGGACCCGCTGGGAGTAGCCCTCTGAGTCCACCCGAATGGGCACCGCCTTGACGCCCACGGAGTCCAACGTCTCCAGGGCAATGCGCTTCTGCTCCTCGCAGGTGACGACGGCCAGGGCGCGCGCCAGCTCCTCACGGTCCGCCAGCGCCTGGGTGGCCACCTGGATGCGGAAGTTGAGCTGGAGCAGCAGCGGCTCCAGCCAGGACACCATGGCCGAGGTCCCCGTCACCGTGAACACCGGCTCCCGCTGATAGAAGAGCGCACCTCGGGGAACGGCGTGGATGACGAGGCGATCCTTGCGGAGCATGGCCGCCTTGAAGCCGACGCCCATCTCGTAATCATGGCGGCCGAGGAACTCGTAGTCCTCTGGCTTGGGGTCGGGCAGCAGGCCGCGAATGAAGGCCGCGAGGTCCAGCGGCATCACCTGCAGGCCGCCCTTGCGGTGCGTGTAGTAGAAGGTCTCCCGGCGCAGGGGCCAGCCCGCCTCTGCCATGCTGAACTTGTAGCCATCCGTCGCGAGCAGCGAGATCGCCATTAAGGTATCTGCCTCCAGGCTGCGGAGACTATCAGGCGTCCGGCATGAGGCCGATGGCCTGATGAGCGCCGGGAGCCCATCCGCGATTAAATGGAGGCCTCCATGTCTCCGGCCCCTCCCCGCCGCCTGCTGCTCGCGCTCGCCCTCAGCCTGGGCGTGCATGCACTCGTGTGGCTGGTATTGGCGGCCCGAGCCCGTGACTCCGCCGAGCAGCGCCCGCCTCCGCCCACGCCGGTGACCCTCGAATATGTGGAGGTAGAGGTCCCACCTCCCGCCGCGAAGCCCCCTGAGCCTCCTGCTCCGCCCCCCACCCCGCTGCCACCCCGAGCGCCGCGACCCACGCCCAAGCCGGCCCCTCCTCCCGAGGCAACGGCCCAGGCCCCCACGCCTCCCGCTCCCGCCACCGACGTTCCCCGAACGGACATGCCTCTCGCGGCGGATACACCCCGCGCCCCGGGCCTCCGCCTCACCCCTTCGCCGAACCTCGCGCCTCCGCTCTCGCTCACGCCGGGCGGAGAGGTGGCCGTGGCGCCCGAGGATTCGGGAGGCCCCAAGGGACTTCCCTCCCAGTCCGCGGAGCGCATCGTCAGCAACCTGGCCCTGGAGAGCCTCGGCAAGGGCAAGGTGGAGCGCGGCCTGGTACACCCCTACTTCAGTCAGCTCGGCAAGAGCCTGCTGAACTCCTGGGACGCCGAGCGCGCCGTCTCCTCCCAGGGCATGAAGGGCTTCCTGGAGCAGGCCCAGGAGAACAGCAAGGCCTGGAATGGAATCTGGCGCGAGCGTGCCGCCGCCTATGGCTCCTCGGGCTCGCCCATCAACGCGGACGCTCCCGTGCAGAACGACCGAGGCCCGCCCGGAGGAGACCCCAACCTCGAGGCCCGCCGGGCCATGAAGCGGCAGATGCGCGAGGAGTTCCGCGCCACCCGCCGCGCCACCATCCGCGTGGTGCAGGACGCACAGGGCAAGCTCCTGGAGGTGACGCTCGTCTCCCCCAGCAACAACGCCCAGGTGGACCGCGAGGCCCTCAAGGACGTGCGCGCCGCCGCCGAGCAGCTCCCGCCCCCGCCCGCCGAGGCCCTCGCCGGCCGCCAGACGCTCACCAGCCTCTGGCAGTTCGAGCTGATCATCTCCATCACCCCGCCCGTGCCCACCCTCAGCTTCGAGTTCGACGAAGCCCTGAAGTTCGTCGACATGCGGCTGCCGCTGGACCGCCGCATCTACAAGCGCGTGCGGCTACTTTCGGTTCAGTGAACGCTTGCGCCGGGGCTTGCTCGCCCGGGGCGTCGCGCTCCCATAGAGGCCCTGGTAGTCCTTCATGCTGCGGCGGATGACCTCGAGCGCCTCGGGCCGGTCATACACCTCGGCGATCTCCACCTTGCGCTTCCCCTCACCCGGAATCTGCTTGTACGTGAGGAAGTAGTGCTTGAGCCGGTCCACCATCGCGCGCGGCGCCTGCGCCATGTGGACGATCTCCCCGTAGGCCAGGTCCGACTCCAGCACCGCGAGGATCTTGTCGTCCGCCTCGTTGCCATCCACCATCCGGAAGCCGCCAATCGGCACCGCGCGCACCAGCAGGTTGCCGCTGGTGATGACCTTCTCGGTCAGCACACAGATGTCCATCGGGTCCCCGTCGCCCTGGATGTCCTTGAGGCCCGTGCGCTCGGCGGCGCGCTTCGCCACCTGCGTGCCGCAGAACGTGCGCGGGATGAAGCCATACGGCGTGGGGCACTGGCTGGAGAACTGCTGGGGCCGGTCCAGCCGCAGGATGCCCGTCTCCTTGTCCAGCTCGTACTTCACCGCGTCCGTGGGCACCAACTCGATGAACGCGGTGACGGTGGCCGGCGCGTCCTCGCCGGGATCCACGCCGTGCCACGGGTGGGCCTGGAACGAATGCTGCGGGGCCTTCTTCTTCATGGCTTGTCTCCCGAGAGCTCGCACGCCTCGGCGTAGAGCCGGGCCACGGTCTGCTCCAATTGGTGGGTCAGCGCCTCGCGGTCATCCAGCGTGAGGCCCTGCGTGTGGATGGGCTCGCCTACCACCAGGGCCGCCTTCTGCCCATAACGAATGGCCAGGCTCCCCTTGGGCAGGATGTTCCGCGTGCCCGATACCGCCATGGGCACGATGGGCACACCGGCCTGGATGCCGAACACCGCCGCGCCCTTCTTGAACGGCTTGAGCTTCCCGTCCGAGTTGCGCGTGCCCTCGGGGAAGAACATGACGCTCACCCGCTCGCGCACCGCCACCACCGCCTCCGACAGCCGGCTCTTGTCCGACTCGCTCCCGTCCCGGTCCACGGGGATGTTGCCCGCAAGCCGCATCGTCGTGCCGAACACGGGCACCTTGAACAGCTCGCGCTTGGCCACCCAGCGCGTGTGCTTCCGCACGTGCGCGAAGAAGAGGATGACGTCGTAGTTCGACTGGTGGTTGCACACGAAGACGACGTTGCCCTCGGGCAGGTGCTCCAGGCCCTTCGAGGTGTGGGTCGCCCCCGCGGCCCGCATCATCCCCCGGCCCCAGTGGTACAGCAGCCCGTCCGCGTCGCGCGGGCTGCGCAGCGACAACAGCGACGTCATCGGCGAGGTGAAGGCCGTCAGGCTCAGCGCGGCGGTGTCCGCCCACGCGGTCTTGAGGAAGTTGGGAATCACACGAACTCGTGGGCAGGAAAGAGGAGGACGTCGGTGATGCTCTCAGCCCCCATCAGGAGCATGAGGATCCGGTCGAGCCCCACGGCGATGCCCGCCGAGGGAGGCATGCGGCCCACCGCCTCGAGGAAGCGCTCATCCAGCGGGTACACGGTCCGGCCCAGCTGGCGCCGCAGGGTCTGCTCCTCTAAGAGACGGGTGCGCTGCTCCACCGGGTCCGTCAGCTCCGAGAAGCCGTTGGCCAGCTCCAGCCCCTTGGCGTACAGCTCCACGCGCTCGGCCACCGCCGGCTCCCCCGGCTTCAGCCGCGACAGCGCCGCCATGGAGGCCGGGTACTCGATGAGGAAGGTGGGCCGCTCGTGCCCCAACCCCCGCTCCACCCGCTGCAGGAACAGGTGGAAGAAGACGTCGTCGAAGCTCGTCGCGTCTCCGGTGCGCACCCCGATCGCCTCGGCGGCGCGCTTGAGGGACGGGCCATCCGCGCAGACGCGCAGGTCCACCCCCGTGGCCCGCAGCACCGCGTCCCGCACCGTGAGCCGTTCGTAGGGCAGCCGGGTGAAGAAGGCCGGGTCCGCTCCGGGCTCGCCAGCCGTCGCCTTGCGCCCCGCCTCCGCCAGCGCCTGCTCCAAGTCCTCCATGATGGCGTGGTAGTCCGCGTTCGGCCGGTAGAACTCCAGCATCGTGAACTCGGGGTTGTGCGTGGGCGACACCTCCCCGTTGCGGAAGACCTTGCAGATTTGGAACAGCGGCCCCGCGCCCTCGGCCAGCAGGCGCTTCATGGCGTACTCGGGGCTGGTGTGCAGGTAGAGCGGGCGGGCCTGCCCCACGTCCGTCTCCGGCACGAAGGGCGCCTCGAAGGCGGTGATGTGCGGCTCCATGCCGGGGGTGGGCACCAGCAGGGGGGTCTCCACCTCCAGGTATCCCTGGCCGGCGAAGAATCCCCGGAGCGCACTGTAGAGGGCCTGGCGGCCCGTGGCCGCCCGCCAACGGACTTGATTGGGCATGGGCTCACAGGAAGTTACATTGCCCCCCACATGCACCCAAGGGTCCTTCTCTTCCTCGCTGTTGCCTTTTGCATCAGCGCCTGTCCCAAGGCGCCTCCCCCCCTGCCGGCGGCCGCGCCCACCGAGCAGCAGCGCCTCGTCAACGAGGTGAAGGGGCTCGCCGAGCAGGCCCAGGCCCTGCTCGAGACGCAGAACCGCCTCATCTGGGAGCACTGGACGGAAGGCAAGCCGGTGAACATCGCCGCCACCTACACGGGCACCGAGTCGCTCTTCTCCGTGGAGAACATCCGGAAGATGGACCGGCTGCGCCAGCTCACCCAGGACGCGCGCGAGCTGCGCGCCCTCACCGCGCTCCAGTCCCACTTCGCCGGCGAGTACCTGGCCCAGCAGCTCGCCGAGTACAACGACGCCATCGCCAACCTGGAGGCCTCACTCACCTTCAGCGTGGACGGGCGCGAGGTGCGCTACCGGGATTTGGAGCGCCTGCTGGCCAACGAGAAGAGCGCGGTGAAGCGGCGCGCCCTCTACGCCGCCGCCGTGCCCGCCATCGAACGGCTCAGCCAGTCGCTGCGCCGCCGCGAGGAGCGCACCGAGGAGCTAGTGAAGGAGCTGGGCTATGCCTCCTACGAGGCCTTCAGCAGCGAGCTGCGCCAGACGGACCTGAGCCGGCTGAGCCTCCTGGCCGAGGAGATCCTCCAGGCCACCCAGGAGCCCTACCGCGTCGTCATGGAGCGTCTGGCGCAGCGCGAGCTGGCCCTGCCCTTCGCCTCGCTCACCCGCGCCGACATCCCCCGGCTGTTCCGCTCGCGCGAGGTGGAGGACGCCTTCCCCAAGGAGGAGTCGCTCCTGCGCGCGCACGCCTCGGTGCAGGGCCTGGGCATCGACCTGACGGAGATGCCCAACATCTATATCGATGCGAGGGATCTGCCGCGCAAGAACCCGCGCCCGCTCACCCTGGCCATCGAGGTGCCCAAGGACGTGCGGCTGTCGGTGAAGCCCGCCTCGGGGGTGCTGCATCAGGCGCGTGTGCTGCACGAGTACGGGCACGCGCTGCACTACGGCTTCACCCGCGAGCAGCGCTTCGAGCTGGCCCGGCTGGGCAACCCCACCGTGGGCGAGGCGTACTCGGCGCTCTTCGAGGACCTGCTGGAGGACCCGGTGTGGCTGGAGGAGCACGCGGGGGTGCGCGGGGACCAGCGCGCGCAGTACCTGGCGGCCTCCAGCGCCCACAAGCTGTTCCTCATTCGACGCGCCGCCGGGCGGCTGCTGTACCAGCTCGGGGTACACCGCGAGGGCACCGACGCGAAGGAGCTCTACCGCGCCATCATGGAGCGCACCGACGCCATGCCGATGACGCCCGAGGACACGGCGCGCTACCTGGTGGACCAGGAGGACTTCTTCCAGTCCGCGGACAACTTCCGGGGGTGGTTCCTCGCCGGCCAACTCCAGGGCCAGCTCAAGGCCCGCTTCGGCCCGGCGTGGTGGCGCAGCCCGGAGGCGGGCGCCTTCCTCAAGGGGCTGTGGGCGCAGGGCAACGCCCTGTCCGCCCGAGAGGTCGCGGAGGCCATCGGAGAGCGGGGCATCGCTCCGGACGTGCTCCTGCTGCGCCTGGGCACCACGCTCCAGGTCCCCATCACCCTGGACGCGCAGACGACGGAGGAGCCACCCGCTCCTCCCGCTCCGGCTCCCGCTCCCGCCCCTCCCCCTGAGGCGCCGGCTCCCAGCAGCACTCCCGACGCGGGGACCTGACCCCTTTCGGGCCCAGGGCTCCGCTCCGATTCGAGGGCCTCCCGACGGCGGTCCGAACAAACCTGTCTGATGTCAGACAGGTTCAGCCAGAGCCCGCCCGGGGCGGCCCCTCCCGCCTTGCTCGCCCTCCTGCCCCGAGCGACGCCCCGGGGGCTTGTGCTGATCCCCCCGACTGCGTGTTCAATAATGGGATGATGGAGCAATCCCGGCCATTGGACCCAGGCGGGCCTCAGGAGCAGGCCTTCCCCTCCGTGCTGGCCGCCAGCATGGACCCCAGCGGGCTCATGGAGCGGGCTCCGGCGCTCGCCACGCTGCTGCCGGACGAGCCCCTCTCCTCCGCGCTCTCCCGGGGAGACACATTGGCCGTGCGCGCCGTGCTCACTGCCCGCCTGGGCCGGGAGCCTCGGGGTGAGGCACGTGACACCCTCCAGGCCCTGCTCGCCAACCGCGCCCTCTTCGCCGTGGCCGAGCCCGCCCCATGGCTCGGCTCCGTGCTGGGGACGGGCGTCTCGCTCCTGGGCGCGCCTCCCTCCGGGGAGCCGAAGGCCCCGTTCATCGCCACCCGCGTCGTTCGCCTCCTCGGGGTGCCACTCTGGCCGCTGAGCCAGCACCTCGCCCAACGGAACCGCGAAGGGACACCGCAGGTGCTGGGCCGTGTGCCCCGCGCTTCGGCACTCGGAGCCGTGCGGTGGGCCGTGGCCACCGGGGCCGTGGCCCTGACGTTCGCGGGGCTCGGCCTGGGCGTCTTCTCCCTGGGCCAGCGCGAGGTGCTGCTGGTCAACGGCTTCTCTCGGCCCGTGGAGGTGGTCCTGGACGGAGAGCGCCAGCAGCTCGAGCCCGACGTGCTGGTGAAGAAGCAGGTGTTCCGTCTCTGGGGTCCCCTGTCCGTCTCCGCTTCCTGGCCGGGCCAGTCCAAGCCCTTCGAGGTGTACTCCCTGGAGGCCGCCCCCCGCTCCATCTACAACGTGCTGGGCGCCAGCTCGCTGGCGGTGCTCAACGCGGCGGGGAGCTCCCTGGCGCTCGCCGATGCGCCGGAGGGCTCCACGGGAAGCCTCGACGCCCATCAGACGCTGGAGCCACGCCCCGGAGGCTGGGAGCGCCAGCTCCGAGACCACCTCCAGGCGGGGCGGTGGAAGAAGGCCGGGGAGCTCGCCGCGCGCATCAGCCTGGTGGACCCCACCGCCTCGAAGGCCCGGGAGGAGGCCGCGCGCAACCTGTGGCGGACCGCACCGGAGCAGGCCGTGACCTTCGTCCAGCGGCTCGTCGAGACGTACCCGGATGAATTCGCCGCGCACCAGCTCGCCCAGGAAGTGCTCCTCGCCGCGGGCAAGGGGCAGCAGGCACGCGAGAACGCCGCCGCCCTGCTGCGCAAGCACCCGGACTCCATGGATGTAGCCCTCCTGTCCATCCGCGCCCAGGAGCCCGCGGACCGCGAGAACGCCTACGGCGCCGTGCTGTCCCGCACTCCGCTGTCCGCCCAGGCTCTTCGCGCCCTCGCCCGCGTCCGCCTCGCCGAGGGCTTTCCCCAGCATGCGCTGACACTGCTCGACCAGGCGCGGGATGAGAGCGCCGAATCCTCGGTGGAGGACCTGGATCTGCGCGTGCGCGTGCTGCTCTCCCTCCGGGAGATCGAGCAGGCCACCCAGGCAGTCGTCCAGTTCGCGCAGGCCCCCGAGCACCGAAGCTGGGAGCTGGCGCTGCTGGCAGGTCGCCTGTCACGCGTGGTCGGCCCGGAGCACACCCCCTACATCTCGCGCAAGCTGCTGCCCCCCAAGCGCTCCTCCCCGGAGGACTTGAGCCTCTTCACCCTCCTCACCCACGAGCGGGGCCTGGGAGACCCGGAGATCAAGGCCATCTCGGACGCCAACACCCGCACGCTGCTCGAGCTCACCCAGGCCACCCGTGAGAACCTGAAACAGGCCGCGAGGCTGGTCTCCAAGGCGAACGACGCGGTGCTGGGTCAGCTCGACCCAGGCGCCGCGGCGCTGCTCGCCCTGGAGCTCGCATGGCAGGGAGAGCCAAAGGAAGCGGACCGCGTCTTCGGCTCACAACTGGCGCTGTTGCTGGCCCGCGCGCCGCTGGAGGCCTACGCCCTGCGCGGAGAGGTGACGGAGCGCTTGAAGACGCTCCCGCCGGAGATGCTCGCGGCCGCCTACCTCATCCGAGGCCGGGTCGAGCCCGCTGAGAAGGAGCGCGAGACCCAACACGCCCGATCGACGGACGTACTGGGAGGCTTCGCGCTCCAATCCCTCGACCGCTACATCACTGGGCGTACGCCCTTCCCGATCATGCTGTGCGGCACCTCGATGCGCCGGATGAGGCAGCAGCCCACCCCCACCACCGAGTCCCATCGCGGCCCTCCACCCATCACCCAGCGAACAGCAGCAGAACCTGCTCAGGAGGCCCTGCCCCGCCCCTGGCTGCGGTGACAGGCAGGGGTGGTAGCGTGCGCGGCTCCCCCACCGAGGAGACACGCATGCCCAAGACTGCCTGGAAGTTCCTGCTGCCGATGATGCTGCTGGCCACCACCGCCTTCGCTCAGGCCAAGGCCGAGCTGAAGCTCGGCACCGGTGTCGAGAAGTACGAGGTCGTCGGCACCTCCGACACCTTCAAGGTGGCCCCGGACACCCGCATCTACGCCGCAACCCGCATCTCCGGCGTGGAGAACGACAAGGTGACGATGGTCTTCTTGAAGGACGGCAAGGAGGCCTCCAAGGTCGAGCTGAAGGTCCCCCGCACGCCCTACCGCACCCATGGCTACAAGACGATGCGCGCGGGCGACAGCGGCGCCTGGACGGTGAAGGTCCTGGGTCCGGACGGCACCGAACTCGGCTCCTCCAACTTCCAGGTGGAAGTCTCCGGCTCGTAAGCGCCCCCAGGACTCAGGAGACACACCATGGGGAAGCAACTCTCGAAGCACCTGCGCATCCTGACGGGCCTGCTGGCGCTCGTCCTCATCGCCCCGCTGTCCAGCGCGGGCGTCCTCGACGGCAACAGCAGCGACGTCATGCTGCAGGGCTTCCACTGGCGCTCCCAGGAGACGAAGCCCTGGTGGGGCGTCATCCGCAACAACGCGACGAACATCAAGAACGCCGGCTTCACCATGGTGTGGCTGCCTCCGGCCAGCGACTCCGCCGCCGTGGAGGGCTACCTGCCCCGGCAGCTCAACGTGTTCAACAGCGCCTACGGCAGCGAGGCGGACCTGAAGTCGGCCATCGCCGCGCTGCACTCCAACGGGGTGAAGGCCATCGCGGACGTGGTGGTCAACCACCGCGTGGGCACCAGCAACTGGGCCGACTTCACCAACCCCACCTGGGGCGCCGACTCGGTGTGCCAGGGTGACGAGTGGACGGACGCCACGGGCGCGGCGGACACCGGCAGCGGCTTCAACGCCGGGCGCGACATCGACCACACCAAGGCCTACGTGCGGACGAGCCTCACCACCTGGCTCAATTACAAGAAGAACACCCTGGGCTACGACGGCTGGCGCTGGGACTACGTGAAGGGCTTTGGCGGCTCGTACGTGGGCACCTACGTGGGCGCCACCGCTCCTTACTTCTCGGTGGGCGAGCTGTGGACGGACCTCAACCTCAATGACGTGAACCCGCACCGCCAGCTCATCATGAACTGGATCGACGCCACCGCGGGGCGCTCGGGCGCCTTCGACTTCACCACCAAGGGCATCCTCCAGCAGGCGGTGCAGTACAACGAGTTCTGGCGGCTGCGTGACAGCGAGGGCAAGCCCCAGGGCGCCATCGGTTGGTGGCCGGCCAAGTCCGTCACCTTCATCGACAACCACGACACGGGCCCCAGCACCCCCAGCGGCGGGCAGAACCACTGGCCCTTCCCCAGCGACAAGGTGCTCCAGGGCTACGCCTACATCCTGTCCCACCCGGGCATCCCCACCGTGTACTGGGTGCATTACTTCGACTGGGGCACCGCCAACCAGAACGCCATCAAGGCGCTCATCACCGCCCGGAAGAACGCGGGCGTCACCAGCACCTCGACGGTGAGCATCCAGGTGGCCGACACCTCCAAGTACGCCGCCATCATCACCGGCAACACCAAGAAGCTGGCGGTGAAGATCGGCCCGAACTCCTGGTCTCCCGGCACCGGTTGGACGCTGGTCACCTCCGGCACCAACTACGCCGTCTGGACGCAGTAGCACCGCCTCCCAGGCTCAGGCGCCGTCCCCGTCGTCCGCGTCCTCGGCCGCCGATTTGGCGCCGAGGATCCGGTCGATGTCGGCCCGGGCCGCCTGAGCCTGCTCGGAGGAGATGCGCCTGACGGCCTGCATCTGCTCGACGATCCAGTGGGCGCGCCGCTTGAGCGCCTTCGAGCCCGAGGAGGGAGAGCGCTTCCTCGGCGCCGGCAGCATCGCCGCGAGGATGGCGCCCTGCGCCACCGTCAGGCTCACGGCCGACACGCCGAAGTGCTCACGAGCGCCGGCTTCGATGCCGTACACCCCGTTTCCCCACTCCACCACGTTCAGGTACAGCGCGAGGATGCGGTTCTTCGGCAGCGCCTCTTCCAGGCGATGGGCCAGCACCAGCTCCTTCGCCTTGCGCAGGAGGCTGCGGTCCGTCGACAGCCACAGGTTCTTGGCGAGCTGCTGGGTGATGGTGGAGGCGCCCCGGCCCAGCTTGCCCTTGCGGACCGCCTCCTCCAGGGCCTTCTCCAGCTCCACCTTGTCCACGCCCTCGTGGAGGTAGAAGCTCGCGTCCTCCGAGAGCAGCACCGCGTCGATGGCGTGCTTGGACACGCTCGACAGCCCGACCCAGGACTGCCGGCGCCGCGGCTTGCGTCCCTCGGCGCGAGCCTCTTCCGCCCGCTGCTCGATGAGCGCCGTGGTCTCCGGGTTCTGCTTCAGCAGCGGCTCGGCGCTCGGGAGTCTCAGATACTCGAAGGCGAGGAAGCCCAGCAGCCCCAGCAGCGCGAGCCAGAACAGCCGGCGCAGGGACCACCGCCCCTTCGTCGCCTTCATGACGCGGACCCGCTGGCTCTTGGTGCCTGCCTTCGATACGTGCGTGCTGCCCATGCGGGCCCCTCTACCTCAAAGTCGCGGCGCGGTCAGTCCAGGGAGATGACGCCGTGGGGCTCGGTGAGGGTGACCACCAGCTGGTACAGCTCCTTCTGGTTGAAGGGCTTCCTCAGCTCGATCAATTGCTGGGGCCAGCCCAGCTCCCGGACGATCTCCTCCCAGGAATAGTCGGAGTAGGCCGAGCACAGCACGATGGGCAACGAGGGAGCCACCTCCAGCAGGCGCTGCAGCGTCTCGAAGCCGTTCCAGCCCGGCGGCATGCGGTAGTCCAACAAGACCAGCGCGTACGGACGGCCAGCGGCCAGGGCCTGCCGCACCTTCTCGAGCCCCTCCTGTCCCTGGTAGGCCGAGTCCAGCTCGAAGACATGTCGAGAGGGGCTCTTGCTGGGCGCCAGGGGACCGAAGATCTCCTCCTCCAGCTCCTCCAGCTCCTCCTTCCCCCCGGGCGGCTGGGGGCAGAGGATCCGCGCGACATCCTGGTGGATGGCCTCGGAGTCGTCGATGACCAGGATGCGCCGCTTACGCATTCGCTTGCTCACTCCGGTGCTCGGGGGCGGAGGGCAGCTCCAGGGTGAACGTGGCCCCTTTGCCCGGCCCATCGCTGTGCGCCAGGAGCGAGCCGCCCAGCTCCTGGGCCGCCAGGGCGCTGGAGTGCAGGCCGAAGCCGTGGCCCTCCTGGCGGGTGGTGAACCCATATTGGAAGATGCGGGTGAGCATCTCCGGCGCGATGCCCATGCCGTTGTCCCGAACCTCGATGCGGATGCGATCGTCACCGGTAGGCGTCAGCGCCACGGTCAGCAGCCGCTCGTCCTCGGATACGGAGTCCATCGCATACTTGGCATTGCTGATCAGGTTGACCAGGATCATCAGCACCTTGTGCTTCTCAGTCAGCACGGGCGGCACGTTCACCAAATCGCGCGCCACCTTAACAGAGTGACGGCCGAGCGCTGCCTGGTTGATGCGCAGCGCATCCTCCACCAGCTCCGACAGCAGCACGGGCTCGACGAGCCGCTGAGGCACCCGGGCGTACTGCTGCTGCAGCTTGACGATGGCGCCGATGTGCTCGGTGTGCCGGCCGACATCGCCGAGCAGTATCTGGATCTCCTGGCGCTCGACCTGCATGAACTTCGCCAGCCGGCTCAGGAAGGAGAGCGACTTGCGCCCGCGCTCGTCCTGCGTGAGGAAGGTCACGAGATCGCCCTGGTGCTCGTCGAACAGGCTCGCCACGCGCTCCACGCTGTCGATCTTCAGCGCGGCCAGCCGCTCCGCGGCGATCTGCGCCGAGGTGTGAACGCTGTTGAGCACGTTGCCGACGTTGTGCAGCACGTTGGTGGCGATCTCCGCCCGGCCCACCTGCCGCGCTGTCTCCAAGAGCTGCTTGTGGACCTGCTGGAGCTCCTGGGTGCGCTCCTCCACCCGCTGCTCCAGCCCCTCGTTGGCCTGCCGCAGCGCCTCCTCGCGCCGCTGGACCTCCCCGGCCATCAGCTGGAAGGAGCGCGCCAGCTGCCCCAGCTCGTCGCCGCGCCGGGTGTCCAGCCCGACCTTGAAGTCGCCGGCCGCCACCTGCGCCGTGGCCTGGGTGAAGGAGAGCAGCGGGCGGGTGATCTGCTGCCTCAGCACCCAGTACATGATGGCGAGCTCCAACAGGAGCGAGGCCACGCCGAACGCCAGCACATAGCGCGCCGCCTCGAATGCGGCCGAGGACACCACCTGCTCGGGCAGCACCGTGACGAAGATCCAGTCCGGGCCCTCCAGGTGTGCCACGGCCAGGTACTCGCCATGCTCGGAGAGCTCCAGCACGGGCTGGTCGAGAGGCGCGGCCTTGACCCGCTCGAAGATGTCGCGCAGGTGGGTTCGCTGCGCGGGGGTGCCCACCTGGGCGGCGGCCTCGTCCGGATTCGTGGCGGCCTCCACGATGTTGTAGGTGCCCGCCCCGCTCTTCACCCGCAGCTCGGGGTGGGCGATGAGCTGACCATCGCCGCGGAAGAGGATGTTGTACGTCCCGGGGATGGTGTTCTCCCGGGTGCGGCGCATCAAGTCATCCAGCAGCACGTCATGGGAGACGGTCGCCACATGGCGGCCATCCATGTCCAGCGGGGTGGCGACCGTGACCAGCCAGGTCTGGCTGGTCGTGTCCTCGTAGATGCCGGTCCAGGCGGACTCCCGCCGTGGGTTGTTCTCGGGCGTGGAGATGGTGAAGTACTCCAGGGGCGCGACCGAGAAGGTGGCCTCCACGTCCTGGAACCAGGTGGCTCCCTCGGGCCAGTACCCCACCAGCGCGCCCTCCGGCAGCATGACGCCGGTGTTCATGAAGCGGACGTGGAAGGCGGGCCCGTACTGGGAGATCACCTCGTAGGAGGCGACGAGCCGGCGACGGAAGTCGATGTCGTCCTTCACCCCCTTGGGGACGATGACGCCCGGCATCTTCGTGCCATCGAAGCCCCGAGGGTTGTTGCGGATCGACCCATCCGGCAGATGCGCGAACCAGGCTTCGAAGCGCTCCGTGGGGTCTCTCTGGCTCCAGGCGCGGAAGTGCTCCTCTACCTCCTTCTTGAGGACCGCGTGGTTGTCCTCCGCCAGCACGAAGATGGCCTCTTCGCGCTGGCTGCGCCCGGCGGCGCTCCGCTCGATCTGCAGCAGCGCCTCCGAGCGGAAGGAGGTGAGGATGTGGAGGTAGCTGAAGAGGGTGGTCAGGGCGATGACCACCGCGATGCGCACCCCCATCTTGATGAGGGTGGACCGCGCCAGGGAAGAGGGTGCCCGGGGAGACGAAGCTGGCTGCATGGCCATCAACTTCAGGGGGTACTGAGAGGATCTGCCGGGTTGCTCCCCGCCGCGCGCTCGTCACCATCGAGGAAGCCGTCGAGGTCGCGGTCGATGCCGATGCGGCGGCCCGTGCCCGGAGGCGCGCAGGTGTACGTCAGCACACCGCCCCCCGAGATGACCGCCGCGCGCAGGGCGATGTCGTGGAGGTTGGGCAGGGCCTGCCGGTCCCTCGCGAACTGCCCTCCTCCCGCGTAGAGGAAGCCCACCTCCAGGAGCGCGATCCGGCCCTTCGCCACCAGCTCGCACTCCCCGGCCTCCGCGCGCGCCCTCAAGAGGTTGATGCGCGGGCCCGCCACCGCGTGGTTGGAGGCCGTGAGGGTCACCTGCTGGCCGACGATGGGCGCCAGGTTGGTGTCGAAGGCGAACATGAACTCCTCCATGTCCCGCTTCGCCTTGTCACCCTCGGGCGTGTTCGGAATGCCCACGGGGTTGAAGATCGGGTGCGCGTCGAAGCCGCTGTTGAAGAGGAACAGCGTGGGGATGGCGCCATCGCTGTTGAAGCCGATGCCGCGCACCTGGTCTCCCATGAACGGATCAGGCTCGACAACGCCGAAGGCGAAGCCGGCGCCGAACATGCCGACCTTCTGGTACATGTTGCGCAGGTGGGGGACCTTGGGGAACAGCGGCTCGGCGTCGAAGGACGAGAGGCCGTCGGTTCCGAAGAAGCCCTTGAAGAGGCCCTCCTGCGGGTTGGCGTTGGGGTCCAGCCGGTGGCAGGCCTCGCACGAGCCCTGGAAGAAGCTGGTGACGTTGACGAAGAAGTCCTTGCCCGCCTGCTGGTTCGGCGTGAGCGAGTTGTCCAGGTTGCGGATGGGGTTGGGCGGGTAGACGACCTGGAGGATGAAGTCGCTGAACTTCTGCATCTCCGCGGGGCTGAGCTGCGCGCTGCGCCCGAGCAGATCCATGAACGCCGGGTTGAACTGCTTGAAGGCCGCGACTTCATCGAACGCGCCGGAGTTGGGCTGAGCGTTCGAGGCGTCGTAGCCCCCGTTGCGGTCTCCGCGCCAATGCATCGGCCCGTGGTTCGCCATGCCGCGCAGGCTCTGGGTCGACAGCGGCCCCTTGAGCGGGTGGAAGTCGGTGTTCTGGCCGAAGGTGGGATCCGGACCGAACTCGGGGAGCACCGGCACGATGGGGCTCGGGTTGGTCTTCACGCGGCCATCCGGGTTGCCCAGGTCCCACGTGATGCTGTCGAAGTCGCCGAAGATGTGACAGCTGCCGCAGGACGAGTCGCCGTGGCTCGAGCTGGTGCGCGCGTCGTAGAGGAAGGGACGGCCCTGCACCACGCTCGGCGGCTCGGGGTTGTACATCGGCAGGTGGGCAATCTCCTGGCGTGTGGCGGTGTTGACGACGGAGATGGCGTTGTCGAAGCGCGTCAGCACATACATGCGCCCGCGCGCCTCATCCAACACCATGCCGGTGGGGCCGCCGCCGCTCAGCGGAATCTGGTTCGTCGTGCTGGGCACGAACGTGTCGGCCTCGAGCGCGGCGGTGGAGTAGATGCCAACCTTCGAAGAGCCGAACGCGGCCACGTACAGGGTGGCGCCGTTGGAGCTCACCGCCATGCCGAGCGGCTGCGCCAGGCTCCTCTCGCTCTCGGGGTTGGGGGTCGGCGCGCAACAGGAGTTGTAGTCGATGTGCTTGTTGAGGTGCCGGGGCGCGACGCCCGAGGGGCTCAGCACGGTGATGCGGCTCTCGTGCAGGTGCCCCCGGAGGGTGGTGCCGGCGAAGGTGCCAGGCCCCTCGAAGCGCAGATCATTCCGGGCCTCGGTGTTGCTCACGTACACCTTCCCGTTCACCGGGTTGACGGCCATGTTGAACAGGATGGTGCCCACATCGGTGTAGAAGCCGGAGTTGCCCGCGAGCTGCGCCGGCGGGTTGGCCACGGCGTCGATGACGAACACGTCCTTGTCCGGCAGCGAGAAGCGGACCTTGTCCGTCCACGGGCGGTTGAGCACGTCCACCCAGTCCTGGCCGTTGAAGCGGACGATGACGCTGACCTCGGTGCCCGGCACGCCCTCGAAGTTGGTGTTCGGCCCCGGAACGCCGCCTACCGCCTCGCCGCCATTGGGCACGAGGCTCTCATGCACCACCGTGCTGCGGTTGCCGGAGTGGAACGCGGCCGCGTAGACGCGCGAGCCATCGGGCGTCACCGCCAGCGCGCGCGGGGTGTCGCTGAAGAGGGTGATGATGTTGAGCGGGTTGCCCCCGAGCGAGCTGCCCAGGTTGTTCGCATCGAAGACCCAGACGTCGGCCCGGCCCACGCCCGGCGTGGTGAGCTGCGGATCAAAGGGGGCGTTCTGCCCGCGGTGGGCCGCGGTGATGAAGGCGCGGCTCTTGCCCGGCCCGGCGAAGACGACGTCTCGCGGCTCATCGCCCACGAGCAGGGTCCGCACCACGGTGCCGTGAAAGCCCAGCGGCCCGAGCTTCACGACGCTCACGCTGTCGGACAGGTGATTGACGACCCAGACCTCGTCGTTGCTCCGCGCCGAGACCGCGACGGGCTCGAGGCCCACGGGTACCGAGGAGCGGTGGATGAGGCCGCTGGAGCCGACCTGGAAGATCTCCAAGCGGTTGTCCGGCGTGTTGACGGCGAAGAGGAGCTGACCGTTCGGAGAGAGCGCCAGCGGGCGGACCTGCCCACTCTCGAAGAGCACATACGGCGCCGCGGACGCCTCACCTCCAGCGACGAGCCCCGCGAGCAGCAACGCGGCGAGGATTGCTCTCGAAAGGTGACGGTACACTTCCCTGCCCCTGGCACTCATGGTGTCTCCCTCGAAGTCGCGCGCCGTTCGTTCTCATTGAGTCAAACGAAGGACCACGGATCTTCGGAGATCGTGAGCTTAGGAACGTTTCATTGTAAATGTGATATTTTGGGCAGGGTCAAAACGGACAGGGCCCCTGCTGCGTCGCAGCAGGAGCCCCGGGCGTGTAGCAACAGGAGTGATATCAGCCGCGATACTGGTGCACGGACATGATGGGGTAGTTCATCGACGAGATGGTGATGCGCTGCGAACCATCCGAGTTCACGTTGTTGGAGCCGATGAACTGGGGCTTGCCGTCCTTCCAGCCGGCGAACATCACCACGTGCTGACCGCCCGGCGTCTTCATGCTCACCACGTCGCCCGGCTTGGCCTGGCTCAGGTCCACGCGCTGGAAGTTCGGGTCACGGTCCAGGTTGGCCTGAAGGCCCATCACCGAGTTGTGGTGCTGGCCGTTGGTGATCATCCCCGCCTGCTCCAGGCACGCGGAGACGAAGTTGGCGCAGTTGACGTTGTTGGGGACCCAGTCCTCCATGTCCGCGCCCACGCCGCTGCCCTCGAGCTTCAGTGAGCCGGCGTTCTTGTTCAGGTGCTGCTGGGCGATCTCGAAGGGGTTGCCGCGCGGGCCGTTCACGCCGCCGGTGGCGCCCGTGGGAGCGCTGGGGCCCGAGGCCTGCGAGGGCCCGCCAGTCAGCGACGGGCCGTTGCTGCCGCTCGTGCCCGGCACGAACTCGTCGCGCGAGCCCGGGATGTTCAGCGACTTGCCCGAGTAGATCAGATCGGCGTTCTTGATCTCCGGGTTGGCCTTCATCAGCTCGCTCACCGAGGTCTTGTACTGCTGAGCGATGCGGGAGAGGGTGTCGCCGGACTTGATCTGGTAGTTCATGGGGGCCGTTCCGAAGAGAGAGCGTTGAAGCTTTCGTACGGATTCTCGAAACCTGAGTCCCACCAGTTGCGTATACGGGTGTTTTTTCCCCACATTTTCCGCGGGGTCACCCCTGACCCGAAACGACAGAGGCCCTCACCGCACTCACGGTGAAGGCCTCCGGGCTCTCGCGGGTGGAGAGGGTCAGCGGGCTAGAGCAGCTTCATCAGCTCCGCGCGCTTGGCGTTGTACTCGTCGTCGGAGAGGACGCCCGCCTTGTGCAGCTCGTGCAGTTCCTTGAGGCGCTGCGCCGGGGTGCGCGTGTCGCCGCCGCCAGCGGGAGCGGGCTCGGCCGCCGGCGCCGGGGGACGCTGCTGCTGCATCTGCTGGTTCTGGTTCATGAACATCTGGGCCATGCCCATGCCCATGCCCATGCCCATGCCCTGCAGCGCGCCGTCGGTGCCGCCACCGCCCTTGGCCATGCCCTCGGAGGCGCCCAGCATCGCCTGGCCCTGCGCGTACTGCTGGAAGCCGCCCGCCATGCGCGAGTAGGCCGCGTCCTTGGAGAACTTCTTCAGCGTCGCCTCGTCCTCCTCCTTGATGCTCACATGGAAGTTGCCCATGCGCACCACGGTGAGGCCGTAGTTGTCCACGTGCGGCTTGAGGCCGGTGAGCACCTCGGCTTCGATCTCCTCGGTGTACGCGCCGCTCGTCACGTCCAGCAGCGGCCAGCGCTTCTTCACCAGCAGCTCGGCGATGCGGTCGCGCATCACCTTGAGGACCTGGTTCTTGAACCAGCCCAGGAAGTCGTCGTTGCTGGAGCGGCCCATGCCTACCAGGCCCACCACCAGCTTCTCCGGCTCGGTGACGCGGATGGAGAAGTCGCCGTACACCATGGTGCCGATGCCCAGGCCCGTCTCCGGGTCGCGCACGTCACCGATGGGGCCGCCGAACTTCACGCCCGGGTGCTCGCGCGTGGAGACGAAGAAGACCTCGGAGATGAAGAGGTTGCCGCCGGTGAACTTCTCCAGCAGGCGGGAGAGGAACGGGATGTTGCTGGTGTCCAGCGTGTGCCGCCCGGGCCCGAGCTTGCCCTCGACCTTGCCGTCCTTGACGAAGAGAGCGATCTCGTCGGCATCGACAGTGAGCTGGGTGAGCATCCGGATGTTCTTCTCCGGATACTTGTAGATGATCTCACCCTTGGCTTCGTCCGCGCGGGCAATGAAGTTGCGCTTGGCTTCGCCTTTGATCGTGTCGAAAAGACCCATCGTATTCGCTTCGCCTCCGTTCGGACCGCGTCACCCAAAGAACCCACGCCGCCGCGTATTCCATACGAATAGCGGCCAGGGCGATTACACGCTCGCCCTTCGGTGGGACTGTCTCTGCCCGCAACATGCCAGTTTCACTGGGAATTGCCTAGCCGACCGAGCAGGCGCACGTCCCCTGTGGCCGGCCCGGGCCGCGATCAGCCCCACCGGCTGAGGAGCCGCTCGCGATCCAGCAGGCGGATGCTGGCCACCAGCAGGATGACATCCAGCAGGAGCACCACCGCGCCCTGCACCGCGTAGTAGACAAAACCGGCGGTGAGCCAGCCGGCCACCTGGCCTCCCACGAGCCCCACCAGCGGCAGCACCACGATGGCGGAGAACTGCTGGGCGGTGCGCGCCTCGGACACGCGCGCGGAGATGAGCACCGCCACCCCGTTGCCGAAGAAGGCGAACAGCGGCGCCAGCACGAAGACGCCGAACGTCCACAGCGTGTTGGGCATCAGCGGCCCCTTCACCAGCGGCCAGGCGACGATGTCCACGCCGATGCAGAAGACGAGGAAGGCGAACCAGGAGATGCCTACCGCGGGCACCAGCGAAGCCAGGCTCTTGCCGGCCACCAGCTCCGCGGCCGTCACCGGCGAGGCCAGCAGCGGCTCCAGGGTGCGCCGCTCCTTCTCCCCCGCCACGCTCTGGGAGGAGATGAGGATGGGGACGAAGACGGGCATGACCAGGAACATGCCGAACCAGTCGGTGAGCGTCTTGTCGATGAGGAAGCGCGCGCTGCTGGTGCCCAGCGGCAGGTCCTTCGAGTAGTAGAGGGCGATGACGCGCAGGTTGGGGTCGTCCGGCCGCACCGCGTACGCCCACACCACGCCGATGGGCACCAGCACGAACACCAGGGGCAGCACCATCATGGACAGCAAGAGCCCCACGTTCTTGCGCAGGTCCAGGAAGTCCTTCCAGAAGACGGCCAGCGCCCGCTTCGGTCGGAACGACATGCTCACACCCTCCCCTGGCGGATGAGTTCCAGGTAGACCTCTTCGAGCGGCCGGTGCGCGGGCACCGCGCTGTGGACCCGCGCCCCCGCCGTCACCAGACAGGCCAGCACATCCGGCGCCTGGGCGCTCTCGGTGAGCATCACCTTGAGCTGGCTTCCTTCGGTGAGCACGTTGAGGGCGAAGGGCAGCTGCGCCAGCGCCGGACGGAAGCGCTCGGCCTCCCCTTCCACGCGGATGTCCAGGGCCAGCCCCGCGTGGCGCAGCTCGCCCAGCGGGGCCAGCGCCAGCAGCCGGCCCTGGATGACGGCCACCCGCGAGCAGAGCCGCTCCACCTCCGCGAGGTTGTGCGAGCACAGCACGATGGTGCGCCCCTCGGTGGCCAGCTCCGCCACCGCGTCGCGCACCGTGCGCGCCGACTCCGGATCCAGCCCCGAGGTGGGCTCGTCCAGGAAGATGACCTTCGGGTCGTGGACCAGCGTGCGGACGATGGCCAGCTTCTGGCGCATACCCTTGGAGAAGCTGCCCACGGGCTCGTCCTCGCGCCCCTCCAGCCCGAAGCGCCGCAAGTAGATCTGGGCGCGCGGCCACGCCGCGGACTCCTCCAGCTCGTGCAGCTTGATGAAGAAGCGCAGGTTCTCGCGCGCCGTCAGCCGGTCATACAGCCCGGGCTGCTCGGTGAGCAGCCCCACCGTGCGCCGCAGTTGCTCACCCTGGGTCCGCACCGAGAAGCCCCACACCGAGGCCTCGCCCTCGGAGGGCTGGAGCAGCCCCGTGAGCATCCGCACCGTCGTCGTCTTCCCGGCGCCATTGGGGCCCAGCAGCCCGAACACCTCGCCGGGGTGGACCTCGAACGAGAGGCCCTCCACCGCCGTGCGCGAACCGAAGCGCTTGGCGAGCCCTTGGACGCGAATGCCACTCAATCGATGGTCACCAGGATGAACTTGTTGTTGATGTCGCGGTCGATGACGTTGACCTTCTTGTCCGAGCCCACGGCGCTGATCAGCAGGTTGAGGCGGTTGTGCTCCACCAGGGCCCACTCGCGGCCGGGCTGGGCGGCGTAGTTGCGCATGCGCGTGTTGGCGTCTCCGCCGCGGAACTGCTCCACCTGGTTGCGCGAGTAGAACGTCTCCCCGCGCCAGTTCATCATGAACGCGGCGATGGGCTCGCCCTCCTGGTGCTGGCGCCAGTAGCGCCAGAACAGGTCACGCTGCGTCCAGTGGTGGGACAGGTCCACCCAGTGGTTCCAGCCGAACCAGATCGCGAAGCCGGCCGCGAACAGCCAGAAGCTGCCAAAGAGCATGCCCTTGGCGCGCTTGAGCGCCGCGAGCACGCACAGCGTGCCGGCCACGGTGAAGGCGAAGCCCAGGCCCTTGCGCACGTTCACCGGCTCGCTCAGCACCCTTAGCAGCGCGTCGGTGCTCACCGGCTTGGTGAAGCCACGCCAGGCCAGATAGCCGCCCGCCACCACCCAGCCGCCCGCCAGCAGCCAGTCCCACAGGCGATCCTCGGGCTTCGCGCGAAGAGCCAGCCACGCGGACCAGCCCGCCACGGCCAGCAGGCCCACACCCGTGAGCCCCAGGGCGGACACGCGCCCATCGAGGATGACCACGCCCAGGGTGACGGCCGCCGCGGCCACCAGCATGACCGCCGCCAGGCTCGAGGTCCGGGTGCGGTCCTTCGCGCCGAGCGCGTCCACGCCAAGGATGAGCGCCAACCCCGCCAGCACCACCCCCACCATGTCGCCCATCCACAGCGGGCGGGAGCGGAACATCGTGATGGGCTTGTTGATGAGGTCCACCGGGTAGGCCCGGTCGTAGTTGTAGACGAAGAGGTCGGTGAAGTTCTTCGGGGTCTCCGCCAGGTCCTTGCCGACCAGGACGAAGAGCACCAGCCCGAAGATGAGGCTCACCGCGTGCTCGGCGGGCCCGTCCTGCCACAGCCGATCGATGAACAGCGCGATGAGGACGGCCAGCCCCGGCAGGATGGGGAACACGTAGTGGTGGAACTTGGTGGCGCTGGAGGCCAGCAGCCAGAAGGTGAAGGCCACCCACAGCACGGCGATGAGCGCCAGGTGGTCCGCCTTGGAGTCGGAGCGCAGCTTGAGCCGCGCCACCACCGCGAAGGCGCCCGGCAGCAGCGCCACCCACGGGAAGATGGCGTAGCCGCCCTGCTCGATGAAGTAGATGAAGGTGCCGCCCGGCGTGGTGGTGTGTACGCCCGCGGTCAGCCGGTTCAGGTGGTCGTGGATGAAGAAGCGGTAGAAGAAGCCCTTGCCCTCGTCATCCACCCCGTCGAAGAGGCTCAGGGTGAGGTACCAGGGCACGGCCACCGCGAGGAACACCAGGAAGCCGGTGCCCAGCCGCATCCGCAGGAGCTGGCCCCACAGCACGGGCATGGGCGCATTGCCCTCGCGCACCTCCCGGCGGAACTTGCGCCGCAGCAGCCAGCGCAGGTGGATCCGGCCGGCCTCCCAGCTCCAGGGGATGACGGCCAGCACCGCGTAGAGCGCGAGGATGACGGCCGGCAGGACGCCCAAAAGGCCCTTGGCCAGCACGGACAGGCCCATGAAGACGTAGAAGGCGTACCACCAGGCCGTGCGGTGCCGCGTCGTCTCGTCCAGCTGGCCGATGAGCGCGCACGCCATGGCGCACACCATGGTGGTGACGAAGGGCGTGTCCGTCACCGTCTGCCGGGTGAGCAGGAAGTAGAGCGGCATGGTGGCCAGCACGAAGCCCGTGGCCAGCCCCGCGCGCCGGCTCACCACCCGCGACACCGCCAGCGACAGCAGCGTCACCGCGGCGATGCTCAGCAGGGCGAACGGCACTCGCATGCCCCACTCGGTGTAGCGGGCCAGCTCGCCCGCGTGGCGCACCGAGCCCACCACCTTCATCCCCAGCGCCTGTAGCCACATCGTCAGCGGCGGCTTGGAGAAGAACCACGCGTTCTCCCACCAGGGGAACACGTAGTCGTTGCGCTCCACCATCATCCGCGCCACTTCGCCGTAGTGCGTCTCCCAGGGGTCCCACAGCCCCACCGCGCCCAGGTAGGGCAGGAACAGGAACGAGGAGAACGCCGCCATCAGGCTCACCACGCGCAGCGTCACCGGCACCTGCATCCAGCGCTTGACCCAGCCCTCCTCGTAGAGGTTCTTGCCGAGGAGCGTCTCGACGAACGACTCTCCTTTTGGCGTGGGGGCCTGCTGGGCCGAGACGGGCGGCTGCGGCGCCGCGGGCGGCTGGGCCTCGGCGGACGGGGGCGCCTCGGCCGGCGCGGGTGGCGCGGCCTGCTGAGGCTCCGCAGGCGGGGACGGCTCTGCCGGCTGCGGCGGGTCTACCGGCTGCGGCGGCTGCGCCGACTGCTGCTGTTGCTCTCCGTCATTCGCCACGGAAAAGAATGCCTCCGTCTGGATCCAGCCCGCGAACGACGGGCCGCGGACTTATATCCCCCGCCCCGTCCCGGGTCGACCTCTGCCGAGTGTGTGCTCACCGCGTCACGGTTGGCGTGCAGTGTGCCGAGGGCTGCACAGCACCAGGGCACCAACCCCGCGAAAGCCCGTTGTCCAGGCAAGGGCACGCCGTTTGAAGGGTCCCCCCGGGGCTGGCCTCGCCCGAGCCGGGGCCGAGACGTGGGAGGCGTGATGTTCATCCAGGTAGCAGCGCTGGGCTGTGCCCTGCTGCTCTCGCAGGTCGAGGGCACGACGGACACACCCCAGGCAGAGACACCTCAGCAGGAGCAGAGCCCCACCGGGCAGACGCCGGACCTACCCTCCACGTCGGCTCCCGACCTCTCGGAGGACGACCCACCGGGTTTCACGATGACTCCGGAGGAGCCACGTCCCTCGCTGCGCTATGACCAGCCGGTGGTGTGTACCCGGCTGCCTCCCACCAAGGAGGTTCCCTCCGGGGAGTACCGGATGCAGTGCGACCCGATGACGCGGCGGTGCCTCATCGCCCCCAACTCCGAGCTGGACCCGGACGGCGTGGAGACGGACCGGCCCCTGCTGCGCGCCTCCTTCTGCGAGCGCTACGAGACCAGCGCCGCCACGCGCACCCGGGAGGGCTACCGCTTCGTCCCCTCCATCGCCGAGGCCCCGCCGGGCTGGTACCGCGACGAGCAGGGCCGGGTGATGCAGTTCAACTTCGACCTGCACCGGCGCATCTGGCTCGGCGGCGCCTGGGCGCCCCTCTTCCGCGGCGACGACGTCACCCGGGACCGCATCCGGGTGGACTTCGGCATCCAGACCGAGATCCCCGGCGGAGAGGAGGACCACCGGCTGCACCGGTTCACCTTCCTGGAGACCGAGCTGTACCTCGGAGAGCCGAGCCTGGACGTGACGCTGCTGCGCTACGACTTCAACGTCGAGCGCCGGGTGCCGCTCTTCCGCGTCACCACGTTCTTCGGCAAGCCGCGCCGCTGGGACCTGGGGCTCAACCTGGGGGCCTGGGTCGAACTGCTGCACCAGGAGAGCATCGAGCGCGGAGACGCCGAGCTGAGCCTGCTCACCTGGGGCGCCATGCACGGCACGTTGGACCTGTGGCACTCGCGCGACTTGGTCTCCTATGTGCGGCTGCGCGTGGGCCCCGGCATCGAGCGAGACCGGACGCACGGCATCACCACCCTGGTGCCCACCGCCGCGCTGGAGGGTGACATCACCCTGGACACGGATGGCTTCCACCACCTGCTCTTCTCCGTCGAGGCGGAGAAGGTACTGCTGGCCGACCGGGTGGAGGGCCGTCCGCTGCGCCCCGAGCGCCTGAAGTTCCGCGCGGGCTACGAGCTCATCCTCCTGGCCATCAACGACCAGCCGGTGAGCCTGGTGGTGGATGGGCGGGGCGGTTGGCGCAACGACTTCCCCAACCTGGACCCGACGTGGGAGTGGTCCGGCCAGGCGGGCCTGCGTGTCTCGCTGTGGGCGCCGGCACGTCGCAGCGCACCGCTGGCCAGCGCTCGCTAGGAACTCGACGGCATGCTCGCGCTCGGCCTCGCCACCCTGCTGCTCGCCCTGCCCCCGGCTCCCGGGGGGACGGCGGCCTCCGCGCCGCAGGTCCCCGCGCGGGCCGAGGTGGACCCTTGCTCTGGGATGGACGACGAGGGGCGGCCCTTCCCCACCTGCTTCGACCCAGGCAATGCCCTGCTGCTGGGCACGGGGCTGCGGGTATGGGATGGGCGGGCGGACCCCACGCTGCACGCGGGCATCCTCCTGCGCACCGAGCGGACCAGCCGGAGCAAGGGCATGCTCTGGTTCAACACCCATCGCCTCCTCGTCACCGAGGCCACGCCGAACTCCACGCGGAGGGGGCTCACCACCACCTTGTATGAGGGCACGTTCCGCCGTCACCTGGAGGAGGGCTTCATCCTCATTCCCACCTCGAAGCCCATTCGCATCCCCTTCCCGTTCGACGTCACGCTCGCGGTGCGCGCGGGGCACCTGGAGCGGCGCACGTGGGAAGGGCCGGGGCTGACGGTGGAGACCGGGCGGGCGGCGCTGCTGCTGGACCCCATCCGCTCAGTGACGGGCAGGCTGTGGCTGGGCTTCGGCCCCGCGGCGAGCCACTCGCTGCGGCGCATGCCGGACGGTGAGCTGGAGCAGGAGCTGTCGCCCTTCACCTCCGCGCTGGTCGAGACGGGGTACGAGACGGAGGACGGCTGGTGGACGGTGCGCGCCTCGGGCCTGGGGGGATGGATCAACAGCTTCGAGGGAGGGCGACGCTTCCGTGTCCGCGCGGACGCGAGCCTGGAGCGCATCCTGTTCGCCGTGAACGACCAGCCCCTGTGGCTGCAGGCCTATGGCACCTACACATATAAGGATGCGGGGCTCGCGCGGCGGACGGAGTGGGCCGTGGGCGCCCGGCTGCTGGTGCGGACCTTCAGCTCGCTCTGAGGCGGGCTACAGCGTCAGCCGGACCGAGCCGAGGAGCTGATCGTTCCGCCCGAAGTACCCCAGGGGGCTGTAGGGCTTGCCGGCATAGACCTCCGCCGCGAGCCCCACGCTCAGCCGCTCGGTGACGCGCCAGTTCACCCGAGGCGCGAGCGTGAAGGAGCGCTGCACCGGCTCGAAGGTGCCGCGAAGCCCCAGCTCCCAGTCGCCGCCGCTCAGGGTGTAGGTCGCGTCCGCCACCAGCAAGTGGAAGAAGGTGGTCCGGGGCTGCCCGCGCGCGGTGCCCGGCTCCAGCAGCACGAGCAGCTCGCCCGCCGCCACGCGCGGCACCGCCAGGCCCAGGTAGGTGACGGAGTAGACGAGATCGGAGTCCTCCGCCTGGGACACGCCCAATACCCAGGTCACCGAGGGCTTGCGCAGCGGGCGCAGCCGCTCGTCGGTGAAGGTCTGCGCGGGGCTGAAGCCCACGTCGAGATCGAGCTGGACCGTCTCCAGCAGGGCCGTGGCCTCCACCCCGAATACGTGCTGTCGCGCGTAGCGCCCGGTGACGAGCGTCTCTCCCGAGCGCAGCCGCTCCTGCACGGACAGCAGGAGCGCGGTATCGGGGGTCTCGCCACGCTCCTGGGCGCGCAGCAGGGCCTCCAGCTCTGGATCCAGCTCCACCTGCGGCAGCTTCTCGTTCCCCCACACCCAGGAGCCGCCCACGCGGACACCGCCCAGGTCGGAGGTCACCCGCAGGCCCACGTCCCCGAGGTACGGGAACGCCTGCGGCCGTTCCGTCTCCAAGAGGCGGGGCTGCAGCGCATCCTCGATGGAGGAGTCCACCGAGAGGGGCAGTCCCTGGCCGAGGCCCGGTTGAACCAGAGCCTCGTCCTGGCCGAAGACGTTGTAGCGGTGCGGGGTGAAGAAGGGCACCCAGGCCACGGTGAGGGAGAGCGGCCCCACCGAGCCCAGCGCCCGCGCCGCGAAGACGGGCAGCTTCGTGTCCTCCGGCTCGGTGAGCGCGAGGCTCTCGCGCAGGTCTCTCGGGTTGAGCACGTCGGTGGGAGCAAAGGCCGCGTTCGCGCCAAAGGCCAGCGTCTGCTGCCCCACCCGGAAGTCCACGCGCGGCGTGTAGAGGTCGAGGAACGCCTCTCCTAGCGTGGGCTCGAAGAAGGCCTTGGCGCGCTCCAGCCCGTCTTCCGCGTTCGCGCGCCAGAGGGCTCGCCCTTCGACGAGCAGCCGCAGCGAGGGGCTGAGCTTCACGTCCGTGGCGAGCGCCGCCCGTCCCCGCCCATCCACCACACGCTCGGAGAGCCCATCGCTCCGCTGAGGCTCGAAGCCGGTATCCACACCGGCCTGGAGGCGCAGGCTCCCACTCACCTGAACCGTGGGGCCCGCCACCGGCGTGGAGGCAACCTCTTCCAGGGGTGGCGGAGCGGGCTCGAAGTCCTCGATGGCCCCTGGCGTCCCAGCGTCCTCTTCGGTGGCCAGCGCGCTCGCGGACAGGAGCACGAGCACGAGCGCGAGCGTGCGACTCAACCGCGCTCCAGCGCCCGCTCGGTGAAGGCCTCCTCCCCCAGCTGCGCCTCCTCCAGTTGGAGCACCTCGAGGGTCGTCACCGAGCCCGTCTGCAGGTTCTCCATGGAGGAGCGGGAGGCGATGACGCGGTCCTTGAACTTCTTGAGCTGGGCGGCCCGGTACACCTTGAAGGGCTTGCCCTCCTTGTCGGTGTACTCCACCTGAGTGGGGACATAGGTCTCCTGGTCCACGTAGACCTTCACCTCTCCATAGGGAGAGTCCGGCCCCGCCTTGCCAACGAGCACCCAGGCCAGGCGATCCAGCACCTTGGACTCGCCCACCTTCTTCATCGCGTCATCCGTCTCGCCGCCCGTGCCGCCGAGGTCCGCGTAGGAAAAGTCCGTGTCCATGAAAGACTGGCCGCGCTGCGTGCGCGCCACCTTCCGCACCCGCTTGAGCTTCGGCAGGTACAGGGAGATCTCCGACGCCTCGCCCTTGGCACCCTCCACGGTGAGGACGGCCACGCCCGCCACCCCCGCGGGCTGCTGGAAGCGCACGAGCGAATGGGTGCGCTCGCCGATCTTCCGCGCCGTGGTGGTCAGCACCTGCTCCTTGCTCTTGCCCCCCTTGCTCGCGGTGGTGAGCTTGAGCTGGGCGCTCAGGCCCAACAGGTTGAGAGCACCGCGCTCGCGGCTCTTGCGGGCGATGTCCGCCGCGGACTCCTCGGCGCGCGCTGGCAGGAACGCGAGCAGCGCCAGCACCAGGGTCAGACGGCACAGGGGAAGTGAGGCCTTGCGCATGCCCCTGACTCTAACGGCCTCCCGCCTCCACCGTCGCGCGAAGAGCGGCCTCCGCCGCGCGCAGCCGCGGATCCAACGGATCCACGCGCCGAGCCTCCTCCAACCGTTGCAGTGCCCGCGCCATATCTCCTCGCGCCAGCTCGCACCGCACCCCCGCCTCGAGCGCCACCGTCACCGTCGGCCCGTACACCAGCGCCTCCTCCGAGGCGTGGCAGCCCTCCTCCACATGCCCCGACTCGAAGAAGGCCCGCGCCAGCTCCACCCGCGTCTCCACGCGCGAGGGGGCCAGCTTCACGGAGGCCAGGAGCGGCTCCACGGCCTCCGCCGGTCGCCCCCACCGCCGCAGCGCCGCGCCCAACGTATGAAGCGGCTCCCCCACTCCCGGCACGAGCAGCGCACGCGCCCGCGCCTCCCGCAGCGTGGCGGGCTCCTCCAGCCGCAGCTCCGCCGCCATCCGCGCCACCACCCGGTCATAGCGGGGAAAGGCCTCCGGCCAGGTGAAGACGAGCTGGTAGACGAACTCCCCGCGCGGCACGAAGAGCGCCATCACCTGAAAGGAGCCCTCGGGCCCGTGCAGCCGCCCGCGCACCCGCTGCGCCCGTCTCCCATGCACCCAGGCGGGCTCCGGCCCCCTCACGTCCCGAGGCTGTCCCTCCGGAAGGGAGCCTTGAGGCGAGAGGGTCGTCTCCATGAAGCGCCGGGCCTGCAGCTCTCCGTCCCCCGGCTCGCCCGCCTCGATGGCCTCCGCGGCGAAGCTGGCGCGCCCCAGGCCCGGCAGCCCGTTGGAGAAGGCCAGCCGCCCCAGGCGATCGGCGCCCTGGCGCCAGCTCCCCGGCATCGCCACCGAGACGCCGAACACATCATCCCGCTCCACCCGCCACGAGGAGCGCCCGAGCACCCCCACTCCCGAGAGGACCAGCGCCACGACGGCCACGCTCCCCGCGCGCAGCAGCCCTGTCCTCCGCGTCTCCTCCACCAAGAGCTTCCGAGGCACCAGGAAGAGCCCCACCAGCAGGCCCGCCGCGAAGCCGCCCAGGTGCCCCGCGTTGTCCACGCCCACCGAGGTCCACCCCATCCAGAGGAAGACCAGCACCGTGGGCAGCACGCCCTCCCCCGCCATGCGCCGGGCCAGCGGAGACAGCAGCGCGCGGTGCCGACGCCCCAGGACGATGAGCGCCCCCACGCACCCGTACGCCATACCCGAGGCGCCCACGCTCACCTCTTCGGCCCACAGCAACGAGCTGGTCATCGTCGCCAGCCCCGAGGCCAGCAGCAGCGCCGCGTAGTCCAGCCGCCGGTACGCGCTCTCCAGCACCGCGCCCACCGCCACCAGCACCAGCACGTTGAGCCCCAGGTGCGCCCCATCCCGGTGCAGCAGGTTCGCCGTCAACAACCGCCACGGCTGCCCCGCCTCTGTAATGAGCGGACCTACCTTGGCGCCAAACCGCACCATGGCGTCTACATCGAGCGGGCCCGCGGCGGCGGTGAAGGCGTAAGCGGCCAGGTTGATCAGCGCCAGGCCCAGCGTCACCCACGGCAGCCGCGCCAGCAGCCCTCTGTCATCGGGCCCGGCCTCGACTTTGCCGAACGGGGGAGTTGACGCTGGGGGACTCACGCGGGTTGGATCTCCTGCTGCCCTCCCAAGGAGCCGGGCAGTTCGGCCACCTGTCGGATGGACAACGGTGCCGACTTCCCATCAACAATCCGAAAAAGCCCTTTCGTTTGGAGGGGATGCATGCCTTGTAACGGTTCAGCCCCTTCTGCTATAGCTGTAAGCGGATCCGACCCGTGCTGAAGCTCATCATCGAAGACGACGAGGGGCGCAAGACCGTTGTTCCCTTCGCCCGCGAAGAGATCACGATCGGCCGACAGGAAGGCAACACCATCCGCCTGTCGGACCGAAACGTGTCCCGCCGCCACGCACGCCTGCTGCGAGTCAACGGGCATGTCGTGGTGGAGGATCTAGGCAGTTCCAATGGGACGCGCATCAACGGCGAGCGCATCAGCGGGCAGTCGACCGTCAAGGACGGCGATCTGATCCAGATCGGTGATTACGATCTGGCCCTGCAGAGCGAAGCGGCCGCCGCCGCGAGCGCCTCCCGTCGCCCGGCTGCCAATGACGAGCCCAGCGATCCTCACGGCTCCGAGCCGGAGACGGAGCTGGAGACGCCCGTCCAGGAGGAAGAGCCCGCCGCCGCGGGCGCCCCTGGGGACGCACGTCGGCACTCCACCTCCATCATCCGCATGGACCAGGTGGAGTCCACCCGGACGCGCAAGGTCCAGGAACTGGAGGCCGAGGACGCGCCCCGGCTCGTGGTGGTGAGCGCCGAACTCAAGGGCCAGGAGTTCGCCTGCATCCGCACGGAGATGCGGATCGGCCGTACCGATGACAACGACATCGTCATCGACCACCGATCGCTGTCGCGCACCCACGCGAAGATCGTCCGCGAGGACAACGGCGAGTGGCGCGTCATCGACATGCAGTCGGCCAACGGGCTGACCGTCAACGGTGAGAGCTACGCCCAGGCCTCGCTGTCCAATGGGGACGTCGTCGAGCTGGGCCATGTGAAGCTGCGCTTCGTGGCGGCAGGAGAGGCAGCCGGAGCGATCGCTTCCGGAGGCCGCTCGAAGCTGCCGATGGTGCTGGGCCTGGTGGGCCTGCTGCTGCTCGGTGGCGGCGCCATCGCCTTCGTCCTCAAGCCCGAGCTCTTCAAGGGCTCCAGCACGACGCCCCAGCCGCCTCAGCCTCCCGAGACCGTCCAGCGGGATCCGCAGCCGGAGCCCCCTCCGGACGAGCCTCGGCAGCCGGATCAGCCTCCGCCCACCGAGCCGCCCCCCGCCAATGCCGCCGCCACCGCGGCAGCCAACGCCGCCAAGGCGCTGCAGGCGCGGATTCAGAGCGCCGAGGCAGCCCTGTCCGAAGGCAAGCTCGACCAGGCCGAGGACGACCTCAGCCCCGTCAAGAAGCCGGACGGCTCGTGGCCCGAAGAGGTCCAGCCCCTGCTGACCCGCATCGAGGCCGAGAAGAAGGTCGACCAGGAGCTCACCGCGGCTCGCAAGGCGCTCGAGGCCAAGAAGCTCGACGAGGCCGAGCAGGCGCTGAGTCGCGCCGCGGCCACCACGGTGTTCGTCGCCAAGCGCGATCAGCTCCGCGCCGACATCGAGGCGGCGCGCAAGGCGACTCCCCCCAAGGTGGTCGAGGCGCCCAAGCCTCCGACGCCGACTCCGCCCAAGCCGCCCCTGGGGCCCTCGGCGGAGGAGCAGGCCAAGACCGCGCAGGAAGACGCGCTGAAGCTCTGGAACGCCAAGCAGTACGACCAGTCCCTGGTGCTGGCCTCCAAGTGCGCGGAGCTGGATGACAAGAATCCCAAGTGCCACAAGCTGCTGGCGGCCCTGTACGCCCGCCTCTCCAAGCCGGACAAGGCGGCCGAGCACTACCGCAAGTTCCTGCAGCTGGCCCCCAACGACCCCAGCGCGCCGAGGGTTCGCGAAATCCTGAGCAACTACGAGACGTCCAAAACGACCCCTCCGTAGTACCGTGGGTCCCGGCTTTGGCCCGGACCTTCAACCGAGTCTTTCAACCTCAGGCGAGGAGACGCTGTGCAGATTCGCATCCTGGTGGTCGATGACGAGCAGGACAACTGCGACTACCTGAAGCTGGTGCTGACCCGCGAGGGCTACGAGGTCATCACCACCACGGATCCCACCCAGACGGTGGACATCCTGCGTGGGTCGGACTTCCACCTCGTCATCCTCGACATGATGATGCCGCAGATGTCCGGCACCGAGGTGCTCGAGCTGATCCGCAAGTACGACACGGACATCGCGGTCATCGTCGCCACGGCCTACCCCACGGTGGACACGGCGGTCGCCTCGCTCAAGGCGCAGGCGTCCGACTACGTGAAGAAGCCGATGGAGCCGGACCAGTTCATCACCGCGGTCCGCAACGCCCTGCAGAAGAAGGGTCTGTCGCAGGACCCCGAGGCGGACCTGCACCGCGCCATCGGCCGCGTCATCCGCGACGCGCGCAAGACGCAGGAGCTCACGCTCAAGCAGCTGGCGCGGCGCACCGGCCTGTCCGTCTCGCTGCTGTCGCAGATCGAGCGCGCCGAGTCCTCGGCCTCCATCTCGTCGCTGTACAAGATCGCCTCCGCGCTCCAGCTGCGCATGGGCGAGCTGTTCGGCGACACCTGAGCGGGGCGCCTCAGCGGCCCTGGAAGCGAGGCGAGCGTTTCTCGAGGAACGCCGCCTTACCCTCCTTGAGGTCTTCACTCTGGAAGGCCGCCGTGCGCAAGGCCCTGGCCCGCGACAGCTGCTCCTGCGAGAGCGTGTGCTGGCTCATCAGCCCCAGCACTTCCTTCATCCCGGACACGGCCAGGGGCGCGTTGGCGGCCAGCGTGCGGCACAGCTCCAGGGCGCCGTCCTCGACCCGGTCGGCCGCGTAGCACTCGTCCAGCAGCCCCCAGGCGAGCGCCGTCTCCCCATCCACCTTCTGCGCGGTGAGGAAGATGGCCTTGGCGCGGGCCACGCCCACCAGCCGCGCCACGCGCGACATGCCCTCCACCGAGTAGACGACGCCCAGCCGCGCTGGAGGCATGCAGAAGACGGTCTGCGGCGTGCCCACCCGGAAGTCGCACGCCGAGGCCAGGTCGAAGCCCGCGCCGAAGGCAGCCCCCTGCACCTGGGCCACGCTGGGCAGCGGGTGCCGCTCCAGGCGGGAGAGGAACCCCATCAGCGTGTCGTCCGGCAGCCGCCCGTCGCCCGTGGGCGGCCCGAGCACCGTCAGGTCATAGCCGGAGCAGAAGGTGCCGCCCGCCCCTCGCACCAGGAAGGCGCGCACGTGGGAAGGCACCGAGAGCGCCGCATCCAGCTGGTCCAGCATCTCGTCATCCAGCGCGTTGCGGCGCGTCGGGTTGACGAGCGTCAGGACGCGGATGCCGTCCTCCCGGTCCTCTACTTCGACAGTCGACTCCATGCTCCCCCCGCGCGCGGGCCTAGCCGAGCACCACGAGGACATCGCCCTCGTTGACCGGCTGGGACTCCTTGCAGCGGATCTCCTTCACGGTGCCGTCCTCGGTGGCCTCCACCGGCATCTCCATCTTCATCGACTCGAGGATGACGAGGGTTTCCCCGGAGGAGACCTTCTGGCCCACCTTCACCTCGATCTTCCACACCGTGCCCGTGATGTGCGCCGCCACGTCCGCCATGTGCTGTTGCCTCCTCGCGCGCCCTCACGGCGCCGAAGTGTTGGAAGGGTCCGCTCTGCCGCGCGCAGCCTAAGGCTTCGCGTGGTGCTCCAGGAAGCGCGTATCCAGCTCGCCGGCGCGGAAGGCCGGATCCTTGAGGATGCGCAGGTGCAGCGGGATGTTCGTCTTGATGCCTTCGATGCGGAAGGACTCCAGCGCCCGGATGGAGCGCTCGATGGCCTGCTCCCGCGTGTCACCCGAGACGATGAGCTTGGCGATCATCGGATCGTAGTTCGGCGTGACGGTGTTGCCCTCGGCGTAGCCCGAGTCCAGGCGCACACCCTCGCCCGTGGGCGGCACGAACACCTTGAGCGGCCCTGGGGACGGGAAGAACTTCACCGGATCCTCCGCGTAGATGCGGAACTCGAGCGCCGCCCCGCGCCGCTTCACGTCCTCCTGGCGCACCGTGAGGCGCTCTCCGGAGGCGATGCGCAGCTGCCAGCCGATCAGGTCCAGCCCCGTGGTCAGCTCCGTCACCGGGTGCTCCACCTGGAGCCGGGCGTTCATCTCGATGAAGTAGACGTTGCCCTCAGAGTAGAGGAACTCCACCGTGCCGGCGTTGGCGTAGCCGAACGCCTTGGCCGCTGTCACCGCCGCGGTGAACAGCTTCTCGGTCAGCTCCGCGTTCTTGCCGCCCGCGAACAGCGGCGAGGGCGCCTCCTCCACCACCTTCTGGTGGCGCCGCTGGATGGAGCACTCGCGCTCCAGGCAGTGGATGAGGTGGCCGTGGTGGTCGCCGAGGATCTGCACCTCGATGTGACGCGGCGCCGGGAAGTAGCGCTCCAGGTAGACGCCCTCGCGGCCGAAGGCTGCCTTCGCCCGGTCCGTACACTGGCGGTAGACCTTCTCCAGCTCGGCCGGATCCTTCGCCGCGGCCATGCCGATGCCACCGCCGCCGCCCGCCGCCTTGCAGAGCACCGGGTAGCCGATGCGCTCGGCGCCCGCGAGCGCGCTCTGCACGTCCGGCACCACGTCCTCGCTGCCGGGCACCACGGGCACGCCCGCGGCCGCCACCAGCTTGCGCGCCTGGCTCTTGTCCTTCATCCGCAGCATGGCCTCGGGCGGAGGGCCCACGAAGACGATGCCGGCCTCCTTGCACGCGGTGGCGAACTCGGCGTTCTCCGAGACGAAGCCGTAGCCGGGGTGTACCGCCTCGGCGCCCGTCTTCTTCGCCGCCTCGAGGATGGCGGGGATGTTCAGGTAGCTGTCCTTGGCGGGCGCGGGGCCGATGCGCACCGCCTCGTCCGCCTCCTTCACGAAGGGCAGCTCCGCGTCGGCGTCGGAGTAGATGGCGACGGTGGAGATCCCCATGCCTCGGGCCACGGCACCGATTCGGCGGGAGATCTCACCCCGGTTGGCGATGAGCAGCTTCTTGAACATGGCTGGCACCCTGGGCTCGGAAGGCCGGCCAACCTAATCCCCGCCCCCAGGCCTGACAAGCGAGCAGGCGAGGGCTCGTCACACCTTCGTACAGGCCCGCACAGCTCCGTCGCACCGTTGCGGCGGCCCTCGGCCCTGGCGTACCTTGCGCCCCGTGAAGCAGAACGACACAGGTGCGGGAACGGTGCTGGATCTCCTGGGTGCTCGGCGCGAGCGGCGGCTGGAGCTGTACCGCGCTCGGCTGGCGGACCGCATGGCGGCCAACCGCGTGGCGCTGGAGACTCTCTACCAGGGCGGTACGCTCTTCTCGCCGCAAGGCACGCAGATGGGCCGAGCCCTGCTCAAGGCGCGGCAGTTGCTGCAGCGCGCCACCACCCTGGTGGACCTGCTGGCCGGTGAGGGCGTGGTGCCTCCCCCGCGCCTGCCCGAGCGCATCGAAGAGGTGTACGAGGAGCTCGACACCCTCTTCTCGCGCAGTGACGCGCTCTCCGGCCGGGATGAGGCGAGCGTGGCCCGCCTCCCCCGCGGCTAGCGCAGCCCTACTCCCTTACGGCATCTCCGTCTGCCCCTGCCGACGCAGGAAGGTGGGGATGTCGAACTGATCCTCGTCCAGCGGCAGCGCCGCGTCCTTCACCACCGCCGTGCGGGTGCTGAGGGCCTTGTTCTCCGTGGAGGACATGGAGCGGCTGCCGGCCTTGGCGGGGACCAGGCTGGCCACTTCCTCGCGGGCGGCGCTGAGCACCGAGGGCGCCGGGCGGGTGACGAGCGGCACCGGCGTGGGCGTTACCGCCACCGAACGGGCCTGCTGACGCGCCGCCTCGCGGTGGACGAAGCCCGTGGCGATGATGGTGATCTTCACCTCGTCCTTGATGTCCTCGTCGATGAGCGAGCCGAAGATGATCTCCGCCTCGCCGTCGGCGGCGTCATGCACCAGCGTGAGGGCCTCGTTGACCTCCTGCAGGGTCATGTCGCGGCCGCCAGTAATATTGATGAGCAGGCCGGTGGCGCCGTCGATGGAGATGTCCTCCAGCAGCGGGCTGGAGATGGCCTGCTGCATGGCGTTGAGCGCGCGCTGGTTGCCCGAGGAGCGGCCGGTGCCCATGAGCGCCAGGCCCTTGTCGCTCATGATGGTCTTCACATCCGCGAAGTCCACGTTGATGTAGCCGTGGTACTGGATGAGGTCCGAGATGCCCTGAACGGCGTTGAGCAGCACCTCATCGGCGCGCTTGAACGTCTCCAGGAGCGGCATGGGCTCGGTGGAGAGCGTCAGCAGCCGCTGGTTGGGGATGGTGATGAGGGTGTCCACCGCGGCCTTGAGCTCCACGAGGCCCTGCTCGGCCTGCTTGCGGCGCTTGTTGCCCTCGAACAGGAAGGGCTTGGTCACCACGCCCACCGTGAGGCAACCCAGGCTCTTGGCGATGTCGGCGATGATGGGGGCGGCCCCCGTGCCGGTGCCACCGCCCATACCGGCGGTGACGAACACCATGTCCGCGCCCTCGAGCACGGCGGCGATCTGCTCCTTGGACTCCAGGGCGGCCTCGCGACCCATCTCCGGGTTGGCGCCCGCGCCCAGGCCCTTGGTCAGCGTCTGTCCGAGCTGCAGCCGCGTCGGAGCGTTGTTGGCGGCCAGCGCCTGGACGTCGGTGTTGGCGGCGATGAAGTCGACCCGTTCCAGCTTGGCCATGATCATCGTGTTGACCGCGTTGCACCCCGCCCCGCCCACGCCAACAACACGGATCTTCGCGGCCTGCTTGTTCTGCTCGAACTGGTCCATGGTGATCCTTTCGGCGGAAAGCGCGCACCGCCGCACGCGTTCGCCAAGGCCACCAATCATCAGCAAGTCGGGATCTTTGGCAAGTATTCCGCTACTCGCCTGTAGCACGACGTTGTAGCCCCGAGTCCTGACAGGGACTTACGCGCGACCTGAACATCTGCTCCGTATGGCGCGGAGATCCCACGCGCCATCTTGACTCAGGATCGCGACTTCATCTCAGCCCGGCGCGACACCTGCCCTGCCCCCGGAACGCGACCGCCCTGACGGCAGCGCCCCGGAGATCCACCCCGAAGCGCGAACCGCAGGGCGGTCGGCGAAGACAGTCTCGGTCAGGGGTCTGACATTCCCCTGTGAGCTGAGTCCATCAGGGCTGCTCGACCTCGACCTCCTTGGCCTTGATCTTGGTGACGGAGAACTCGACGCGGCGGTTGTCCTCGCGGCCCTTGGCGGTCTTGTTGCTGGCGATCGGGCGGGCCTCGCCGAAGCCCACCGCCTCCAGGCGGTCCGCCTCGATGCCCTCCAGGATGAGGCGCTCGCGCACGGCCTCCGCGCGGCTCTTGGAGAGGGTCAGGTTCTGCCCGTCATCGCCCTTGTCGTCGGTGTGCCCCTCCACCCGCAGCTTCTCGATCTGCGGGTTGGCGCGCAGCACCTGCGCCACCTGCTTCAGCAGGGGGAAGGACTTCGGGAGGATGGTGGCCTTGCTGTTGGCGAAGAAGACCTTCTCGAGGATGACGACCTTCTCGCCCTCGACGAGCACCTTCACCTTGCCCTTGTCCGGGCAGCCGTCCTCGTCCTTCACGCCGTTGATGGTCTCCGGCTCGTTGGGGCACTTGTCGGCCGCGTCGGCGACACCGTCCCGGTCGTTGTCCGGATCGGCGCAACCGTCCTCGTCCTCGAAGCCATCCTTGTCCTCGGGCTCGCGCGGGCAGCGGTCCTTGTCGTCCGTGAGCCCATCACCGTCCGTGTCCGGGACCGTGTCGGGGCAGCCGTCCGCGTCCTCGTAGCCGTTCTTCGTCTCCGGCTCGTTCACGCACGCGTCCGCCGCGTCCAACAGGCCGTCCTTGTCATTGTCCGGGTCGGGACAGCCGTTCTCGTCCTCGAAGCCGTCCTTGTCCTCGGCCTCCTGAGGGCAGAGGTCCTTGTCGTCCGGGAGCCCATCGCCGTCCGTGTCCACCGGCGCCTTGGGCTGCGGCGGGGCCTCGGGCTTCGGCTCGACCTTGGGAGCGGCCTGGGAGCTTCCTCCCGGAGCCACCCAGGTCACCCCCGCGAAGGCGCGGAAGCCCGGCGAGCCATAACCGCTGCTGAGGCCCCGGCCGCCGCCCAGGTGCGCGGAGAGCGCATCCGAGATGCGGTACTTCACCGTGGCCAGCAGCTCCAGCGGACTCTCCTCGGAGCCCTCCTGTCCGAGCCCCATGGCGCCGACCAGCATGCCGCCGGCGGCGAGCTGGCGGCTGAAGGGCACCTCGGCGCCCACGCCGTAGGCGAGCTCGTTGGAGACGACCAGGTTGCGCAGCTGCTCCTTGGGCCGGAGGTTGAGGCCCAGGTTGGCCAGCACGCGCAGGCCGCCGGAGCTGTTCCACTCACCGAGCACCCGCGGCTGGACGGTGAAGGCGCCGCCACGGAAGTCCGAGCCCGTGGGCAGGACCAGGGGCAGCGCCGCGCCCACGTGTACTCCACCCGAGGAGAACAGGTGGGCCTTGGGCACCAGGCGCAGGTTGCCCACGCCCGTCCCGCTCACGTCATCACCCGTGAACGGCAGCCCCGGAGGAGGCGTCCCGGCGGACTGCGAGGTGATGGGCAGGCCCACCCCCAGCTCGAAGCGATCGAAGAGGGCGATGGCGCCCAGCAGATCGACCGTGAGCTGGCTGGACACCAGCTTGTACACCTCGTCCGAGCGCGGGTCGGTGGCGGTGAGCGGATCGGTCGCGTAGTTCACCGAGGCGCCCACGTTCCAGCCCAGGTGCTGCCCCACCTTCGCGCTGTGCAGGCCCAGCAGGTCCTGGGAGCCAGGAGCCGGCTTGTACTGCTGCACGTCGATCTTCCGGGAGACCGGGCTGGTCGTGGGCTGCGCGTGGGCAGGCACCGCCAGGAAGACGGCGAGCAGCACCAGCATCCCCCCGGCCCCGAACCGCGAGACCGGGTGGGAGCCGCTGGCGGCCCGACGCCGCCTCAGCAGCGGCAGGCCGAGCAGCAGCGCCAGCGGCAGGAGGCTGGAGGCCCCCGTCGAGGCGCAGCCGCCACCACCAATGATGAAGTCATCGGTGTCATCCAGCGGATCGGTGCCGCCGTCGACTTCGATGCCGTCATTCGCACCACCACCGTCGGTGTCCGGGTTGTTCGGATCCGTCTCGCCCGAGTCAACACGGCCGTTGTGGTTCTTGTCCTCCTCCCCATCGGAGAGGCCATCCTCATCGGTGTCCGCGACGAGCGGATCAGTCTCCGTGCTCGGGTCCGCGTCCGGCGTGAAGATCGCCGGGTCGGTGTCCTCGCCCTCGGGCTGGGCCAGGCCGCGCTCCAGACCATCGCTGAGACCATCCTCGTCCGTGTCGAACTTGCGCGGATCCGTCTCCCCCTCATCGACGACACCGTTGTGGTTGGCGTCCTCGTTGCCATCCAGCAGGCCATCGTTGTCCGTGTCGTCGTCGTTCGGATCCGTGCCGGTCCCCGTCTCGAGGTCGTCAGGCAGACCGTCGCCATCGGTATCCTCCGTGTCCGAGGACATGTTCACGGTTACGGTGGCCGTGTCCGTGCCGCCGTTGCCGTCGGACACCGTGTACGTGAACGTCACGGGGTCGGTGAAGCCCGGGACCGGCGTGAACACCACGGCCGAGCCATCCGTGGCGATGGCTACCGAGCCACCCTCGCTCGGCTGCGTCACCGCCGTCACCGTCAGCGTTTCGCCCGTGTCCGGCGCGATCGTGTCGTTGGCCAGCACGTCGAGCTCCGTCGCCCCGCCGTTCGGGTCCACCGTGAAGGTGTCGTCGTTGGCCGTCGGCGGGTCGTTCACCGGCGTCACCGTCACGGTCACCACGGCCGTATCCGTGCCACCGCTGCCGTCGGACACCGTGTACGTGAACGTCGTGGTGCCGTTGAAGTTGGCCGCAGGCGTGAAGGTCACCACACCCGCGGTCAGCGTCACCGTGCCATTGGCCGGCTGGGTCACCGCCGTCACCGTCAGCGTCTCGCCCGCGTCTGGCGCGGTGTCGTTGGCCAGCACATCGAGCACCGTCGGCCCGCTGTCCTCGGCCACCGTAAAGCTGTCGTCGTTGGCCGCCGGCGGACCATCGCCATCGATGACCGTCACCGTCACCGTGGCCGTGTCCGTGCCGCCTCGGCCATCGGAGAGGGTGTACGTGAACGTCGTGGTACCCACGAAGTCGGTGGCCGGCGTGAAGCGCACCACGCCCGCCGTCAACGTCACCGTGCCATTGGCAGGCTGGCTCACCGCCGTCACCGTCAGCGTCTCGCCCACGTCCGGCGTGGTGTCGTTGGCCAGCACATCGAGCACCGTCGGCCCGCTGTTCTCGGCCACCGTGAAGCTGTCGTCGTTGGCCACCGGCGGAAGGTTGCCGTCGCCGGTGACGTTCACCGTCACCGTGGCCGTGTCCGTGCCGCCTCGGCCATCGGAGATGGTGTACGTGAACGTCGTGGTGCCCACGAAGTCAGTGGCCGGCGTGAAGCGCACCACGCCCGCCGTCAACGTCACCGTGCCATTGGCAGGCTGCGTCACCGCCGTCACCGTCAGCGTCTCGCCCGTGTCCGGCGCGAACGTGTCGTTGGCCAGCACGTCCAGCACCGTGGCGCTGCTGTTCTCGGCCACCGTGAAGGCATCGTCCACGGCGTCGGGGTTGTCGTTCACCTCCGTCACCGTCACCGTGACCTCGGCCGTGTCCTCGAGGCCGTTGCCGTCGGAGACCGTGTACGTGAAGGTCACGGTGCCACTGTAGTTGGCCGCCGGCGTGAAGCTCACCTCGTCAGCCGTCAGCGTCACCGTACCGCCCTCGGCCGGCTGGGTGACCTCCGTCACCGTCAGCGTCTCACCCGTGTCCGGCGCGAACGTGTCGTTGGCCAGCACGTCCAACACCGTGGCCGCGCTGTCCTCGGCCACCGTGAAGGTGTCGTCGTTGGCCACCGGCGCATCGTTCACCGGCGTCACCGTCACCGTCACCACGGCCGAGTCCTCGAGGCCGTTGCCGTCGGACACCGTGTACGTGAACGTCGTGGTGCCGTTGAAGTTGGCTGCCGGCGTGAAGCGCACGTTGGTGCCCGTGAAGGTCACCGTGCCGTTCGCCGGCTGCGTCACCGCGATGATGGTCAGCGTCTCGCCGACGTCCGGCGTGGTGTCGTTGGCCAGCACCTCGAACGTCGTGGCCGGGCTGTCCTCGGCCACCGTGTAGCTGTCGTCGTTGGCCACCGGCGGGTTGTTGGAGCCAGTGACGTTCACCGTCACCGTGGCGACGTCCGTGCCGCCATTGCCGTCGGACACCGTGTACGTGAACGTCGTGGGACCACTGAAGCCCGTGTTCGGCGTGAAGCGCACCACGCCACCGGTCAGCGTCACCGTGCCGCCCGCCGGCTGCGTCACCGCCGTCACCGTCAGCGTCTCACCCGTGTCCGGCGCGATCGTGTCGTTGAGGAGCACGTCGAGCACCGTGGCTCCGCTGTTCACCGCCACCGTGAAGGTGTCGTCATTGGCCGTCGGCGCATCGTTCACCGGCGTCACCGTCACCGTCACCACGGCCGAGTCCTCGAGGCCGTTGCCGTCGGACACTGTGTACGTGAACGTCGTGGTGCCGTTGAAGTTGGCCGCAGGCCTGAAGCTGACGTTGGTGCCCGTGAAGGTCACCGTGCCGTTGGCAGGCTGCGTCACCCCTGTGATGGTCAGCGTCTCGCCCACGTCCGGAGCGGTGGTGTCGTTGACCAGCACGTTGAACGTCGTGGCCAGGCTGTCCTCAGCCACCGTGTAGTTGTCGTCGTTGGCCACCGGCGGGTCGTTGTCACCCGTGACGTTCACCGTCACCGTGGCGGAGTCCGTGCCGCCATTGCCGTCGGACACCGTGTACGAGAACGTCGTGATGCCGCTGAAGCCCGGGTTGGGCGTGAAGCGCACCACGCCACCGGTCAGCGTCACCGTACCGCCCGTCGGCTGCGTCACCGCCACCACCGTCAGCGTCTCGCCCACGTCCGGCGTCGTGGTGTCGTTGGCCAGCACGTCCAGCACCGTGGCCGGGCTGTTCTCGGCCACCGTGAAGCTGTCGTCGTTGGCATGCGGCGGGTTGTTCGTGCCAGAGACCGTCACCGTCACCGTCGCCGTATCGGTGAACTCGCTGCCATCGGAGATGGTGTACGTGAACGTCGTGGTCCCGGCGAAGCCCGCGTTCGGCGTGAAGCGCACTACTCCGCCGACCAGTGTCACCGTGCCGTTGGCAGGCTGGCTCACCGCCGTCACCGTCAGCGTCTCCCCCACGTCCGGCGCGATCGTGTCGTTGACCAGCACGTCGAGCACGTTGCCCACGCTGTTCACCGCCACCGTGAAGCTGTCGTCGTTGGCGTTGGGCGGATCGGCGACCGGCGTCACCGTCACCGTCACCGTGGCCGTGTCCGTGCCGCCGTTGCCGTCGGAGATGGTGTACGTGAAGCTCGTGGTGCCGAAGAAGTTGGGCGCGGGCGTGAAGCGCACCACGCCGCCGATCAGCGTCACCGTGCCGTTGGCAGGCTGAGTCACCGCCACCACCGTCAGCGTCTCGCCCACGTCCGGGGCCGCCGTGTCGTTGCCCAGCACGTTGACCACCGTGGGCGGGCGGTCCTCGCTCACCGTGAGGACGTCATCCACCGCATTGGGCGCATCGTTGGTCGGAGTGACCGTGACCGTGACGGTCGCCTCGTCCTCGCCACCGTTGCCATCGGAGATCCGGTAGGTGAAGGTCGCCGTGCCAAAGAAGTTGGCCGCGGGGGCGAAGCGCACCAGGCCTCCCGTGAGCGTCACCGTGCCGTTGGCAGGCTGGGTCACCGAGAGGACCGTGAGCGTCTCGCCCGTGTCCGGCGCGATCGTGTCGTTGGCCAGCACATCCAGCACCGTGGGCGTACTGTCCTCGTCCACCGTGTAGCTGTCGTCGTTGGCGGTCGGCGCGTCATTCACCGGCGTCACCGTCACCGTCACCACGGCCGAGTCCGTACCGCCGTTGCCGTCGGACACCGTGTACGTGAACGTCGTGGTGCCGCTGAAGTTGGCCGTCGGCGTGAAGCTCACGTTGGTGCCCGTGAAGGTCACCGTGCCGCCCGTCGGCTGCGTCACCGCCGTGATGGTGAGCGTCTCCCCCGTGTCAGGCGTCGTGGTGTCGTTGGCCAGCACGTCGAACTCCGTGACCGTGCTGTCCTCGGCGACCGTGAAGCTGTCGTCGTTGGCCACCGGCGGGTTGTTCGTGCCGGAGATGGTCACCGTGACGGTCGCCGTCGCCGTGCCGCCGTTGCCGTCGGAGATGGTGTACGTGAACGTCGTGCTGCCGGTGAAGCCCGTGTTCGGCGTGAAGCGCACCAGGCCGCCGGTCAGCGTCACCGTGCCGTTGGCAGGCTGCGTCACCGCCGTCACCGTCAGCGTCTCGCCCGTGTCCGGCGCGATCGTGTCGTTGATGAGCACGTCGAGCACCGTGGCTCCGCTGTTCACCGCCACCGTGAAGGTGTCGTCGGTGGCCGTCGGCGGATCGTTGACCGGCGTCACCGTCACCCCCACCGTCGCCGTCGCCGTGCCGCCGTTGCCGTCGGACACCGTGTAGGTGAACGTCGTGGAGCCGTTGAAGTTGGGCGCCGGCGTGAAGCTCACGTTGGTGCCCGTGAAGGTCACCACGCCGTTGGCCGGCTGCGTCACCGCCGTGATGGTGAGCGTCTCACCCGTGTCCGGCGCCGTGCTGTCGTTGGCCAGCACGTTGAACGGAGTGGCCGGGCTGTCCTCGGCCACCACGAAGGTGTCGTTGATCGCCGTCGGCGCATCGTTGACCGGCGTCACCGTCACCGTCACCGTCGCCGTCGCCGTGCCGCCGTTTCCATCGGACACCGTGTACGTGAACGTCGTGGTGCCGTTGAAGTTGGCCGCCGGAGCGAAGCGCACCACGCCGCTGGCCAGCGTCACCGTGCCGTTGGCGGGCTGAGTCACCGCCGTCACCGTCAGCGTCTCCCCCGTATCCGGAACCACGGAGTCGTTGCCCAGCACGTTGAGCACCGTGGCCACGCTGTCCTCGGCCACCGAGAAGCTGTCGTCGTTGGCCGTCGGCGCATCGTTCACCGGACGCACCGTCACCGTCACCTGGGCCGTGTCGCTGCCGCCATTGCCATCGGACACCGTGTACGTGAACGTCACGGTGCCGTTGAAGTTGGCCGCCGGCGTGAAGCTGAGGGTGGAGGCGGTGAAGGTCACCGTGCCATTGAGCGGCTGGGTCACCGCCGTGATGGAGAGCGTCTCGCCCGTATCCGGCGCGGTGCTGTCGTTGGCCAGCACGTCGAGCGCCGTGGCGCCGCTGTCCTCGTCCACCGTGTAGCTGTCGTTGTTGGCCGTCGGCGCGTTGTTCGAGCTGCCGACCAGCACCGTCACGGTGGCCGTGTCGCTGCCCCCGTTGCCGTCGGAGATCGTATACGTGAAGGTCGTGGGGCCGTTGAAGCCTGCCGCCGGCGTGAAGCTCACGTTGGAGCCGGTGAAGGTCACCGTGCCGTTGGCCGACTGGGTCACCGCCGTGACGATGAGCGTCTCGCCCACGTCTGGCGCCGCCGTGTCGTTGGCCAGCACATCCAGCACCGTGGCCCCACTGTCCTGGGCCACCGTGAAGCTGTCGTTGTTGGCGTTGGGCGCATCGTTCTCCGGCGTCACCGTCACCGTCACCGTGGCCGTGTCCGTGCTGGTCCCATCGGACACCGTGTAGCTGAAGAACGCGGTGCCGAAGAAGTTGGGCGCAGGCGTGAAGACGACGCTGGTGTCCGTGAAGGTCACCGTGCCGTTGGCCGGCTGAGTCACCGCCGTGATGATGAGCGTCTCGCCCGTGTCCGGCGCCGTGGTGTCGTTGAGCAGCACGTTGAGCGACGTGGCCCCGCTGTCCTCCGCCACCGTGAAGCTGTCGTCATCCGCGGTCGGCGCGTCGTTCTCCGGCGTCACCGTCACCGTCACCGTCGCCGTGTCCGTACCGACGTTCCCGTCCGAGACCGCGTACGTGAACGTCACGGTGCCGTTGAAGTTGGGCGCCGGCGTGAAGCTGAGGGTGGCTCCGGTGATGGTCACCGTGCCGCTGGCCGGCTGCGTCACCGAGGTGATGGTGAGCGTCTCGCCCGTATCCGGCACCGTGGTGTCGTTGGCCAGCACGTCGAACGACGTGGCCCCGCTGTCCTCCGCTACCGAGAAGCTGTCGTCATTGGCGGTGGGCAGATCGTTGACCGGCGTCACCGTCACCGTGACGGTCGCCGTGTCCGTGCCGCCGTTGCCGTCGGACACCGTGTACGTGAACGTCGTGGTGCCGTTGAAGTTGGCCGTGGGCGTGAAGCGCACGGCGTTGGCCGTGAAGGTCACCGTGCCGTTGGCCGGCGTGCTCACCGCCGTGATGGTGAGCGTCTCGCCCGTGTCCGGCGCCGTGCTGTCGTTGGCCAGCACGTTGAGCACCACGTCGACACTGTCCTCGGCCACCGTGAAGCTGTCGTCGTTGGCCGTCGGCGGGTCATTGACCGGCGTCACCGTCACCGTGACGGTCGCCGTGTCGCTGCCGCCATTGCCGTCCGACACCGTGTACGTGAACGTCACGATGCCGAAGTAGCTGGGCGCCGGCGTGAAGGTGATGGTGGAGCCGGTGATGGTCACCGTGGCGTGGGTCGGCTGGGTCACCGAGGTGATGGTGAGCGTCTCGCCCATGTCTGGCGCGATGCTGTCATTGGCCAGCACGGTGAGCGGCGTGGCGCCGCTGCTCTCGGCCACCGTGAAGGTGTCGTTCACCGCATCGGGCGGATCGTTCACCGGCGTCACCGTCACCGTGACGGTCGCCGTATCCGTGTTGGTGCCGTCGGACACCGTGTACGTGAACGTCGTGGTGCCCGCGAAGTTGGCCGTCGGCGTGAAGCTCACGTTGAAGGCCGTGAAGGTCACCGTGCCGTTGGCCGGCTGGGTCACCGCCGTCACCGTCAACGTCTCGGTCGTCTCGGGCCCCGTGGTGTCGTTGGCCAGCACGTTGAGCACCGTGGCCGCGCTGTCCTCGGCCACCGAGAAGCTGTCGTCGTTGGCCTCGGGCGGGTCGTTGACCGGGGTCACCGTCACCGTCACCTGGGCCGTGTCCGTGCCGCCGTTACCGTCCGACACCGTGTACGTGAACGTCGTGGTGCCGTTGAAGTTGGCCGCAGGCGTGAAGCTCACGTTGGTGCCCGTGAAGGTCACCGTGCCGTTGGCAGGCTGCGTCACCGCGATGATGGTCAGCGTCTCGCCCGTGTCTGGCGCCGTGGTGTCGTTGTTCAGCACCGCGAACGTCGTCTCGCCGCTGTCCTCGGCCACCGTGTACGTGTCGTCCAGCGCGTCCGGCGGATCGTTCTCGTTGCCGACGTCGACGGTCACCGTGGCCGTGTCGGTGCCACCGTGGCCGTCCGACACCGTGTACGTGAACGTCGTGATGCCGGTAAAGCCCGGCGCCGGGGTGAAGCTCACGGTGGTCCCGGTGAACGAAGCCGAGCCGTTGGCCGGCTGAGTCACCGAGGTGATGGTGAGCGTCTCGCCCGTGTCCGGCGCAATGCTGTCGTTGGCCAGCACGTTGAACGTCGTGGCGGGGCTGTCCTCGAGCACCGAGTAGCTGTCGTCCACCGCGTCGGGCGGATCGTTCACCGGCGTCACCGTCACTGTCACCGTCGCAGTGTCCGTGCCGCCGTTTCCATCGGAGATGGTGTACGTGAAGCTCGTCGTACCGTTGAAGTTGGGCGCGGGCTGGAAGCTCACCACGCCGCCCGTGAGCGTCACCGTGCCGTTGGCCGGCTGCGTCACCGCCGTCACCGTCAACGTCTCGCCCACGTCGGGCGCGCTCGTGTCATTGGCCAGCACGTTGACCACCGTGGGGGCGCTGTCCTCGGCCACCGTGCGGGTGTCGTTCACCGCGTCGGGCGGGTCGTTCACCGGCGTCACCGTCACCGTGACGGTCGCCGTGTCCGTGCCGCCGTTACCGTCGACGATCCGGTACGTGAAGCTCGTCGTACCGTTGAAGTTGGCGTTGGGCGTGAAGGTGACGCCGTCGGCCGTGAAGGTCACCGTGCCGTCCGCCGGCTGAGTCACCTGCGTGACCGTGAGCGTCTCGCCCGTGTCCGGCGCGGACGTGTCGTTGGCCAGCACATCCAGCATCGTGGCCGCGCTGTCCTCACCCACCGTGAAGGCATCGTTCACCGCGTCAGGCGGGTCGTTGACCGGGGTCACCGACACCGTCACCGTCGCCGTATCCGTGCTGGTGCCGTCTGACACCGTGTACGTGAAGCTCGTGGTGCCATGGAAGTTGGCGGCCGGAGTGAAGCGCACGTTGGCGGCGTTGAAGACCACCGAGCCGTTGGCCGGCTGGGTCACCGCCGTGATGGTGAGCGTCTCGCCCACGTCCGGCTCCGTGCTGTCGTTGACCAGGACGTCGAACGTCGTGGTCCCGCTGTCCTCGGCCACCGTGTAGCTGTCGTCGTTGGCCGTCGGCGGGTCGTTCACCGGCGTCACCGTCACCGTCACCGTCGCCGTATCCGTGCCGCCGTTACCGTCGGACACCGTGTACGTGAACGTCGTGGTGCCGCTGAAGCTCGCCTCGGGGGTGAAGCTGACGTTGGTGGCCGTGAAGGTCACCGTGCCGTTGGCCGGCTGGGTCACCTCGGTGATGGTGAGCGTCTCGCCCGTATCCGGCGCCGTGGTGTCGTTGGCCAACACGTTGAACGGAGTGGCAGGGCTGTTCTCGGCCACCGTGAAGATGTCGTTCACCGCGTCGGGCGCGTCGTTCACCGGCGTCACCGTCACCGTCACCGTCGCCGTATCGGTGCCGCCGTTGCCGTCGGAGATGGTGTACGTGAACGTCGTGGTGCCGTTGAAGTTGAGAGCCGGCGTGAAGCGCACCACGCCACCGGTCAGCGTCACCGAGCCATTGGCCGGCTGGGTCACCGCCGTCACCGTCAGCGTCTCGCCCGTGTCCGGCGAGATGGTGTCGTTGGTCAGTACCGCCAGCACCGTGGCCCCGCTGTCCTCGGCCACCGAGAAGGTGTCATTGACCGCATCGGGCGCGTCGTTCACCGACGTCACCGTCACCGTCACTGTCGCCGTCGCCGTGCCGCCGTTCCCATCCGAGATCGTGTACGTGAACGTCGTGGTGCCATGGAAGTTGGCCGTGGGGGTGAAGCTGACGTTGGAGGCGGTGAAGGTCACCGTACCGTTGGCCGGCTGGGTCACCGCCGTCACCGTCAGCGTCTCGCCCGTGTCCGGCGCCGACGAGTCGTTGGCCAGCACGTTGAGCGTGGTGGCGGTGCTGTCCTCGGCCACCGTGAAGTTGTCGTTGTTGGCGGTGGGCGGGTCATTGACCGGCGTCACCGTCACCGTCACCGTTGCCGTGTCCGTGCTGGTGCCGTCGGACACCGTGTAGTTGAAGTTCGTCGTGCCGCTGTAGCCATCGGCCGGCGTGAAGCGCACCACGCCACCGGTCAGCGTCACCGTGCCGTTGGCAGGCTGCGTCACCGCCGTCACCGTCAGCGTCTCGCCCGTGTCCGGCGCCGTGCTGTCGTTGGCCAGCACGTCGAGCACCGTGGCCCCGCTGTCCTCGTTCACCGTGAAGGCGTCATTCACCGCGTCGGGCGGGTCATTGACCGGCGTCACCGTCACCGTGACGTTCGCCGTGTCCGTGCCGCCGTTACCGTCGGAGATCGTGTACGTGAACGCCGTGGTGCCGTTGAAGTTGGCCGTGGGCGTGAAGCGCACGTTGATGCCCGTGAAGGTCACCGTGCCGTTGGCCGGCTGGGTCACCGCGGAGATGGTGAGCGTCTCGCCCGCATCCGGCCCCGTGGTGTCGTTGGCCAGCACGTTGAACGTCGTCTGGCCGCTGTCCTCGGCCACCGTGAAGCTGTCGTCGTTGGCCTCGGGCGGAGCGTTCACGGTGGTGACCGTCATCGTCACCGTGGCCGTATCCGTGCCACCGTTGCCGTCGGAGATCGTGTACGTGAACGTCGTGGTGCCCGTGAAGTTCGCCGCGGGCGTGAAGCTGACGCCGGTCGGCGTGAAGGTCACCGTGCCGTTGGCCGGCTGGGTCACCGCCGTCACCGTCAGCGTCTCCGGGCCGTCCGGCGCCGAGGTGTCGTTGGCCAGCACGTTGAGCGGCGTGGCACCGCTGTTGCGCGGCACCGAGAAGCTGTCGTTCTGGGCGTCGGGCGGGTCGTTCACCGGCGTCACCGTCACCGTCACCGTCGCCGTCGCCGTGCCGCCGCTGCCGTCGGACACCGTATAGGTGAACGTCGTGGTGCCGTTGAAGTTGAGCGCGGGCCGGAAGGTCAGGCTCGAAGGCGTGAAGATGACCGTACCGTTGGCCGGCTGGGTCACGGCCGTGATGGAGAGCGTCTCCCCGACATCCGGCGCCGTGCTGTCGTTGGCCAGCACGTCCAGCGGCGTGTTCCCGCTGTCCTCGGCCACCGTGAGGGTGTCGGCGTTGGCCACCGGCGGGTTGTTCGACACCGAGACGACGACGGTGGCCGTATCCGTGCCGCCGTTGCCGTCGGAGATCGTGTACGTGAAGTTCGTGTTACCGCGGAAGCCCGCGTTCGGCGTGAAGCGCACCACGCCGCCGGTCAGCGTCACCGAGGCGTTGGCCGGCTGGGTCACCGCCGTCACCGTCAGCGTCTCACCCGAGTCCGGCGCGAAGGAGTCGTTGGCCAGCACGTCCAGCACCGTGGCGCCGCTGTTGGCGCCCACGGTGAAGGTGTCATTCACCGCATCGGGCGGGTCGTTCACCGGCGTCACCGTCACCGTCACCGTGCCAGGTGCCGTGGCGCCGTGGTTGTCGGCCAGGGTGTACGTGAACGTCGTGGTGCCAAAGAAGTTGGGCGCCGGCGTGAAGCTGACGTTGGTGGCCGTGAAGGTCACCGTGCCGTTGGCCGGCTGGGTGACGCCGGTGATGCTCAGCGTCTCGCCCGTCTCCGGTCCCGTGGTGTCGTTGGCCAGCACGTTGAACGGAGTGGCCGGGCTGTCCTCGGCCACCGTGTAGTTGTCGGGGTTGGCCACCGGCGGGTCGTTCACCGGCGTCACCGTCACCGTCACCGTCGCCGTCGCCGTGCCACCGTTGCCGTCGGAGATCGTGTACGTGAAGCTCGTGGTGCCGCTGAACTCGGGCGCTGGCGAGAAACTCACCACGCCACCCGTGAGCGTCACCGTGCCGTTGGCCGGCTGGGTCACCGCCGTCACCGTCAGCGTCTCGCTCGGGTCCGGCGCGAAGGAGTCGTTGGCCAACACGTTGAGCACCGTGGCGCCACTGTCCTCGGCCACCGTGAAGGTGTCGTTGGTGGCCACCGGCGGGTCATTCACGTTCGTCACCGTCACCGTCACCGTGGCCGTCGCCGTGCCGCCCCGGCCATCGGAGATCGTGTACGTGAACGTCGTGGTGCCCGTGAAGTTGGGCGCCGGCGTGAAGCTGACGTTGGCCGGCGTGAAGGTCACCGAGCCGTTGGCCGGCTGGGTCACCGCCGTCACCGTCAACGTCTCACCCGTGTCCGGCGCGAACGTGTCGTTGGCCAGCACGTTGAACGGGGTGGCCGGGCTGTCCTCGGCCACCGTGAAGGCGTCGTCGGTGGCCGTGGGCGGGTTGTTGGGGCTGCCCACCGTCACGGTGACCGTGGCGGTGTCCGTCAGGTTGGTCGAATCGGTGATCGTGTACGTGAACGTCGTGGGGCCCCGGAAACCCGGTGCCGGAGTGAAGAGCACCCCCGTCGCCGTGAAGGTCACCGTGCCGTTGGCCGGCTGGGTGACGGCGGTGACGGCCAGCGGCTCGGGTGGATCCGGCAGGTACGTGTCGTTGGCCAGCACGTCCAGCGGGTAGTTCACCGCCTCGCCGGGCACCGCGAAGGTGTCATCGTTCGCGTTCGGCGGATCCGGCACGTTGGGCGTGACGTTGATCTCGGTGAACCGAGTGGCCGTCTTGACGCCTCCCAGACCGCTGTTGCCCAGGTCCAACACCGAGAAGACCATGGACGTGTTGCCGTAGTAGTCCTGGGCCGGAGTGAAGCGCATTCCCTCCAGCGCGGCGTTGGTATCGGCCAGCGTTGCCTCGAACTGCTGAGAAGGATCGTTGGTGCCGTCGCCATTCAGGAACGTCAGTCCCGTGGTCCGGCTGAGCGTCAGCGTGCCGCGGGCGGTTCCCCCGGTGATCTGCACGGTCGTCCGCAACTTGCGATTGAAGACATCGGGGTCGGCGGTGAAGACGCGGTTGCCGTTGGCGGTCGAGAAGATGATCGGCACGTCCTCGGGGGTCGACTGCGTCATGGGCGACGTGTTCACCGGCGCATCGTTCGCGCCGACGACCGTCTCCTCCGCGTCGGTGTTGTTGCCCGGAATGGGGTCCGTCGTCTGCGAGGAGATCGTGGCGTTCATGCTGAGCAGCACGTCGTCCTGGAAGGGCGCCTGCATGGTGAACTTGATGAGCTGCGGGACGTTCACCGCCAGCGACGACAGCGTGCAGGTCCAGACGTAGATGTTCCCCGGGGTGCTGCAGTTCCAGCCCCCCGCATCGACGTTGCCGAAGAACGAGCCGGCGGGCAGGTTCACCGCCACCGACGGGCTGGTCGCCGCGTTCGGCCCCAGGTTCACGATGTTGAGGCTGTAGGTGACGTTCGCGCCCTCCACGATCGGATCGGCCGACTCGGTGATCTCCAACTGGAGGTTCGCGTCCGGCGCCACCATCCACGCCACGTTCTTGTCCGGCGCCACCAGCCAGGCGCCCTTCAACGTGTCCGCGCGAGCAGCGGGCTGTGCCTCCTGCTGCTCGGCGGCGGCACCAGGGTTCTGAGGCTCCTGGCCGCAGGCGATGCCCAGCACTCCCAGCAGGAGCACGGACGCCAGTACGCGGCGGTGAGTGGAGCGAAGAGGAGACGTGAGGGAAACCGTCATAGTTGGATGTACCAAGACCGGATGGAGCGTCCCCGACTGGCCTGCTCGTATCCGAAGTCGATCGAAGATGGGTACCGACGTAGGAAGTGGGATGAGAGCTTCCTACCTGAAGCGTTTCGTCAAAGATTGTACTCGGGAAATGTTGATCAAAAAAAAGAGGGATCCCACTTGGGGATCCCTCTTCTTGACTTCCGGGTTTTGGTGCGCAGCGGGACTAGAAAATTTCCTCCAGCCACTCACGCATGCGGCCTTTGACCTTCTTGTACACGTTCTCTTCGCGAATCCGGAACATGCGGCGGTCGAGGTGGCGAGCGCCGTAGACGACCAGGCCCACGCCGGTCGCGTACATGGGGCTCTTCACCACGTCTACCAGGCCGCCGATACCGCGAGGCATACCGCGGCGCACTGGCAGTCCGAGCACCTCTTCGGCCAGCTCCGGCATGCCCGCCAGCAGCGTCGAGCCACCGGTGATCACCACGCCCGAGGCGAGCAGATCCTCGTAGCCGCACTTCTGGATCTCGCGGTGGACGAGCTGGAAGATCTCCTCCACGCGCGGCTCGAGGATCTCGCAGAGGATCTGCCGGCCGAGCACGCGCGGCTGGCGGCCGCCCACGCTCGGCACCTCGATGGTCTCATCCTTGTTCACCATGGAAGAGAGCGCGCACCCGAACTTCTGCTTGATGCGCTCTGCCTCGTGCGCCGGGGTGCGCAGGCCGATGGCGATGTCACTGGTGAGGTTGTTGCCGCCCAGGGCGATGACGGCGGTGTGGACGATGGAGCCGCCCACGAAGATGGCGATGTCGGTGGTGCCGCCGCCGATGTCCACCAGGCACACGCCCAGCTCCTTCTCCTCCTCGCCCAGCACCGCCTCGGCGGAGGCCAGCGGCTGCAGGACGATGTCGGAGACGTTGAGGCCGGTGCGGTTGGCGCACTTCACGATGTTCTGCGCGCTGGAGACGGCGCCCGTGACGATGTGGACCTTGGCCTCCAGGCGCACGCCCGCCATGCCGAGCGGCTCTTTGATTCCGCCCTGGTCGTCGATGATGAACTCCTGGGGCAGGACGTGAATCACCTCGCGGTCCAGGGGAATGGCCACCGCCTTGGCCGCGTCGATGACGCGGGCGATGTCCGCCTCGCGGACCTCCTTGTCCTTCACCGCGACGATGCCCTGGGAGTTGAAGCCCTTGATGTGGCCACCGGCGATGCCGGTGTACACGTGGGAGATCTCCGCGCCGGCCATCAGCTCGGCCTCCTCCACCGCGCGGCGGATGGAGGCCACGGTCGCCTCGATGTTGACCACGACGCCCTTGCGCAATCCCTTGGAGGGGTGGGTGCCGATCCCGATGATGTCGATGCCGCTGTCGGTGAGCTCCCCGACGATCGCGCAGATCTTCGTCGTGCCGATGTCGAGGCCGACGATGATCTCCCCAGACTTCTGCTTCGCCATGACCACTGCCTCCCCGGTGCCCCCACTCTCGTGAAAGGGCGTGCCCTTACCGCGTCGAGACCCCGCTCCTCTCGGAGGCGGAGTTCGAAAGCTTCACTGCCACCCAGCCGGGCCGAGCCCGGTTGTCCAGGTGAATCACATCCGCGCTCAGTCCCCGCGTGCTCAGCTCGCGCCGCACGCGCGCCAGCCGCGAGAGCTTGGCGTCCGCATCCCCCTCGCCCATCCGCACTTCCTGCCCCGCCATCGTCACCAGCGCCAGCGCCGCGCCCTCCAGCCGCACCTCGGACAGCCGCTCGTGGCGGCCCGGCTTGAGCGCCGCGTAGGAGTGCGCCACCGCCAGCGCCGCGCGCATCCGCTCGCGCACCCCGTCGGGATCCTTCACGTAGGCGTCGCGCTCCACGCCGGTGACGAGCGGCAGGTCCAACCCATCGCCCGGAGTCACCCGCTTGAAGGGCTCGCCCTCATCGTCCAGCACGTACAAATCCCCCAGCACCACCAGCGCCGCCGGCGCGTGCTCCACCACCTGCACCGAGACGGTGGCCGGGAAGTGCCGCGTCACCTCCACGCCCCGCACCCACGGGTGCTGGAGCATGGCCCGCTCGAGCGTCGCCACGTCCATGGCGAACAGGTTCTGTCCCGGCGCCAGGCCGGACAGGCGCACCAGCTCCGCGCGCGAGGCGCGCGACAGGCCGGTGAAGCTCACCTCCTGAAGCTGGAAGCGCGGAGACGACAGCGCCCAGCTGCGCACTTCCACCCCACCCCACACCAGCCCGGCGGTCAGCACCGCCGCCAACAGCCCCTTGCCCACCGAGGCCCCGTGCGTGCGCACGGCGCCCTTCACCGCGTCCTTCTTCTGGGCGGTGTCCTGACGGCGGCGATTTCGGGACTTGCCAAAGGCCATGGAAAAGAGGTCCGCATGCTGCGCGCGGTTGGATCGCCGCGCCAGTTTTTGGCTACAGGTACGTCGCTGTATCTGCCGGGCTGGGGGAAAACCCCAGGGGTGGGAGGAAAATCGGGCGGTTGGCGCTGCTCAGGCCTTGAGCGCGGCCCCGAGGAGAATCCGCTCGCACAACGTTGGGAAGTCGATACCCCGCCCCGCGGCGATCTTCGGCAGCAGGCTGGTCTCGGTCATGCCCGGCAACGTGTTGGTCTCCAGCACGAATACTTCTCCTCCCTCGGTGACGATGACGTCGGAGCGCGACGCCCCTCGGCACCCCAGCGCCTTGTGGGCGCCGAGGCACACCTCGTTCACCCGCGCATACTGATCTGCGGGCAGGGGTGCTGGGAAGAGATACTGCGTTCCACTTCCGGCCTTGTACTTGGCCTCCTGGTCGTAGAACTCCCGCGCGACGACCACTTCGATGACGCCCAGGGCCTCGTCATCCAGCACGGCGCCCTGCACCTCGCGCCCCTTGATGAAGCGCTCGACGAGGAGGAAGCCCGCGTACTTGGAGGCGTCATCCACGGCGGCCAGGTAGGCCTCCTTCGTCTTGCAGACGTGAACGCCCACGCTGCTGCCCTCGCGGCTGGGCTTCACGACCACCGGGAACGGGAACGGCAGGGAGTCGACCGCCGCACGGGCGGCCTGGGCCTCGGTGAACACCTTATAAGGAGGCGTGGGGATGCCGTGGGTGGTGAACATCTGCTTGGCGAAGACCTTCTCCATGCCCAGCGCCGAGGCGAGCACACCGCTGCCGGTGTAGGGAACGAAGAGGGACTCGAGCAGGCCCTGGATGCAGCCGTCCTCGCCGTAGCGGCCGTGGAGCGCCAGCCAGGCCACCTCCACCTTCTCGGCCGCGAGCTTCGCGGGCAGGTCCTTGCCCACGTCGACGTCCACCACGTCATACCCGAGCGAGCGCAGCGCCTTGGACACCGCGGCGCCGGTGCGCAGGGAGACGTCGCGCTCCTCGGACAGGCCGCCCATGAGGACACCAATGCGCTTGTTCTTCAGCTCGGTCTGGGTCACGGAAGGAACTCTCCCACTCGCTTGACTTCGGGTTTGAGCTCGACGCCCGTCTCGGTCCGCACCCGCTCCTGCATCAGGGTGATGAGCCCGAGGACGTCGCGGGCGGTGGCTCCGCCCAGGTTGACGATCCAATTGGCGTGCAGCGTGGACACCTGCGCGCGCCCCAAGGTGTGGCCCTTGAGGTTTACCAACTCAATGAGGCGCCCGGCGAAGTCACCCGGCGGGTTGGTGAAGACGCTGCCGAAGTTGGGCTGGCTCAGGGGCTGGGTGCTCTTGCGGTAGCCCAGGTCCTTGTCCATGGCCTGCTTGGAGGCCACCAGGTCCCCCTTGGGCAGTCGGAAGCGCACCCGCGTCACCACGCTGCCCGGGGGCAGCTCCGAGTGCCGATAGGCATGCGGAATCCGCGCCTTCTCCAGCCACTCCACCCCGCCCGCGGTGGCGACCTCCACGGCCTCCACGACACGGAAGCACTCGCCGTTCTTGGTGCCGGCGTTCATGGACACCGCGCCGCCGAGCGTGCCGGGGATGCCGGCGAGGAACTCCGCGCCCACCAGGCCGTTGGCCCGCATCAGGTTGATGAGCCGGACGATGGCCGCGCCCGCACCGAGCGTGAGCCTCCCCTCCTCCGCGCCGACCTCGACCACCTCGGGAAAGAGGTCTCCTGGCAGGCGAAGGGTGAGGCCCTTCACGCCGCCGTCGCCCACCAGCGTGTTGGCTCCGCCGCCGAGGATGGTGACGGGGACACCCTCCTCACGCGCCAGCTTCAGCAGCGCCACGAGCGCCTCGGGGCTGCGCGGACGAACGAGCGCCTCCGCAGGGCCGCCCACCCGGACGCTGGTGAGGGGCGCGAGCGGCTCGCTCGCCTTCACCTCACAGCCGCCCAAAAGCGCGACCCGCTCCGGAAGGGAGGATGTCATGAGCGCGGCCATACCCTTCTCACCCGCCCTTGGCCACTCCGCTCTTGCCCAGCAGGGTCAGCAGGTCCGGGCCCACCTGGGTGATGTCGCCAGCGCCCAGCGTGAGGACGATGTCGCCCTCGCGCAGGCGCGGCGCTACTGCGGCGGGCACGTCCACGCGCTTTTCCACGTACGTCACGTCCCTGTGACCGTGGGCGCGGATGGCCTCGGCCAGCGCGTCGCCCGTGGCGCCGGGGATGCGCTCCTCGCCCGCCGCGTAGACGCTGGTGACAAAGAGCACGTCCGCGTCGTTGAACGCGGTGGCGAACTCCTTCATCAGGTCATGCGTGCGCGTGTAGCGGTGGGGCTGGAAGGCCACCACCACGCGCCGCCCGAAGGCCCGCCGCGCGCCCGCAAGCGTGGCCATCACCTCGGTGGGGTGGTGCCCGTAGTCATCCACCACGGTGATGCCGTTCACCTCGCCGCGCACGGTGAAGCGCCGCTGCACGCCGCCGAACTCCGCCAGCGCCCCGCGCACGGTGTCCAGGGGGATTTCCATCTCCTCGGCCACGGCGATGACGGCCAGCGCGTTGAGCGCGTTGTGCGCGCCCACCATGCGCACGCGGAACTCGCCCAGCGGCTCGTCGCGCCGGAAGGCGGTGAAGCGCGTGGTGAAGCCCTCGAGGGTGATGCCCTCCAGCCGGTAGTCCGCCATGTGCGAGCTGCCGTAGGTGACGACGCGCTTCTCCAGCCGGGGCAGCAGGTTCTGCACGTTGGGGTGGTCCAGGCACAGGACGTTGAGCCCGTAGAAGGGCACGCGGTTGCAGAACTCCACGAAGGCCGTCTGCAGCACGTCCAGCGTCCCGTAGTGGTCCATGTGCTCCGGGTCGATGTTCGTCACCACGGCGATGGCGGGGTGCAGCTTGAGGAAGCTGCCGTCGCTCTCGTCCGCCTCCACCACCATCAGCTCGCTCTTGCCGAGCTTGGCGTTGGAGTCGAGCACGTTCACCTTGCCGCCCACCACCGCCGTCGGGTCCAGCCCCGCCGCCGAGAGCACCGTGGCCACCATGGAGGTGGTCGTCGTCTTCCCGTGGCTGCCGGCCACCGCCACCGCGTACTTCAGGCGCATCAGCTCGGCGAGCATCTCCGCGCGCGGAATGACGGGGATCTTCCGCTGGCGCGCCGTCACCACCTCGGGGTTGTCCTTCTTCACCGCCGAGGAGATGACCACCACGTCGGCCTGCACGAGGTTCTGCGCCTTGTGGCCCTCGTAGATGGTGGCGCCCATGGCCGCCAGGCGCTTGGTGATTTCACTGCCCTTCAGGTCGGAGCCCGACACCCGGTAGCCCAGGTTGAGCAGCACCTCGGCGATGCCGCTCATGCCGATGCCGCCGATGCCCACGAAGTGTACCTGCGCCGCGTGGCGCGTCTTGAAGAGGCTCTGGGGCTTACCGCCGGCCTTCGTCATGGCTTACTCGCTCCTGGATCCTTCTGCGTCTCGGCCTTCGCCGGACGATCCCGCCCGTTGGGCCCGTAGGCATGCACCATCAGGTCCACACACACGTCCGCCAGCTCCTTGGACGCCTCGGGCCGGCCTAGCAGGCCCGCCTTCTTCTCCATCTGCTTGAGGCGCGCCGGCTCCTGCTTGAGGAGGCGGATCTGCTCGGCCAGCTTCTGCCCGGTGAGCTCGGACTCGCGGAACATCACCGCCGCGCCCGCCTCCACCAGCGCCCGGGCGTTCACTTCCTGGTGGTTGTCCGTGGCGTACGGGAAGGGCACGAGGATGCTGGCCTTCTTGCACACGGTGAGCTCCGCCAGCGTGGTGGCGCCCGCCCGGCACACGACGAGATCCGCCCTGGCGTAGGCGTCGGACATATCGTCGATGAACTCCACCACCTCGGCCTGGAAGCCCTTGTCCGCGTAGCCCTTGCGCACCATCTCCAGGTCGTTCTTGCCCGTCTGGTGCAGGAAGTGGATCTGGTCCTTCAGGTCCACGAGGTGCTCCAGCGCCTCCACCACGCGCTGGTTGACGCCCTTGGCGCCCAGGCTGCCGCCGAAGACGAGGATGGCGAAGCGCTCGTGCGCCACGTGCGAGCGCAGGTAGTTGTCCATCAGCTTGCGGCGGATGGGGTTGCCCACGAGCTGCACCTTGCCCTCGGGGAAGAAGCGCCGCGCCTCATCGAAGGCGGTGAACACCACCTTCACCACCTTGCCGAGCAGCTTGTTGGTGAGCCCCGGCAGCGCGTTCTGCTCCTGCACCGCCGTGGGGATGCCCAGCAGCCAAGCGGCCATCACCACCGGCCCGCTGGCATAGCCGCCCACGCCCACCACCACGTCCGGCTTGTGCTTCTGGAGGATGCGAAAGGACTCGATGAAGGCCAGCGGCAGCGCCAGCAGGCCCTTGATGAGCTGACCCAGGCCCTTGCCCTTGAGGCCGCGCGCCCGGATGAACTCCAGCGGGAAGCCCGCCTGCGGCACCACCTTCGCCTCGAGGCCCCGCTCGGTGCCCACGAAGACCACCTCGTTGCGGTGGTGGCGCGTCACCACCTCTTCCGCCAAGGCGATGCCTGGAAAGAGGTGCCCGCCCGTTCCTCCACCGGCGATGAGGACCTTCACGCCGTGACCTCCCGCATCTCGCTGCCTACGCGGGTAGCTCGATTGCCCGCGCCCTGTGTGTTCGCGCTCAGTGACAACAGCACCCCCGCCGCCCCCATCAGCACCAGCAGCGAGGTGCCTCCGTAAGAGACGAATGGAAGCGTCAGCCCCTTCGTGGGCAGCAGCCCCATGGCCACGCACATGTTCACCGCCGCCTGGAAGGCGATGATGGAGGTGAGGCCCAGCCCCAGGTACGTGCCGAAAGTCTCCGGCGCCGCCAGGCTGATGCGCACCCCGCGCCAGATGACGACGGCGTAGAGCGCCACCAGCAGCGTCACGCCGATGAGCCCCAGCTCCTCGCCGATGATGGCGAAGATGAAGTCGGTGTGCGCCTCGGGCAGGAAGAAGAGCTTCTGTCGCCCGTCTCCCAACCCCAGGCCGGTGAGCCCACCCGAGCCGATGGACATGAGCGACTCGGCCACCTGGTAGCCCACGTCATGCCGGTGGGCCCATGGGTCCAGGAAGGCCGTCACGCGCTTCATGCGGTAGGGGCTGGAGGCGATGGCCACGTACGCCAGCGGCAGCGCCAGCAGCACCGAGCCCACCAGGTAGCTCAGCTTGGTGCCCGCCGCGAACAGCAGCACGAAGAGCAGGAACACGAGCAGCACGGAGCTGCCGAAGTCCGGCTGGCGCATGCACAGGGCCACCAGCACGCCACACAGCAGCAGGTGGGGCAGGAAGCCCACGGAGAAGGTGGCCACCTTTTCGCGCTTCTTGGCCAGCGAATAGGAGAGGTAGACGACCCAGGCGAACTTGGCCACTTCGGCCGGCTGCAGGCCGAAGCCAGGGAAGCGAATCCAGCGCCGCGCGCCGCCCGCCGTGGTGCCGATTCCCGGAATCAGCACCAGCACCAGCAGGATGAGGGTGACAATGAGTAGCGGCCAGGCCAGGCGCGCCAGTCGCCGCCAGCCCACCTTCATCGCCACCGCCATGGCCACCACGCCCATGCCGGCGGCCATGAGCTGGCGCTTGAGGAAGTAGAGGCTGTCGCCCTGCTTGTCCTGCGCGAGGATGGCGCTGGCCGAGTACACCATCACCAGCCCCAGCGCCACGAGCGCCAGCACGGCGCACAGCAAGAGAGGATCGAACCGGACAGGCGCCGCGGAGGTTGTCTTCATGGCCTGTCCCTCAGAGCGCCTGCACGAGGCGTTTGAACGTGTCGCCCCGGTCCTCGAAGTTCTTGAACTGATCGTACGACGCGCACGCCGGCGACAGCAGCACCGTGTCTCCGGGCTTCGCCAGCTCGTGTGCCCTGCGCACGGCCGCCTCCAGCGTGCCGCACGCCTCCACCGTCACCTCGCCCTCATAGGCGGTGGCGAGGGTGGGCGCGTCCTGGCCGATGGTGAGCACCGTCTTCACCTTGCCCCGGCTCTCCTCCACCATGGGCTCATAGGGTGCGCCCTTCCCCTTGCCTCCCGCGATGAGCAGCAGGTTGCCCGCGAAGGTCCGCAACGCCACCAGCACCGAGTCCACGTTGGTGGCCTTGGAGTCGTTCACCCACTCCACGCCATCGAGCATCCGCACGCTCTCCAAGCGGTGGGGCAGGCCCGGGTAGCTGTCGAGCCCGGCCTGCACCGCCTCGCGAGGCACGCCGCCCAGCCGCGCCAGCATCGCCGCCGCCATGGCGTTCTGCACGTTGTGCGAGCCTCGCAGCGCCCGGTTGGTCAGCGCGAACGCCTCGCCCAGGAAGTCCAGGCGGAAGCCGCCCGGCCGCGCCACCGCGAGCCCCGCAAGCTTCGGGCCTCCCGGCTCCGGCAGCCCCATGAGGCTGAAGCCGTACACGGGCACCTTCGCCTGGAGCGCCAGCCGCATGACGTGCGGGTCGTCCGCGTTCACCACCGCGAAGTCCCCCTCGCGCTGGTTGAGGAAGATGCGCGCCTTGGCGGCGCCATAGGCCTCGTGGCTCTCGTACCGGTCCAGGTGGTCCGGCGTGAGGTTGAGGATGGCCGCGCCCTTGGGGCGCATCTGGTCGATGCCCTCGAGCTGGAAGCTCGACAGCTCCACCACCAGCGTGTCCCAGTCCTTCGGAGTCAGCGCGCCTTCGGCCAGCGGTCGCCCGAGGTTGCCGCCCACGAAGGTGCGGCCTCCGCCCTTGGCGAACAGCTCTGCGGTGAGCGCCGTGGTGGTGCTCTTGCCGTTGGTGCCGGTGATGCCGATGAGCGGCACGTGCGAGAGCAGGCGCCAGGCCAGCTCGATCTCGCCCCACATGGGGATGCCCGCGGCGCGCGCGGCCTTCAGCTCCGGCAGCGTCAGCGGCACACCGGGGCTCACCACCAGCAGGGACTGCGCCTCCAGCAACCCGGGCGGCGTGGGCCCCAACGCCAGCGTGACGCCCTTCGACGCGAGCTCGCGGGCCACCTCGCCCAGCGCGGCCTCGTCGCGCGCGTCGATCGCGGTGACCTGGGCTCCGTGCGCGAGCAGCAGCCGGATGGCCGCCACCCCACTCTTCGCAAGCCCGAACACCCCCACCTTCTGACCGGACAGCGAAACCGACATGGCTGAAACTCCTAGCGCAGCTTCAGGGACAGCAGCGCCACGGCGCCACACAAGATGGCGACGATCCAGAAACGGACGATGATCTTCGGCTCGGCCATGCCCTTGAGCTCGAAGTGGTGATGCACCGGGGCCATCTTGAAGACGCGCTTGCCCGTCGTCTTGAACGAGATGACCTGAATCATCACGCTCAGGGCCTCGGCGAAGAAGATGCCGTGGATGATGGCCGATACCACTTCGTTCTTCGAGAGCACCGCCAGCCCGCCCAGCGCGCCACCCAGCGCCAGCGAGCCCACGTCGCCCATGAACACCGAGGCCGGGTAGGTGTTGAACCAGAGGAAGGAGATGCCCGCGCCCACGATGCTGGCGCAGAACACGGCCAGCTCCGCGCCGCCCGGCACCTGGAGGATGCCCAGGTACTGGTACAGCGGCGTGGCGACGATGCGCGACACCCCGTTCACCGTCTGCGAGTCGGCGATGTGCAGCGTGGTGCCCGCCACGTAGCAGAGGATGGCGAAGGTGGTGGCGGCGATGATGGTGGGCACAATCGCCAGGCCGTCCAGACCGTCGGTGAGGTTCACCGCGTTGGAGGTGCCCACAATCACGAACCAGCCGAACACCACGTAGAGCCAGCCCAGGTCCGGGCTGAACCAGTGCGACGGGATGAAGGGCAGCGTCAACTTGGTGCTGATGAGCAGCGTGGGGCCGAAGGAGCCGTCCGCCTTCGTCCACGTACACATCAACCCGAAGATGGCGACCAGGTAGAAGAAGGTCTGCAGCAGCATCTTCTTACGCCCGGCCAACCCCTTGGAGTTGCGCTTGGACAGCTTGAGCCAGTCATCCAGGAAGCCGATGAAGCCGTAGCCGAAGGTCAGCAGCAGCATCACCCACACGGCGCGGCTCTTCAGGTCCGCGAACAGGAGCGTGCCCGTGCCGATGCACAGCAGGATGAGCTGGCCGCCCATGGTGGGCGTGCCCTTCTTCTTCTGGTGCGAGTCCGGCGTGTCCTCGCGCACGTTGCTCTGGCCATGCTGCTTCAGGCGCAGGCGCGCGATGAGCTTGGGGCCAATCAGCATCCCCATCACCAGCGCGAACATCCCCGCCGCGACGATGCGGAAGGTGGGGTAGCGCAGGAAGTTGAGGATCCGGCCCGCTTCCGTGTCCTTGATCCACTCGTACAGCAGGAACAGCACTAGTGAGCACCTCCGGGTGCCGCGGCGCCCGTGAGGGCCGCCACCACCCGCTCCAGCTTCATGCCTCGGCTGCCCTTCACCAGGACCACATCTCCTGCCTTCAGCCGGGGCTTCAGCCAGTCCAGCAGCGGCGCCACGTCCACGAAGTGCGCCGCCGCGTCACCCAGGCTCTTGGCCGCCTGGAAACCCTCTTTCGAGCGCGGGCCGAAAAAGGCCACGAGCTGCGCCTTGCCGGACGCCTCCGTGCCCAGCGCCTCATGCTCGCTCAGCTCGCCGGGGCCCAGCTCCAACATGTCCCCGAGCACCGCCACCGCGCGCCCACCCGCCGGCACCAGCGTGTGCAACGTGTCCAGCGCCGCCGTCATCGACGCGGGGTTGGCGTTGTAGCAGTCGTCCACCACCGTGATTCCGTACAGCCCGTCCACCACATTGAGGCGCCGCGAGTACGGCCGCGCCGTCTCCAGGCCCTTCACGCACTCCTCGGGCGAGTAGCCCAGCGCCAGCGCCGTGGCGAAGGCCCCGGTGGCGTTGAGCGCGTTGTGCTCGCCGATGAAGTGCAGCCGCACCGGCCAGTCCTTGCCCGCGTGGCGCACCATGGCGATGAGGCCCTCGCGCCCCAGCGTCGCCACCTTCACCAGCCGCACGTCCGCGTCCTCCGCCCGGCCGAAGGTGAGCTTGCGCGCCTTCGAGCGCGTCGCCTGCCCCGGGATGAGCGGGTCATCCAGGTTCACCACCGCCACCGCCTCGGGGCTCAGCTCGCGGAACAGCTCGCCCTCCGCCTCCGCCACGCCCTGGATGCTGCCCAGCCCCTCGAGGTGCTCGGGCTGCACCACGGTGATGAGGCCCGCGTCTGGCTGGACGACGCGCGTCAGGCGCGTGATTTCACCGGGGTGGTTCATCCCCACCTCGATGACGGCCGCCACGTGCGTGGGCTCCAGACGGAAGAGCGTGAGCGGTACGCCCACCTCGTTGTTGAGGTTGCCCTCCGTCTTCAGCGCCGACCCGCGCGTGGCGAGGATGGCGCCCACCATCTCCTTGGTCGTCGTCTTCCCGTTGGAGCCGCCCACCGCCGCCACGGGGATGCGGAAGCGCTGACGGTGGAAGCGCGCCAGCGCGCCCAGGGCCGCCTGCGTGTCCTCCACCGCGTAGAGGGGAAAGGTCCCCGGCAACGGCGGCAGCGTGCGGTCATCCCGCACCACCGCGCCGGCCGCTCCACCCGCCCGAGCCTGCGACAGGAAGGTGTGCGCGTCGAAGCGCTCACCCTGCAGTGCCACGAAGAGGCAGCCCGGCGTCAGCGCTCGCGTGTCCGTGCAGACCGCCGAGTACACCGTCGGAGCGTTGCCGAGGCGCCGGCTCGCGCCGGTCGCCTTCACCACCTCTTCGTCGGAGAATTGAGCGGCCATGAGCAGTCCGGCGCGTCGCGCTTCGCTTAGGCGGGAGGACGGCTCGCCAGGGCCTTGGTCGCCGCTTCCCGGTCATCGAACTGCCGCTTCTCGGAGCCGATGATCTGGTACGTCTCGTGGCCCTTGCCCGCGATGAGCACCACGTCGTCCGCGGTCGCCAGGCCGATGGCCGACTCGATGGCGGCGCGGCGATCCGCGTCCACCAGGTAGCCCTTCTCGCCGCTCTTGGCCTTGCCCGCGGAGATGCGGCGCAGGCCGCCCTTCTCCAGGCCCGGCGTCACCTGCGAGATGATCTCCTCCGGATCCTCGGTGCGCGGGTTGTCGCTGGTCACGACGACCAGGTCTGCCCCCTCGGCCGCCGCCGTGCCCATCAGCGGGCGCTTGCCCTTGTCCCGGTCCCCGCCGCAGCCGAACACGACGATGACGCGGCCCTTGGCCAGCGAGCGCGAGGCCTCCAGCGCGCGCTTGAGCGCGTCGTCCGTGTGCGCGTAGTCCACCAGCACCGCGGGCGCGGGCCCCGGCATGTAGTTCTCCACGCGCTCCATGCGGCCGGCCACCTTGCCCATGCGCTCGATGCCCGTCTGCACATCGCGCCGGGCGATGCCCGCTCCCAGCGCCACGCCCGCGGCCGCCAGGATGTTCTCCAGGTTGTGCGGCCCCACCAGCCGGCTCTTCACCGGGATGTCACCGGCGGGCGTCTTCAGCGTCGCCTTGATGCCCTGCAGCGAGTAGGAGACGTCCGTGGCGGAGATCTCCCCAGCGCCCAGGCGGCTGAACTTCCACGCCATGCGCTTCTGGCCGCGCAGCTCGTTGTAGATGCGAGCGGCGTACGTGTCGTCCCCGTTCACCACCGCGACGCCCGTGGGCGACAGGTGCTCGCCGAACAGCCGGCGCTTGGCCTGGAAGTACTCCTCGATGTCCTTGTGGTAGTCGAGGTGGTCCCGGCTCAGGTTGGTGAACGCCGCCGCCTTGAAGGTCAGCCCGTGTACCCGCTCCTGCACCAGGGCGTGGCTCGACACCTCCATCACCACCGTCTCCACGCCCGAGTCCACCATCTCCCGAAGGATGCGGTGCAGCTCCAGCGCGTCCGGCGTGGTGTTGGCCAGCTCCACCGTGCGCCCGGCGACCTTGTAGCCCAGCGTGCCGATGACGCCCGTGGACGAGTAGGCCGCGGTGCTGATCGCCTCCAGCAGGTAGCTGGTCGTCGTCTTGCCGTTGGTACCGGTGACGCCCAGCAGCGTGAGCTGCTGCGCGGGCCGCCCGTAGAAGTTCGCCGCGATGAGCGCCAGCGCCTTGCGAGAGCTGCTCACCTTGAAGAATGGCACCTGCGAGGAGGGCACCGGCTTCTCGGAGAGCACGGCCACCGCGCCGCGGGAAACCGCCTCCCCCACGTACTGGGCCCCGTCTTCCTTCGTCCCCGGCACGGCCACGAAGAGGTCGCCGGCCTTCACGCGCCGCGAGTCCTGCGTCACCCCAGTGACATCCACCGAGGAACGACCGCCCGAGATCTGCTCGGCTCCACACCCTGCGAGGACATCCGTCAGCTTCATCTTTTCCCCTTCACACGCAACTGCAAGCCCGGGGCCTGGGCTGGTGCGGTCTCATGGCCGCGCCGCCAGCTCCAGCGTCACCCGTGCCCCCTTTTCCACCAGCGCACCGGCGGCGGGGGTCTGCGATACCACGCGTCCACTGCCCAACAACTGTGGCTCCAGCGCCGCGGCGAGCAGTTTCACCACGGCCTCGCGCCCAGCCTGTCCCTGAACATCCGGCACTCGCACCGTGCCGTCCCCCTCCACCGCCTGCTCGGCCACGACGGGCCTTGCGGGGGCGGGCTTGGGGTTGGGAGAGGCCTTCACCACCGGGGGCGCGACCGGCGCTACCGCCACTTCTGGCGTGACCGTGCGCGATGGCGGCACGGCCAGGTGCGCCATGGCGGCGGTAGCGATTTCCTTGAAGGCGGGGGCAGCCACGAGTCCCCCGTACACGTCCGTCTTCGGCTCGTCCACCACTACGAGTATGACGGCGCGCGGATTCTCGGCTGGTACAACACCAATGAAGGAAGCGATCCGCTTGTCGGAGTACCCCCGAGCAACGGGATCCGCCTTCTGCGCCGTGCCCGTCTTTCCAGCGACGCGGTATTCCTCCATGGCCGCCTTCGGAGCGGTTCCTTCCTTGAGCACCACGCTCTCGAGCATGTTCACCACCTGACGTGCCACCTTGGATGACACGGCGCGGCGTATCTCGGTGGGGCGGTTCTCGAGCAGCACCACCCCGTCTGGGTCCACCACCTTGGAGACGAGATAGGGCCGCATCAGCACGCCGTCATTGGCGAGGGCGCCGTAGCCGGCGGCGATCTGCACCGCGGTGGCCGTCATGCCCTGGCCGAAGGACTGGGTGGCCAGCGCCACCTCGGCCTTGGGGAAGGGAATGACGCCCTTGCCCTCGCCGGGCAGCGCGAGGCCCGTGCGCTCGGTGAAGCCGAACGCCTGGTAGTAGCGCACCAGCCGCTCGCGCCCCAGCGCCTGGCCAATCTTGGCCGAGCAGATGTTGGAGGAGACCTGGAGGATGCTCTTGGCCGTGAGCCAGGCGTAGGAGTGGGTGTCGTTGATGGTGTGGCGGCCGATCTTCCACGCCCCGTTCTCACAGAAGAAGGGCTCATCGGCGCGGATGGCGTTCTCCTCCAGCGCGGCGGCGACGACGAAGGCCTTCATCGTCGAGCCTGGCTCGAAGGCGTCCAGCGCGGCGCGGTTGCGCAGGGTGTCGCGCTGCAGGGACTCGGGCGTGTTGGGGTTGAAGCGCGGGTTGTTGGCCAGCGCGAGCAGCTCGCCCGTCTTCGGATCGAGCACCACCACGGTGCCTGCCACCGCCTTGGCGTCCTCCACCGCGCGCCCCAGCGCCTTCTCGGCCACGTATTGCAGGTGCCGGTCCAGCGTCAGCGTGACGGAGGCGCCCTCCTGCTCGATGGGGTCCGAGGAGCCCTGTACCAGCAGCTTGCGCCCCTTGGCGTCGCGGAAGCCCGACAGGCGCGAGTTCTGCCCGGACAGCTCGTCGTTGAAGGCCAGCTCCAGCCCCTCCAGGCCGCGCCCGTCGGTGCCCACCATGCCCACCACCTGCGCGGCCAGCTCCCGCTGCGGGTAGAAGCGCTTGGGCTCCTTGGTGAAGCCCAGCCCTGACAGCCCGAGGGCCTTCACCGCCTCCACCTCTTGAGGCTTCGCCTGGCGCTTCACCCACGCGAAGCGCTTGCCCCGCTGAAGCCGCGCCTGCAGGTCCTCGCTCTCCCCGGCGTTGAGCTTCAGCGCCTTGGCCATCGCGCGCGAGGCCTTGCGCACGTCCTCCAGCATCGAGGGGTCCACCCAGATGGAGTCCACCTCCACGCTCTGAGCCAGCGGCGTACCGCGCCGGTCGAAGATGTCGCCGCGACGGGCGGGGATTTCGATCTGCCGGACGTACTGGTCCCGGGCGAGATCCTTCAGCTTGTCACCCTGGTGGATCTGCAGGTACGCGGCGCGACCGAAGGCCAGCGCCAGGAGGCTCAGGAAGAGCCCTCCCAGCAGCATCACCCGCAGCTTCAGCCAGCGAGTGTTGGACTCCGGAGCCCGCGAGGCCTTGAGATCCTTCACCGAGCGTTCCCCCGCTCGGCCACGCGCACGGTAGCCGGGGTGCGCGCCTCGGGCCGGCCATTGCGCTTGGCGCCGGGCAGCTCCGGAGGCAGCGCCACCACCGCCGAGCCCGCGGGCATCGCCATGCCGAGCTGCTCCCGGGCCAGCTTCTCCAGCCGCGTGGGCGCCTTGAGCGTGGCCAGCTCCAGCTTGAGCCGATCGTTCTCGCGCGTCAGCGTGCGGCTCTCGGTCTCGGCCTTGGACAGCCGGTAGCCCATGTCCACCACCAGCACCCGGCTGGTGACGTGGAGGATGCCCACCGCGGCGAACAGGGCGAAGAGCAGCACCGCCGGCAACAGATGTACCAGCACGCGACCCACCGACACGGCATTGCGCGAATTCACCTGGGTCATCGGATCTTCTCCACTACGCGCAGGTGCGCGCTACGAGAACGGGGGTTGGCCTCCAGCTCGACCTCCGAGGCGGAGACGGCCTTCTTCGTGACCGCGGCGAAGTCGCCCTGGCCACCGCAGGCGCACACCGGCAGGCCCGGCGGGCAGCGGCAGGCGCCCACCAGCGCGCGGAACGCCTCCTTCACCTTGCGATCCTCGAGCGAGTGGAAGGAGATGACCGCCGCGCGCCCGCCCACCTTGAGCAGCGTGGGCAGCGCGGACAGCAGCGCATCCAGCGCCTCCAGCTCGCCGTTGACGGCCATGCGCAGCGCCTGGAACGTCTTGGTCGCCACGTGGATGCGCTTGGGCCAGGCCTTGCGCGGCACCGCGCGCTTGACGACCTCGGCGGCCTCCAGCGTGCGCGTGGGCAGGGCGCGCTTGAGCTCGCGGGCGATGGGCCGCGAGAAGGACTCCTCGCCCAGCTCATAGATGATGCGGGCCAGCTCTCGCTCGTCCTCCTCGGCGATCAGCTCCGCGGCGGTGCGCCCCTCGGCGCCCATGCGCATGTCCAGCGGCCCGTCCTTGTTGAAGGAGAAGCCGCGCTCGGCCTCGTCCAGCTGGGGCGAGGACACACCCAGATCCACCAGCACCCCGTCCACCGGCAACACATCCGCGGCCACCCGGAGCAGCTCCCCGAAGTTGCCCTGGCGCGCCTGGAAGCGCTCCTGGGCACCGAGCCGGGAGGTGGCGGCGGCGAGCGCCACCGGATCGCGGTCCACGCCAATGACGGTGGCGCCCCGAGCCAGGAGCGCCTCCGTATGGCCACCGCCACCCAGTGTGCCGTCGATGATCACCTTGCCCGCTCCGGGTTGCAGCAGCTGCACCGTCTCTTCCAGCAGGACGGTCTGGTGGCTGAAGGCCAAGGAAGCGCGTCCTAGACGAACGGCGCCCGAGAGAGCGCGAAGGCGGCTCGCGCATCGTTCATGTGCGGATACATCTCGAAGCTGGCGTGCGCGCCCGCCGCGCGGAAGATGGCGGCCAGGTACGGCGAGAGGCCCGCCAGCTTCACGTCGCCACCGGCCCGGCGGAACGACTCGGCGCTGCCCACCAGCAGCTTCACGCCGCGGTAGTTCAGGTGCGGCACCTCGCTGAAGTCGAGCACCATCTGCCGCAGCCCGCGCTGCAGCCGGCGGAAGAGCTCCTCGGACACTTGTGCCAGCTCCCGCTCGCCCAACTCGCCCTCCAGCATCAACGTCTCCACGCGGTCGCCGCTGGCGACCACTTCGGTGCTCTGCCTTGCCTCCGACATCCAGTTCATACTGTCCCCACCCTCACGGGTTTTCCTTGCGCCGTCGAGAAATTGGCTACTGCCGAAGCTCCGCGAGCACTCGCGCCACGTCCGCCGAGTCCACCGCGGCACGCGCGTCTTCCTGGGCCTTGGCCCAGCCAGCGCGGCTCCAAACCTCCATCACCTTCACCATCCCCACCCACACCACGTCCTTCTCCAGCCCCGCGTGCGAGCGCAGCGGCGGCGGGATGAGCACCCGCCCCATCTTGTCGAGCGGGCACTCCTGGGCGCTGGCCACGTAGAGGCGCATCAGCGTCTTCACCCCTGGCTCCATGGGGTTGCGCTTGCCCAGCGCGTTCTCCAGCGCCTCCCACTCCCGCACCGGGTAGGCGTGCAGGCACGGATCCAACGCCGTGGTGAGGATGAGCCGCTCGTCGTAGGCGCCCACCAGCGTCTCGCGCAGCCGGGCCGGGAGGCTGGTGCGCCCCTTCGCGTCGATCTGGTGCTCATAGACGCCTCGGAACACGCGGAGCGCTTCCCCTCAGAGCGAGCCACCGCCCCACCCCGGCATGGGATTTCTCGCCACTGCTTGCCACTTCTTGCCACCGGGCCGCGGAAAATACGCGCCGCCTCCCACCGGGTCAAGAAATGCAACAGGCATGGAACGAGCTGACGCGCGGCCCGAGTGGGCACACCGGGAGCGGTGTACGCGTTGACCCTGGGTCGCACGCTCTGCTAACCCGTCAACACCCGCCCATTGGGTGGGCAGGAATCTCGTCCCGCCGGGGGGGCGAGTCGACCGGGGCCGTGCCAGCGCACCGCCCCTTCAGGAGGCTCAGTACATGACGCGCTTCATTCGTCTTTCGCTTCTCGCCGCGGCCACCACGGCCCTGGTGGCTTGTGGTGGTAGCGGCGCCAAGATCGGTGGCGGCAAGCAGGGCGCCGCCCAGGCCCTGTTCGAGGCCAGCCAGCCGGCCGCCCAGGGCGGTAACGGCAACCTGCTGCGCGCGCTCGCCAGCGCCGCGGACACCATCAACGCCGAGGTCGAGGTCGACTGCGCCAAGAGCGGCTCGGTCAAGCTCAAGCTCGACCTGGACACGAACGGCACGGGCGGCGGCACCGACCTCAGCTTCAAGTACGACCTCGAGTACAACAGCTGCAACGAGGACGGCGTCAACGAGTTCGACGGCAAGATGACCATGGAGTTCAAGGCCGTCTCCGATGGCTTCACCTCCGCCAAGGTCGAGCTGAAGATGAAGGGCAAGATCGAGATCAGCGGTGAGATCGACGACTTCCTCGACGCGGACGTGACCCAGACCATCGACGTGTCGGCCACGAACGCCACCTCGGGCTCGGTGACGATCAAGCTCGACGGCAAGATCTCCACCGGCTCCGGCAGCTACGCCTACGCCAACGAGTCCATCACCATCACCGCGGGCGCGGAGCTGCCCGTGGCCGAAGAGGACGACGGTAACTCGTGATGAACCGGGCCTGACGGCCCAACAGGAAAAGGCCGGGCTACCCGTGAGGGGGGCCCGGCCTTGTTTTTTTTGGCGACCCGCCAGAGAGTATCGAGCGAGCCCACACATGCAGATTTCGCCGCACGACTCCAGCGTTCGCCTGAAGGTGTCCTACAAGACGCCCGAGGCCCTCATCGATGAGTACACCCGAAGTGTCGGGCAGGGCAGCGTCACCCTGGAGACGCGGCGCAGCCTGACGCGGGGCACGCGCTTCGTGTTCGAGATGCAGGCCGAGGGGGTAGCCGAGTCCGTGGAGGTGGTGGGCGAGGTGGTGAATGTCACCCCGCGCCCCGGCGGGCGCTACCACCTGACGGTGAAGTACGCCACGAGCGTGGACCGGGCGGCCCTGGACGCGGTGCTGCAGCGCATCTTCGCGCAGGAGCACGAGAAGCTGCGTCGCCACCCGCGCGTGCCGCTCAACGTGCGCGCCATCGAGGCCACGCCCTTCTCGCCGGCCTTCTATGTGCGGGACATCTCGCGCGGCGGCGTGGGCATGGAGGTGGATGCGCCGGCCCTGCCCGCCATGGTGAAGGTGGGCACGCCGTTCCTGCTGGAGATGGAGCTGGCGCCGGGGCCGCTGCTGCTGCCGGGCGAGGTGATGTGGACGTCCACGGCGTTCCGGGCGCACTCGCCGGTCACGCCCGTCTTCGGGGTCAGCTTCAAGGATCTGCCGAAGGACTCCGCTGAGCGGCTGGAGGCGCTGCTGTCCCTGGACGCGCTGCCGCCGGGCCCCTGGTGGGCCCGGGTGAGCTTCGGCCAGGAAGCCCTCTCGCGCATGCCCTGAGGTGGACCGCTAGGCCGCCGAACGCGGATAGCCGCCGGCCTGCTCCACCGCCGTCACCACCGCCTCGCGCAGCTCCGCGGGGTTGTACGGGGTGAAGACCTGCAGCGGGGCCAGCTTCGCCAGGTGTGCCTGGAGCGCCTCGCCCTGCGCCGAGGCGCACAGCGCCCGCCGGGTCCGATCGAACGAGCGCGTCATCGCCTCCATGCCGAACAGCCGTGTCATCGCCACCCGGGCCGGGTCCATCGCCCCCTTGGCATCGACGCCCTGGCGCGTGCGCGTCACCATCGTGTCGAGCGCGAACGCGTCCATCACCACGTCCGAGAGCCCCGCGAGCACCTCCTGGTGCTGCTCCAGCTCGGTGCCGAACGTCTCCGCCGCCGTCTTCAGGCCGTAGAGGGCCATGCGCTTGAGGCACTCGGCGGCCCGCTCCTCCGCCGACAGCGCGTCCTCGTGCCGCGCCCGGGGCAACGTGCCGTGGGTGAGCTCGTCCTCCACCGACTGCGCCACCGCGAGCAGCGGCAGCTCGCCCTTCACCGCGCGCTTGAGCAGCAGCCCGCTGATCAACATGCGGTTGATCTCGTTGGTGCCCTCGAAGATGCGGTTGATGCGCGCGTCGCGGTAGGCACGCTCGATGGGGTACTCCTCGATGTAGCCCGCGCCGCCGTGGATCTGCACCGCGTCGTCCACCACGTGGCCGAGCGCCTCCGAGCCGAACACCTTCATGATGGACGACTCGATGGCGTACTCCTCGATGGCGGCGATGACGTGCGCGTCGTAGTCCTTCGCCTGCCGCTCCTTCCCGGACAGCTTCGCGTCCACCAGGCCCGCAGTGCGGTACGTCATCGACTCCAGCGCGTAGGTGAGCGTGGCCATGCGCGCGAACTTCTCCCGCAAGAGCGGGAAGCGCACGATGGGCGTGTTGAACTGCTTGCGCTCCTGGGCGAAGCGCACCGTGTCCTCGATGGCGAGCTTCATCCCGCCCACTACGCCCGCGCCCAGCTTCAGCCGCCCGTAGTTGAGGATGTTGAAGGCGATCTTGTGCCCGCGCCCCACCTCGCCCAGCACGTTCTCCACCGGCACACGCGCGTCCTCGAAGAAGAGCGGGCACGTGGAGGAGCCGCGGATGCCCATCTTGTGCTCCTCGGGCCCCACGGTGAACCCAGGCGTGTCGCGCTCCACGATGAAGCCGGTGAACTTGTCGCCGTTCACCTTGGCGAACACCACGAACACGTCCGCGAAGCCCGCGTTGGTGATGTAGAGCTTCGAGCCGTTGAGCACGTAATGCGTGCCGTCCGCCGACAGCACCGCCTTGGTCTTCGCCCCCAGCGCGTCGCTGCCGCTGCCCTGCTCGGTGAGGGCGTACGCCGCCACCTTCTCTCCCGTGGCGAGCTGCGGCAGGTACTTCGCCTTCTGCGCCTCGTTGCCGAACCAGACGATGGGCAGCGTGCCGATGCCCACGTGCGCACCGAAGGTGACCGACCACGAGCCCTGCAGGCTCATGCACTCGGCCAGCAGCAGGGACGTCGTCTTGTCGAGCCCCATGCCCCCGTAGGCCTCGGGGATGTCGGTCATCAACAGCCCCAGCTCCCCGGCGCGCCGCAGCAGCTCCCTGAGGAGCGCGTTGTCCTTCGCCTCGATGCGGTCCGACTGGGGCATCACCTGCTCGCGGCTGAATTGCAGGGCCGTCTTCAGATAGAGGCGCTGCTCCTCGGTGAACGTCTCCGGGCTGACGATGCGGGTGGAGCCCACCTCCTGCAGGAGGAACGCTCCGCCCGTGGGCAGCTCCGACGACGGCGAGGACTCGGGAATGGCAACCATCGAATTCAACCTCCCTGGCGCGGGCAAGGTACGGCGCGTCGCGGCATAGCGGTAGTACCGGCTACCCCGCCCCTTCACAACCCAACCCTTGGCCGGAGGAGCCCTCGCCTCCTCCCCTGTGCCTCAGCGGTGTGGGGGCGTGGGGTACACCAGACAGAGCGTCTCGAAGAGGGGCTCGCCGGGCGCGGTGTACACGCCGCTGAGTGCCCGCGCCGCTTGAGCCACCTCGGTGCCGAAGGAGGGCACCAGGCAGATGTCCTCGGCCGTCTTGAAGCGCCCCTTGAGCCGCTCCAGCCCTCGGCGCAGCGTGGCGATGTCCTGCTTGCCGCCGCGCACGGGCACGGAGGGCCCGTTGGGGTCTCCTCCGGGCAGCTTGCCCACGCTGGTGGACAGCTCGAAGCCGTCTGCGCGCTGGATGATGCGCAGCTTTCCGGGCGCCACCTCGGCGAGCCACTCGCGGAAGCCCTCCTCATCTCGCAGCACGAGCCGGTAGGCCACCGGCGCGTCCGGGTGCTTCAGCCACACCTCGCCCGCCGAGTCCCTCAGGGCCTGCAGCAGCTCCGAGGTCTGCGCGAGGAAGGTGTCCGCGTCCGGCACCACGAGCACGGCCTTGTCCTTCACGCGCTCGGCCAGCCGCGCGGCCTCCTCGGGCTTGGAGGCCGTGAAGTCCTCCGCGGCGAGCCGGGCGGACTCTCCCGCCAGTTCCAGCCGCAGCGCCTCCTTCGGCACCTCCTCGCCGAACACCTCCGCGTGCGCCACGCGGAACAGGGCATCGTCCTCGCTCCCCGCGTCGTTCGGGCTCGCGGTGAGCGGAGCCAGCGGAGGAGGCGCCAGCGAGGAGAGCGGTTCGGCCGGCTTCTCCTCCCGACACCCGGCCCCCAGGAGCATCCCCGCCAGGAGCAGCCCCGGCGCGGCCCTCCTCATGGCGTGGTGCTCTCGGCGGTGGAGGGCACCGGCGCGGGGAAGGCCCCGGCGACACAGGCGGCGTCGGCCAGCCCGTTCTTCGCGGCGTGCTCGGCGGCCTCGCGCGCCTCTCCGAAGAGGATCATGTCCGTGAAGCGGCTCGCGTTCTCCGTGCGGCCGGCGTTGCGGATGTAGATGGCCTTCACGCGCCCGGGGAACTCCTCGCGGATCTGCGCGTAGATCTCCGGGTCCTTCTCGCCCGAGTCTCCCACCAGCACCACGGGCTGGGAGAACTGGCGCAGCAGCCGGCGGATGACGGGCTGCTTGTAGTTGGACAACGTGCTCGGGCCCAGATCCCTCAAGTACAGGCCGAAGGCGGGGAAGCTGTGGCGACCGAGGAAATCACCGATGCGCGCGCCGTACTGCACGGGCGAGCCGCTCACCAGGGCGAAGGAGGGCGACGTCGGAGCCTTCAAGCACCCGTAGAAGGCCGACATGCCGGGCACCACCTCCTGCGTGTCCGAGTCCTTGAGAAGCGCGTTCTCCATCAGCTTCGTCGGCCGGATGACATGGCTGATGGCCAGCGTGTCATCGAAGTCGGAGATGACGAGGAACGGGGCAGTGTCGGCGACGACCTCCACGCGCGCGCGGGCGCTGGCGCCGGCCACCTTCGCCTCCGCCACATAGAAGCCAGAGGGGAACGGGGTGCCCTGGGGCGGCTGGAGGTTCACCTCGAAGGCGCCGTCGTGCCCGCTCGTCACCACGGTGGTGACCCCCAGGAAGGACACCTCCACCTTGGCACCCTTCCAGTTGGGCGCGGTGAGGCGGCGCAGGTTGCGCGAGAGCACGGAGCTGCCCTTCGTGGGCGCCTCCTTCAATACCCGTCCTTGGAGCACCACACTGTCAGTCCGTCCGATGACGGGAGACAGGAGGACGGCGGGACCCGCCAAGGCCAGGGAGGACGTGAGCAGGGCGGCGAGGGCGAGACAGCGAGCAGGCAAGTTCAAGGAAGCTCTCGGGACAGAACGTTCGTCTCCGCATGATACCTTCTGCCCGCCCATGTGATGGCATCCAGTGGGCGGAGTACCCCGGGGGGGGTCCCCAAAGGAGCCAGGAAGAACGTGCTGCTGCCGGCCGAGGGCCAGGAGTTCGGCAAGTACCAACTGCTCGACCGCATCGCGGTGGGCGGGATGGCGGAGCTCTACCGTGCGCGAATGACGGCGGCCGCCGGCGTCACCCGGCACGTGGTCATCAAGAAGATCCTCCCCCACTACGCGGGCAACAGCGACTTCGTCTCGATGTTCATCAACGAGGCGCGCATCGCCGTGGGGCTGAGCCACGGCAACATCGCCCAGGTGCTCGACTTCGGAGAGGTGGACGGCGAGTACTACCTGGCCCTGGAGTTCGTGCACGGCCAGACGCTGTCGCGCGTCATGCGCCGCGCGCGGAACAAGGAGCTGCGGGTGCTGCCGGTGCCGCTGGCGCTGCGCGTGGCCATCGACATGCTCCAGGGCCTGGCGTACGCGCACAACCGGCTGGACGAGAGCGGGCGACCGCTCCACATCATCCACCGGGACGTCAGCCCGCAGAACGTGCTGCTCGGCTACGAGGGCCAGGTCAAGCTGGTGGACTTCGGCATCGCCCGGGCGCGGATGGCCAGCCGGCTCGAGTCCGAGGAGACGGCCGCCCAGGGCAAGTACCTGTACTTCGCGCCGGAGCAGGCGCGAGGCCGCGAGCTGGACTCGCGCACCGACATCTTCGCCGCGGGCGTGGTGCTCTACGAGATGCTCTGCGGGAAGCTGCCCTGGCAGGGCGAGCGCATGGAGGTGCTCGAGCGCATCGCCCGGGGTGACTTTCCGCCCCCACGCGCCGTGAACCCGGGCCTGCCCGTGGAGCTGGAGCGCATCATCCTCACGGCCATGGCGGTGGAGCGCGAGCAGCGCTACCCCACGGCGCAGGCCTTCAGCGAGGCGCTCGAGAAGTACCTGCACACGGTGGTGCCAGACTTCCCCGGCAGCGCCCTGGCGCACTTCATGGCCTACCTCTTCGAGTCGGAGCTCGTGTCCGAGGGTCGGCCCATCCGCCTGCCGCCTGACTTCCTGGCGCAGCTCGACCTGTGGGGCAAGGGCCCGCTCGAGCCCCCGCCCCGGCCGCCCTCGCTCTCGCGCATCCCCACGCTCGCGCCGCCGCCCCCTGTGCGGCCAGAGCCCCCCCGCAAGCGCTCCTGGCTGCCGCCCTGGGTGGTGCTGGGCGTTCCCGCCCTCGCCCTGCTGGTGGCCACGGGCATCCTCCTCTCGAATGAGGAGGATGCGACGTTCGACGTGGAGATCACCTCCACGCCCCAAGGGGCCTCCGTCTGGGTGGATGGCCAGTTGCAGCCCGCCCACACGCCCACGCTCATCCCCCTGTCGGCGGACCGCGAGCACCTGCTGGAGGTTCACGCCATCGGCATGGAGTCCTGGAGCCAGCGCGTCCAGGCCGAAGAGGGCACCACCCTGGCCGTGCGCGCCCAGCTTCGCCCCGCGCGGCCTCCCGCCTCCCTGAAGTCCTCCACGGGCACCACCACCCAGGCCTCCGCCCAGCGCCTGGCCTACGAGGGCCGCTTCCCCCTGCCCAACTTCGAGCTCCGCGCGGCGGGGCACGCCTTCCGCGTGCCACCCTCCTCCGCCGCCCGGCTGCGCCTGGACCCCTCGCGCACGTACTCGCTGCGCACCGAGGGGACGCTGAAGCATGGCCACCCGGCGGGGGCCACCCTCTCCACGGTGGCCTATTACCTGGAGGGCGGCACCGCGCTGCGGGCGCGAGAGTCCTTCGGCCTCGTGGGGCCCGAGGAGATCCGCGTGCGCAACGCGTTCGCCCTCTACCTCTTCGTGCCGGACGCCACCACGGCGGACAACACGGGCAGCATCCGCGTCCACGTGCGCGAGACGCAGAGCGACACGGGCGTCACCGTGATGGTGGACGCGCGCCAGCACGCGGTGACGCCGCGCCTCGAGGAGAGCTTCACCCTGACCGGCCTGGATGCCGCCACCACCTATGAGGTCCGCCTGCGCGACACGGCGCGCCCCGCGCAGACCCGAGGCGTGGAAGGAGAGGCCGTGGGCCGGGTGCTCGTCCTCCAGGACAAGGGGTGCGTCGCGCCGGAAGGGGGGGCCTGGAAGAAGGGGCCTCCGGCGCAGGTGGTGGAGACGGGGCGGGCCACCCGCTTCAGCGGGGTGACTTCGCTGCGCTTCACCTTCCCGGATGATGACCTGGAGGACAATGCCGGGGGCCTCCCGGTCGAGGTGCGCCTGGTGGCTGGCCCTCGTCCGGAAGGCTGCTGAAGCACCCAGGCAGTCGTGTGGCCGCCTGTAGCGCCATGGCGCATCCTGTAGCCGAAAAATTGATCAACCCCGCAGCTTCCCTACCCTGTCGCGCATGAGGCCCGCCCCTTGGCGCGGCGCGACGGGAGACTTCACATGAAGAAGTGGCTGACGCTCATGGTGCTCGGGGTGGCGGTGGCGGCGACGGTGGGGTTGTCCTCTCGCGTGGCGGCCCAGCCGGAGAGCGTGCCGAGCGACTCCGAGGTCAACGCCCACGTGGACTCGCGGCTCGCCGAAGTGATGCATAGCTTGCTGAAGGCCCAGGCCGCGGATGCGCGCACGGCGGCACTTGGCAGGTAATCTCGTGGCTTCTGGCGCCGCTCGTGCTACGACCGGCGCTCGCGCTCGTTGCTCTCGCTCACGAGGGGGACATGCCAGAAGGACTCCAGCTCGCGGTCGGCGACCGGGTGGTCTACCCCAACCAGGGTGTCTGCCTCGTCTCTGCCATCGATGTGAAGGAGGTGGCGGGTCAGAAGCTGACCTTCGTCACCATGCGCCGGGAAGAAGATGGCGCGGTGGTGATGGTGCCCCAGGCCAAGGTGACGGCCATCGGGGTGCGCAAGGTCGCCACCGCCGAGGAGGTGGAGGCCATCTACTCGTTCCTCCGCTCCGACAGTGACAAGGCGGACCTGGACTGGAAGCTGCGCGCGCGCACCAACCAGGACCGGATGACCGCTGGCGGAATCCTCGGCCTGGCCGAGGTCGTCAAGGGCCTGCAGGTGCTCAGCGAGCTGCGGCCGCTGCCCACCAAGGAGCGCGAGCTGTACGACAACGCGCGCCACCTGCTGGTGTCCGAGGTGGCCGCCGCGCTGAACATCCCCGAGGTCAACGCCGAGGACTCGATCGACATCGTCCTCTTCCCGCCGGGCCGCGAGCGGCCCAAGCGCACCGCGGAGGAGTTCAAGCAGCGCGGCGAGGACGAGGACCTGGGCCTGGAGGGCGACCTGCTCGGGCTCGACGGCGACCTGGACCTGCCGCCGGACGAGGAGGCTCCCGCCGAAGAGGAAGAGGCTCCCGCCGAGGAGGAGGGTGGCGAGGAGGAGGGCGGCGACGAGGAAGGTGCGCCCAAGGGTCGCAAGAAGGCCGCCAAGTCGGACGAGGCCCCGGCCGCGGAGGCAGGCGCGGAGGGCGAGGCCCCGAAGCGCAAGCGCGGCCGTCCGCCCAAGCCGAAGCCCGAGGGTGAGGCCGCGGCGGCGCCGGCGGCACCGAAGAAGCGAGGCCGCCCGCCCAAGCCGAAGCCCGAGGGTGAGGCCGCGGCACCGGCGGCGCCGAAGAAGCGGGGCCGTCCGCCCAAGAAGAAGCCCGAGGGAGAGACCGAGTAGCCCGAGCCGACCGAGGTGATGCCCCGTGATTCGCGTGGTGACGCTGGACGAGTACGACGACAAGCAGCTGGCCAAGTTCAGCCGGACGCTCTACACGGCGTTCGGCGTGGGCAGCGAGCACTCGGGCAGCGCGGAGCTGCCCGCGGGCTTCTCCGAGCCGCTGGACAGTGAGAAGGTGCTGGACCAGGTGAAGGCCGTGCGGGCCTACAAGGACGACAAGGTCCTCTACCTGACATCGCGCAAGCTGAAGGAGCGGGAGCTGCCCAGTGGGAAGGCGCCCACCAACGGCTTCTCGCGCTTCGGCAAGGACAAGGCGATCATCTCCAGCAACCCGTACAAGGACCTGGAGACGGGCTACAAGCACGTGGCGCGGCTGGCGCTGCACCAGCTCGGCCACCTGTGGGAGCTGCACCACTGCCTGGATCCGCGCTGCTCCATGTACCCGCCGTGGACGCCCTCGTTCGCCGGGGGAGAGCCCACCTTCTGTACGTTCTGCCGTGAGAAGAGCGAGCAGAAGATCCGCCTGGCCAAGTCCTGAGCCGTTGAGGAGCTGGCCGTGGAGCACCTGAAGCCCGAGCACGGTGCTCCCAGTCCGCTCCCGCGCGCCCTGCCCTTCGTCGAACTGGGGCTGCTGCTCCTCGTGGCGCTGCTGTGCCTCGTCTTCTACCTGCGGCTGCCGGGGCGCCTGCCTACGGAGGCGAACTACCAGGCCGTCCGGGAGCACCTCCAGGCGCAGCTTCGGCCAGGGGACGCGGTGCTGCTCTTCCCCTGGTGGACGGAGCGCGCGCGGCTGCTCCTGCCGCCCCAGGTCCCCATCTACGGCTACTACGGCTCGGACCGGGACGACCTGAAGGCGCACCCGCGCGTCTGGGTGCTGGGCCAGCCGGAGCTGCCCAACGCGCACGAGGCGGAGTTCCTCTCGGCCTTCCTGCCGTACCGGACCGTGCAGGGAGCTCCGCTGCGGGCGGGCACGCTCACGCTCACGCTGTACCAGAACGGTCGCTACCGCCCGCACCGCTTCGTGGCCTCCGAGGCGTATGCGCGCGCCCGCGTCTACCTGGAGTCTCCGGAGGGCGTTCGGCGGCCCTGCCCCTTCGATGGGACGGCGCACCGGTGCCCGGGCCCCCCGCACCTTTATATGGCGCCGGAGTGGCACGAGAGCCTCTATGAGCCGCGCCGCTGCCTGTGGATGCACCCACCGGGAGGAAACGAGCGCCTGGTGGCGGAGTTCGACGGAGTGCCCGGCGGGACGGGGCTGCGGCTCGAGGGCGGCATCACCTTCGAGTACGCCTTCGGGCGCCCCCACCTGAGCACCGTCCACATGGGCGTGGACGATGCGAGCACCGGCGAGCGGCTGCTGGACGTGGCAGTGCCGCAGGGGCTGAGCGGGTGGCAGAAGGCGGAGCGCCCGCTACCGCCAGGAGCGCCGCGCACGGTGAAGGTGTGGACGCAGGCGGACAACTCGGAGGCGCGGCACGTGTGCCTGGACGTGTTCGCGCTCGGGGCGCCGGGAGAGGGAGCGTGATGCGCGGGAGAGCCCCGACACGGGACGAGCGGCGCATCGCGTGGGCGCTGGCGATTCTCGCATTCGTCGCGCTCTTCCTCACCGAGCCGGCGGTGGGCTTCGTGCGGGACGAGGGCATCTACTTCGTCGCCGCGGAGAGCTACGCGGGCTGGTTCCAGCAGCTCTTCCGGTCGCCCGCGACGGCGCTCACGGACGCTGCCATCGTCCGCGCGTACGACGTCAACCACGAGCACCCGGCGTTGATGAAGGAGCTCTACGGGCTCTCGCACCTGCTGTTCCACAAGGGGCTGGGGTGGCTGCGGCCGGCTTCGGCCCTGCGGCTCCCGGCCCTGCTGATGGCGGCGCTGGTGCCGGCGCTGACGTTCCTGCTGGGCAGCGCGCTCTACGGGCGCGCGGTGGGCCTCTTCGCCGCCCTCTCCTTCTTGCTGGTGCCGCGCCACTCCTTCAACGCGGAGCTGGCCGCCTTCGACATGCCGGTGGCGGCCATGTGGCTGCTCGTCGTCTACGCCTTCTGGCGGGCGATGGAGGAGCGGCGCTGGGGCGTGCTGTGCGGCGTGGCGTTCGGAGTGGCCATCGCCACCAAGCACAACGCGCTCTTCATGCCCTTCGTGCTCGTGCCCTTCGCGCTGTGGCGCGCGTGGAAGGAGAGCGTCGGGCAGCCCGCGGCGCGCGAGGGGCTGTGGCGCTTCGTGGGCCTGTTCGCGGCGGTGTCGCTCCTCTACGGGCTGCTCTTCGTGGCGCTGGGGCCGGAGAAGTTCCAGCGGAAGTTCCTGCTGCTCAGCCCGCACGTGCTGCTCTTCGTGGGGCTCGCGGCGGGCGCCTACTGGGTACTCGGGGAGCTGCGGCGCGCCAGCGAGCCCACGGCACGGGCGCTGACTCCGGTGGCGACGATGGCGGTATTCGGACCGGTGCTCTTCTATCTGCACTGGCCCTACCTCTGGCACCACCCGGTGGAGCGGGTGGCGTGGTACCTGGCCTTCCACGCCAAGCACGAGCACTACGCCTGGTTCTACCTGGGCGATCTCATGCGGGCGCCACCGTTCCCCTGGTCCTACGTGGTGGTGAAGACGGCGCTCACGGTGCCCACGAGCCTCTTCGTCCCCATGGTGACGGGCTGGCTCGCCCTGGTGGGGCGCGGGTTGCTGAGCCTGCCGGCGCGCACGCGCGCGTGGGTGAGCAGACCGTCCATGGTCGAGGTGCTGGTGGCGGTGAACGCGGTGGCGTCGATCCTCATCATCAGCCACCCCCAGGTGCCCCACTTCGGAGGGGTGAAGCACTGGCTGCCGTCCATGCCCTTCCTGGGAATCCTCGCGGGAGTGGCGGTGACGCGCGGCTGCGCGGCGGTGGTGGAGCGCCTGCGCGTCCATCGCCCCACCCTGCCCTTCGCGGCGGTGGCGGCGCCGGTGTTCGCGCTGCTGATGGCGCCAGCGCTCATCGGGCTGGTGCGCAGCTTCCCCTACGGCACCGCGTTCTACTCGGAGCTGGCGGGCGGGATTCCCGGCGCGGCGTCCCTAGGGATGCAGCGACAGTTCTGGTCCAGCCACGTGACGGGCGTGCTGCCGTGGATCAACGAGCACGCGAAGCCCAACTCGCGCGTGTACCTGCACGAGGTGACGGGCCACTCCTTCGGGCACTACCAGCAGAACGGCATGCTGCGGAAGGACCTGCGGATGGTGTGGAGCCCCGCCGACGCGGACCTCGTGGCGTACCAGTACCACCAGGAGTTCCGCGAGCACGAGATGAACATCTGGCAGGCGTTCGGCACGCGGACGCCCGTGACAGGGCTCTACCTGGACGAGACGCCGCAGATCATCGTCTATCAGCGCCCCTGAGGGCCGCGCCACGCCGCCACGGTCTGTGCGGCCACGGTGTAGAGCACGAGCAAGGCCCCCACCGGCGCCAGGAAGATGCCGAAGGAAGGGTCTCCCTCGGGATGGGCGAAGCCTCCGAGCAGGAAGCCCAGCGGCAGCGCGGCGCTGCCCAGCAACAGCGTCCGGGATGCCCGCGTAAGGGTCGCCGCTCCGAGCGCCTGCGTATCCGCCCACTGCACATAGATGAGATTGAGCAGCCCCAGCGCCGCCCCGTGGAAGTGGGCGAGCGACCACAGCCGCTGCGTCAACGCGTCGCCCACCAGCGGCGCCCAGCGAAAGCCCTCCAGCCCTTCCAGGCCAGTGCCGAACACCAGCGAGAGGAGCAGCAGCGTCCAGCCGAAGCGGGCGTGGATTCGGGCGCGGCCCTCGACTTGGGGAGCCTCCGTCTTTGTCTGAGGAGTCACGTCACTCGCCTATCTGGATGGGAGGTTGCGCCGCGCGCCTGCGCAGGAGCTGCTCGATGACCGTGGGGAGCGGCTCCAACGAGGCATCCAGTGGGACCGCCGCATCGGGGCGCGGAATATCACGCGTGTCCAGTGCCGCCCACCACTGCCGCCAGGCTTGCACCACGCGGGCGCGCTCCTCGGCGGAGGCCTGGGGATCGAAGCGCGGAAGCCGCGCGGCGGAGCTCGTGAGCTCGGGCCGTGCCTCTCCGGCGCGGGCCACGAGCGTCTCGATCGAGCGCCACGCCATGCGGCGGATCGAGGGATAGTTGTCTTCGAGCGCCTGCACGAGGAACGGAACGGCCCACAGCCGCGCCACCGGCTGCGTCATGGCGCTGCGCTCATCCCCGAGCGCCGACGCCGCCACCGCGCGCTGCACCACATCCCCCGAGAGGAGCGTGCGCACGCTCTCGGCCACCTCGAAGGCTGGATCCGTCGGCAGATCCTCGGCGGGCGCCCGCCCCTGCTGCTCGCGCAGGGTCTGCTCCGCCCACCGCGCGCTCCGGTCGGTGTGGCAGAGCGTGCAGGCCTCCGGCATCTCGTGCCACCAGGCGCGCGCGGGGTCCGGCACCTGGATCCGATGCGTGGGATGCACCTCCAGGATTCCGTAGGTCACCTTCGGCATGTGACAGGCGTAGCAGTCCGTGCCCGAGGAGCCCTCGCGGTGCCGGCTGTGCTCGGCGGCGCGCGCGACGATGGCCGGATGACAGCTCTGGCAGGCCGCGGGCCCGCGCATGGCCTGGGTGATCATCCCCTTGGGGTCGCCTCCATGCATGGTGTGGCAGTGCTGGCACGTCAGCCCGCCGCGCTGGAAGTCCTTGGTCAGCAGCAGCCCCTGGTACTCATAGGCGGTGAGTCGCGGCGTCCCGTCCTTCCAGAAGCGCAGCGCCACATTCACTCCCTCCAAGTGGCTCTCGCGGTAGAGCGGCCGGGTGTACGTGGAGAGGTCCTCCCCCGCGGTGTACGGATCGCCCTCGGAGAGAAACTGGCGGATGCGACTGACCGGAGACGGCAGGCGCTGGCCGTGGCAGTGGCCACAGACCTGAATGCGCCGCAGCGCATCCAGGCGCAGCGGGTTGACGATCGACCGGTCCTCCTTCTCGGAGGCATGCAGGTAATAACGGCGCAGCGGCGAGGCGTTGCGGGCCACGTGCTCGGTGCCGGGCCCATGGCAGGCCTCACAGGCGATGCCGAGCTCCGCCACGTGGCTGTCGAACCGGGATCGCTCCCAGTCGTAGCCGGGCTGCGCCTTCACGTTGTGACAGAAGATACAGTTGGCATTCCACAGCGCGCGGTGCGCGTTGAAGTCCGTGCCATCTGGATCCAGGAAACCACCCGTGAGGTGGAACCAACGCCGCTGCGCGATGTCCCAGGCCACCGGCAGGCGGATGAAGCGGTCGTCCTCACGTACCAGGTACTGCTGCACGCGCCGGGAGCCCACGGTACGCGCCACGGCCTGCCGGCGCAGCTGGCCCTGCCCGTCCAGCGTCTCGATGACGAAGCCCTCGCCCTCGCGCAGGAAGCGCGAGGTGACCCCCGCGTACGTGAAGCTCACGCCGCTGAAGTCCCCCAGCACCGCGGTGGGCGAGGCCTCCTGCGTCATCGTCCGGTGGAAGGTGCGCCGCCAGCTCGCGTAGTGGTCCGGGTGGCACGGCCGGCACGACGCGGAGCCCGTATACGCCACGTCCGCGAGCGCCACGGGCGTACGCACCTCGGCGACGGTGGCCCGGAGCGCGGCGCCGGCCACCACTCCCAGCAGCGCCAGGCCAAGCCCCCAGGCGAGGTATGGGCCGCGCAAGTGCGCGCCGACGGGCTTCATGCCTCGATGCATAGGCGCTTCAGCCCCGTGGCGTCGATGCCCGAATGCACCCGACTGCCCACTCGTTCATCCCAGCAAAACCCGTGAGGTTGAGCGAGTTCAACCGCTTAGGTGACAGGGTTATCAGCCAAGACATGTTTTTCCTTTTTCAAGCCATGCCGCGCTGCGCGATTTGATGTTGCTGGCAAATGTTGACCATTTGAAAATTCGACGCTTTTCGTGTTACTGGTTTTTTGCGTGCGACCTTGCGGATTTCTCTTTCCGAGATCTCCCACGGCGCCGAATTCACAGCAGCGCTCTTCTCCCGCACGCGGAGGAGCGTTCGCAACTCGGGGACATAGATGAGGATTTCTTCGACCCGGCCTCCCGGAACGGGCGGTCGCGCCATGGGCACGCGTGTGCTCGGGGCGCTTTGGCTATTGGCGATGGTGGCTTGCGAGGGCTCGGGCAGCGCGTCCGGGACTCCGGAGCCCGAGGGCTACCGCCCGAACCCGGCCTCTCACAAGGTGCAGCTCACCGCGGAGCAGGCCGCGCAGCTCGAGCAGCGCGGCGCCAGCGTCCAGCTGATCGCCGACTACGGCGCCTACAAGCTGGTTCAGGTCGATGACAAGGCGCTGGCCTCCCTGCCGGAAGAGGCCGGCGTGGAGCTGCGCGATGACTATGACGACCTGCTGCTGAACGCGGGCGTCATCAACACCGCCTCGGAGCACGGCCAGTCGCTGCGCGGCATGAAGCTGCCCTCCAGCGGCAAGCGCCTGCACCTGGTGCAGTTCGCCGGTCCCATCAAGACCGAGTGGTACCAGGCGCTCGAGGCCACTGGCGTCAAGGTGGTCACGTACATCCCCAACAACGCCTATCTCGTCTACGGCAGCGCCACCGAGCTGAGCGCGCTGCGCAACCACATCTCCGCTGCCACCGCGAGCATCCAGTGGAACAGCGACTTCCTGGATGACTACAAGCTGCACCGGGCCATCCAGACCGTCAAGACGCCGACCTACGCCATCCAGCTCATCCAGGATGCCGAGGCCAACGCGGAGACGCTGGCGCTCATCCGCACCCTGCAGTCGCGCGACGGCACCCTCCAGGAGGCCCTGGGCTACATCAACGTAGTGGCGCACCTGACGCGCGAGCAGCTCTACGAGATCGCCACCCGTCCGGACGTGGTCTCCATCATGCCGCGCCTCGCCCCGAAGAAGGTCGACGAGCGGCAGAACGTCATCCTCGCCGGGCAGATCACCGGCAACGGCCCCACCGGGCCGGGCTACCTCGGGTGGCTGGCCTCCAAGGGCTTCACCCAGGCGCAGTTCACCGCCTCCAACTTCGGCGTGGACGTGAGCGACAGCGGCCTGGACAACGCCACGCTGGCGCCCAACCACTTCGGCCTCTACGTGGGCGGCGACGTCACCGGCACCAGCCGCGTGGCCTACGCCCGCCTCGAGGGTACGGCCAACTCCGGCAGCACCATCCAGGGCTGCGATGGCCACGGCACCCTGAACGCCCACATCGTCGCGGGCTATGCCAACCAGACCGGCGCGCCCTTCACGGACGAGTCGGGCTTCACCCACGGCCTGGGCGTGGCGCCCTTCGTGAAGGTGGGCTCCTCGGTGGTGTTCGACCCCGCCAGCTTCACCGACCCGGACTACGAGGACCTGCAGTCGCGCGCGTACCGCGACAGCATGCGCATCAGCTCCAACAGCTGGGGCGCCTCCTCCAACCTCTATGACGCCGACGCGCAGCGCTACGACGCGCTGGTGCGTGACGCGCAGCCCACGGGCTCCGCGGTGCCCAACGCGGGCAACCAGGAGATGGTCATCCTCTTCGCGGCGGGCAACGACGGCGCGAGCGCGAACACGGTGGGCACTCCCGGCACGGCGAAGAACATCATCACCGTGGGCGCCTCCGAGAACGTGCGGGCCTTCGGCGCGCCGGACCTCTGCAACACCACGGACACCGAGGCCAACAGCCTCTACGACATCGTCGCCTTCTCCAGCCGCGGCCCCGCCTCCGACGGTCGCAAGAAGCCGGACATCATGGCGCCCGGCACGCACGTCTCCGGCGGCGTGGCCCAGGCAGCCGGCCAGCGCAGCCCCACCCCGGGCAACCCCACCGGGCAGGCGCTCTCGTGCTTCAACGCCGACGGCGTGTGCGGCGGTCCCAACAACAACTTCTACCCGGTCGGCCAGCAGTGGTTCACGGCCTCCTCCGGTACCAGCCACTCCACCCCGGCGGTGGCTGGTGGCGCGGCGCTCGTGCGCCAGTACTTCATCAACCAGGGCTTCACTCCGCCCAGCGCGGCGATGACGAAGGCCTACCTGATGAACTCCACCCGCTACATGACGGGCGTGGGGGCCAACGACTCGCTCTTCTCCAACAACCAGGGCATGGGCCTGATGGACCTGGGCATGGCGTTCGACGGCGCCCGGCGCCTGCTGGATGACCAGAGCCCGGCCAGCCTCTTCACCGCCACCGGCCAGACGCGGACCTTCAGCGGCGTGGTGTCCGACTCGACCAAGCCCTTCCGCGTGACGCTGGCGTGGACGGACGCGCCCGGCTCCACCTCGGGCAACGCCTGGCGCAACAACCTGGACCTCACGGTCACCCTGGGCGCGAACACCTACCGCGGCAACGTCTTCACCGGCGCCAACTCCGTCACCGGCGGCTCGGCGGACGCGGCCAACAACGTGGAGAGCGTCTTCCTGCCCGCGGGCGCCGAGGGTGCGTACACCGTCACGGTGACGGCCACCAACATCAACTCGGACGGCGTGCCGAACAGCGGCACCGCGCTCGACCAGGACTTCGCGCTCGTCGCCTACAACAGCTGCGCGTCGGCGCCCACGGCGCCCACCGGCATCACCGCCGCGGCCAATGGCGACAACCGCATCGACGTGAGCTGGACGCCCACCGGCGCCCCCTCGTACAACATCTACCGCGCCATCACCCCGGGCGGTCCGTACGAGCGCGTGGGCTCGGCGGCGGCCCCGCCGTTCGTGAACAGCGGCGTGTCTGGCATCACGACGTACTACTACGTGGTGCGCGCCGTGGACTGCGCCGAGTCGGCGCCGTCCACCGAGGTTTCCGCGGCGACCTCCGGCACGTGTACGCTGGCGCCCACCTTCGCGGGCCTCACCACCGCCAGCAACTCCCAGGCCTCCACCTGCGCCAACAACCTGGCCTGGTCCGCGGCCACCCCGAGCTGCGCGGGCACCCTGAGCTACTCCATCTACCGGAGCACCGCCCCGGGCTTCACCCCGTCGGCGAGCAACCGCATCGCCACGGGCGTGACGGGCACCAGCTTCTCGGATGACCTGAACCTGACCTCGGGTGCCGCGTACTACTACGTGGTCCGCGCCACCGAGACGAGCAACGCCACCCTCCAGGAGTCGAACACCGTCCAGCGTTCCTCGCGGGCCACCGGCGCGGTCACGCCGGGCCTGAATTACTTCGATGACCTGGACGCCAACCGGCCGGCGGACGCCGCCGCGTACTGGATCCCCACGGCGCAGGCGGGCAACGCGAACACGCTGAACATCGTCACCGGCTGCCACTACCAGTCGCCCAACAAGTCGTACCGCTTCGGCGCGGCCAACACCACCTGCGGCGGCACCTACCCCAGCAGCCAGCAGCTCGTCCTCTCGCTGGGCGGTAACGGCTCGGTGTCCTCCGCCATCAACGGCTTCACCCTGCCGGCCTCCACCATCGGCCCGCAGATGACGTTCAACGTCTGGTACAACATCGAGCCCCGCTACGACGGTGCCTGGCTGGTCTACAGCACCACGAGCGCCACCGGTCCTTGGACCAACGTGGGCGATGTGGTCTCGACGACGCAGCCGTACATCTCGTCGGGCGGCTACGACAACACGCTGGTCAGCAGCGCCACCACGCGCATCTGGACCAGCGCGAACCTGGGCGCCAACGGCTCGCTGAAGCCCGTCACCGTCAACCTGGGTGCCCTGGCCGGCCAGAAGGTGTGGTTCGGGTTCCGCATCCACACCGACAGCAGCGACGTCGTGGAAGGCTTCTACGTGGACGACGTCCGCATCACCGCGGACTCGTTCGCCAGCTGCACCACGCAGACGCCTCCGCCCGGCCCGGCCGTCGCCTACCGCGTCACGGGGCTGCCCGCCTCGGCGGCTGCCGGCTCGCCGGTCACCTTCACCGTCACGGCGGTGGACGCCATCGGCGCGACGGCGACCAGCTACAACGGCACCGCGACGTTCACCAGCACGGACGCGCAGGCCACGCTGCCTCCCAGCACGACGTTCACGGCGGGTGTGGCGAACAACGTGCCCATCACCTTCCGCACCCTGGGCGCGCAGTCGGTCACCGCGACGGACACCACGGACGCGAGCATGAACGCGAGCGCCAGCACCACGGTCACCGCGGGCCCCGCCGCCAGCCTCACCTTCACCGTGCAGCCCCCCGCTACCGCCGTCGCGGGCGCCTCCCTCACCCCGGCCGTGCGCGTGGGTCTGGTGGACGCCTTTGGCAACCCGGTGACGACGGGCACCAACAGCATCACCGTCGCCCTGGGCAACAACCCGGGTGGCAGCACGCTGTCCGGCACCACCACGGTGGCCGCCGTCAACGGTGTGGCCAGCTTCACCAACCTGTCCCTCGACAAGACCAGCGCGGGTTACACCCTGACCGCCAGCTCCACGGGCCTCACGGGCGCCACCAGCTCGGCGTTCCAGATCAACCCGGCCGCGGCCAACAGGCTGGCCATCCTCACCCAGCCCGCCAACGGCACGGCAGGCACGCCCCTCGCCCCCGCGGTGCGAGTGGCCATCCAGGACCGGTTCGGCAACCAGACGACCTCCACGTCCAACGTCGTCATGGCGCTGGGCACCAACCCCTCGGGCGGCACGCTGACGGGCACCACCACGGTGGCGGCCGTCGCCGGTGTGGCCACCTTCAGCAACCTGTCGATCAACCGTCCCGGCACGGGCTACACGCTGAGGAGCACGTCGGGCACGCTCACCGCGGTGGTCAGCAACGCGTTCAACATCGTCGCGGGTCCTCCCTACCGCGTGACCATCACCCGGCAGCCGACCAACACCTCGGCTGGCGGCACCATCACCCCGTCCCTCCAGGCCACCATCGTCGACCAGGGCGGGAACACGGTGACGGGGGCCACCACGGCGGTGTCGGTGGCGTTCGGCAACAACCCGAGCGGCGCCACGCTGAGTGGCACCACCACCGTCAACGCGGTGAACGGCGTGGCTGACTTCGCGGATCTGTCGATCGATCGCGTGGGCACCGGCTACACCCTGGTGCTGAGCGCGACCGATCTGCTGAGCGCGACCAGCTCCAGCTTCAACGTCGGCGCGGGTGCTCCGGCGCGGCTGTCCTTCACCGTCCAGCCGAGCGAGGCCGCCGCGGGCACGAACATCTCTCCGGCGGTCAAGGTGACCGTCCTGGATGCCCAGGGCAACACGGTCACGACCGCCACGAACAGCATCACCCTGGCCCTCGGCGCCAACCCGACGGGAGCCACGCTGGGCGGCACCACCACGGTGGCCGCCGTCAGTGGCGTGGCCACCTTCACCAACCTGAGCGTCAGCCGCGCTGGCACGGGCTACACGCTGGCCGCGACCTCCGGCACGCTCCAGGGCGCGACCAGCGCTGCGTTCAACGTCCGCACGGGTGCCGCCACCCAGCTGGCCTTCTCGCAGCAGCCTACCTCCACCACGGCGGGCGCCAGCCTGGGCACCGTCTCCGTGGAGATCCGCGACGCCAACGGCGACCGGACGGGCTCCACCGCCAGCATCACCCTGTCTCTGCAGAGCGGCGCGCTGGCCGGCACCACCACGGTGGCCGCCGTCGACGGTGTGGCGACCTTCACCGACCTGTCCATCGCCCGCGCGGCGGTGGGCTACCGGCTGACGGCTCACACGAACGGGCTGACGGATGCCACCAGTGACGCGTTCGACGTCTCTCCTGCCGCCGCGTCGGCGCTGGCCTTCCGGGTCCAGCCGTCCACCGCTCAGCAGGGCACGACCATCACCCCGGCGATCCAGGTCGCGGTGGAGGATGCCTTCGGTAACCTCGTCACCAACGCCACGAACACCATCACGCTCGCCCTGGGCAACAACCCCTCCAACGGCACGCTCTCGGGCACGACGACGGTGGCGGCGGTCGGCGGCATCGCCTCCTTCGCCAACCTGAGCATCAGCCACACAGGCGTGGGCTACACGCTGACCGCGACCTCCGGCACGCTCCAGGGCGCGACCAGCGCTGCGTTCGACGTCAGCACGGGTGCTCCCACCCAGCTGGCCTTCTCGCAGCAGCCCACCTCCACCACGGCGGGCGCCAGCCTGGGCACCGTCTCCGTGGAGATCCGCGACGCCAACGGCAACCGGACGAGCTCCACCGCCAGCATCACCCTGTCTCTGCAGAGCCTGGGTGGCGCGCTGGCCGGCACCACCACGGTGGCCGCCGTCAACGGCGTGGCGACCTTCACCGACCTGTCCATCGCCCGCGCGGCGGTGGGCTACCGGCTGACGGCTCACACGGACGGGCTGACGGATGCCACCAGCGACGCGTTCGACGTCTCTCCTGCCGCCGCGACGGCGCTGGCCTTCCGAGTCCAGCCGTCCACCGCTCAGCAGGGCACGACGATTACCCCGGCGATCCAGGTCGCGGTGGAGGATGCCTTCGGCAACCTCGTCACCAACGCCACGAACGCCATCACGCTCGCCCTGGGCAACAACCCCTCCAACGGTACGCTCTCGGGTACCACCACGGCGGCGGCGGTCGGTGGCATCGCCTCCTTCGCGGACCTGAGCGTCAGCCCCGCGGGCGTGGGCTACACGCTCCAGGCCAGCGCGGGCGCGCTCACCTCGGCGACGAGCACGGCGTTCGACATCGCCCAGGGCCCGGTGGCTCGGCTGGCCTTCCGCGCCCTGCCCACCAGCGTCCAGGCCAGCGAGTCGCTGCCCACCATCGAAGTGGAGCTGCAGGACTCCCTGGGCGTGCGCATCCCCACCGGCACGGGTGACGTGACGCTGGTGCTTGCCACGAACCCGGCGAACGGCACGCTGCAGGGCACCACCACGGCCGCCTCGGTCAACGGCGTGGCGACGTTCACCGGCCTGACCCTGCGCAAGGCGGGCAATGGCTACACGCTGGCGGCGAGCATCCAGGGCGCCGCGGGTGCGACGAGCGCGGCGTTCGCGGTGACGCCGGGCCCGGCCACCCTCTTCGCGGTGGTGCTGCCGGAGAGCGTGTCCGCGGGTCAGGAGACGACGCTCTCGGCCGAGGCCTTCGACGGCTACGGCAACCTGGCCTCGCCCTACACCGGCACGGTCAATGTGACGAGCTCGGACTCGGCGGCGACCTTCGAGCCTACCGCGACGTTCGCGGAGGGCCGGCTCCAGGGCTTCGCGGTGACGTTCAAGACGCAGGGCCAGAAGAGCATCACCCTGACGGACGCGGCCAACGCGACCGTTACGGGCTCGGCGGAGACCAACGTCTCGGCGTTCGCTCAGCCGACGGTGGCGGTGGTCAGCCCGGTCAACGGCAACACTGTCTCCGGGACGGTGAGCATCACCGCCGCGGGCGCGGTGGCCTCCGGCACCACGCTGGTGAAGATCGCCATCCTCGTGGACGGCACGGAGATCGGCAGCGGCACCCAGTCGCCGCTGACGGTCAGCTGGGACAGCACGAAGGTTGCCCCCGGCTCGGCGCACACCATCACCGCCATCATCACCGATGGCGCGGGCAACACGGCCACCTCCGCCGCGGTGAGCGTCACCACGCAGACCAACGGTGACGGCGACGGCGACGGCGATGGCGACGGTGATGGCGACGGCGGCGGCGACAGCGGCTGCGGCTGCGGCGCCACCTCCGGTGCGGATGCCAGCATCTACTTCGGCCTGCTCGCCCTGGCGCGGTACGCGCACCGTCGGCGTCGGGCGAAGGCGGCCTGAAGGCTGACGTGACTCCGGGGGACTGAAGCCAGTCCCCCGGGTTGGAACGGGCGGAGAAGCGCATTCCGCCCGCTCGCTTCGGAGTCGAGCAACTGACAAGAACGCGCCGGCGTGGAGCTCTCCCGCCGGCGCGTTTCTTTTATGGAGGAGGCACCCAATGACGTTCCTGCCAGGACACCTGGGCGCGTGGACGGCGGCGCTGTTGTTGTCGGCGGGCCCGGCCAAGAAGGAGCAGGCGCTGAAGCAGCAGGCCGAGCGGCTCGCTCAAGAGGCGCGGGCGCTGGCGAAGACGGAAGGCTGCGAGCAGCAGGAGGAGTGCGCGGTCGCCGGGTTCGGCAACAAGGCCTGTGGCGGGCCGCGCGAGTACATCGCCTACTGCTCGCGGACGACGGATGTGCCAGCGCTCGAGAGCAAGCTCGCCGCGCTCCAGCAAGCCGAGCAGTCCTGGCAGCGGGAAGCCGGGGTCATGTCCAACTGCGGCCTGACGCGCAAGCCTCAGCCCCGGCTGGTGGACGGGGTGTGCCGGATCCGCTGAGCAAGCGGACGACTCCTCGCTCCCCCTAGGAGGGGCCCTGGCCCTGCCCTCGCCCGGCTCCGGGCGCGCGCCCAGCTTCTGAGCACAGGAGGAGTGTCATGACCGATGTGCAAGTGGCCAGGGGCCTGGGTGTCTTCAGCGTGGCGCTGGGGCTGACGCAGCTCGTGGCTCCGAACTGGCTGGGGCAGAAGACGGGCACGGGGGAGCACCCTGTCCTGATGCGGATGATGGGGGCTCGGGAGCTGGTGTCCGGCATCGGCGTGCTCACCGAGGACAAGCCCAAGGCCTCGCTCTGGGCGCGCGTCGCCGGTGACGTCATCGACATCGGCCTGCTCGGGGTGGCGCTGGCCAAGAACCTGCGACGGGACCGGGTGGTCTTCTCCCTCGGCATGGTCCTCGGCGTCAGCCTGCTGGACCTGGTGTTCGCGCGGCGCATGCGAAACGCGTAGCGCCCCGCCACTCACAAGGGCTCGGAGCCTCCGGCGCTTCCCCGAGGGCTCACCAGCCGAGCAACCGCGACATGAGAGAAGAAGGCGGGGATGCCGACAAGGTAGCGGCTGGCCAGGCGCTTGGGCTCCAGATAGAGGCGGTACACCCACTCCATGCCGTGGTTGCGCATGAACTCGGGGGCGCGCGTCACCTTGTCCCCGAGGTAGTCCAGGATGGCGCCGCCGTTGACGATGAGCACGGGATGGGAGAGCCGCTCGCGCAACCGCACCGCCACCTCCTCCTGCTTGGGCATGCCCATGGCCAGGAGGATGAGCTCCGGCTTCGCCTCGGCGGCCAGCTCCAGGTACGTCTCGGGCGGGGCGAAGCCGTCATGGCAGGCCACCACCTGCAGCCCGTCCGCCTCCAGCCTCTGGCGGGCGGTGTCCAGCCAGGGCGAGCGCGTGCCGAACAGGGCCACCCGGCGGCCTCGGTAGGCGCGGGCAATCTTGGGGATGAAGTCGGTGCCGACCATGTTCAGCCCCTGCGGTCGGCCGAAGGCCCGGAGCCCCAACTTCACGCCGATACCGTCCCGCAACAGCAGATCCGAGCGCAGCAGGCTCTCCAGCATGCTGGGTGTATTCCACCCCAGGTTGGCGGCGTGCGCGTTGACGAAGGAGACAATGTAGGGACGCGAGGGGTGCTTCAGCTCCTCCAGGAGGGCCTCCTGAGCGCTCGCGTCATCGACGCAACGAATGCGCTCGTGCAGCGTGAGGAAGCCCCGCGCTCGGGCTTCCAGGGTAGGGGCAGGGTTGCCCGTCATCCTCCATCCTCCTCGGGTGCCAGAGGATAGTTGATGGGCGCCAGAGCCGGTATTCCGGCTTTTGGCGGGGCATGGACTCATGGATACGGGGGCTGTCAAACTGGGCAGGTGAGTCAACCCGCCACCCCTCTGCCGCCCTCCCCGGAGGCGTCCTCCGCACCGGAGAGCGCTCCCGCGGGCAAGCTTGTGTGGCTGAGCTCTCCCCGAGTCATCCTACAGCGTCGCGCCTCCCGTACTTTGAGCCAGCATGCCCTGCGCGGCATCGGTCGCGTGCTGGCGTTGTTTGCCGCGGATGCCACCGCCTTCGTCCTCAGCCGCACCATCCTGTCCCTCTTGCGAGATGTGAGCTGGCTGGAGCGCCTGGCCGACATGACCGGCTGGCGAGGCGCCAGCTCCAGCATCTACTCCGAGTGGGAGATGGCGGTCGCCCTGCTGGTGGGGCTGGTGGTCGCGGGCGCCTATCACTCGGGAGACGCGTGGCGCTCGCCCCGGCACATCCTCAGCGGCGTCACCCTGGCCGTGAGCCTCATGCTCTGGAACGACATGTGGATACGCGGCCTGCTCCCGGTGCTGTTCTACGCCGCGCCGGCCATCGTCGGCCTGGGCGTCACCACCCTGTTCGCGCGGGTCGCGCTCGAGCGGCTCTCCATTCCCCTGCGACACCTCATCCAGACGCGTGAGCGCGTGCTGCTGCTGGGCAATCCGGACGACCCGGCCTCCCAGAAGGTCTTCGAGCGCCTCTCGCACCTGGACACCATGGAGGTGCTGGGGTGGGTCACGCTCCAGCCGACCCCGGCGTCCGCGCCTGCTCAGAAGGGGGTCCTCGGCTCCCTGGAGGATCTCTGGAAGGTGATGCAGGGCCAGTCGGTGGACACCGTGGTGCTCAGTGGCTACGTGGGCGATGCCCAGCTCCAGACGCTGATGGAGGCGGTGGTCTCGGGCGGCGGCCGGCTGCTGGCCGTGTCCCGCTACGAGCGCATGGGGTGGATCCGTCCCTCGGAGGTCTCCTACCACCCCATCTCCTTCATGGAGCTGACGGTGCCCTCGCTGCGCGGGCAGCAGCTGTGGGTCAAGCGCGCGGTGGACCTGCTGGGCGCGGGCATGGGCCTGCTGGCCATCTCTCCCCTGCTGGGGTTCCTGGCGCTGCTCATCAAGCTGGACTCGCGCGGGCCCGTCTTCTTCGCCCAGGAGCGCGCGGGGCTCGGGGGCCGTACCTTCCGCATGCTCAAGTTCCGCACCATGCGCGTGGGCGCGGACGCGGAGAAGGCGCATCTGGCCCACCTCAACGCCAGCGGCGACGCGCGCCTGTTCAAGATTCCGAATGATCCGCGCGTCACCCGCGTGGGCACCTTCCTGCGCAAGTGGAGCCTGGACGAGCTGCCCCAGCTCTGGAACGTGTTCATCGGAGAGATGTCGCTGGTGGGGCCGCGCCCCTTCTTCGAGGCGGACCTGGCCACCTACCGCGAGCACCACTTCGGCCGGCTGGGCGCCCGCCCGGGCATCACCGGCCTGTGGCAGGTCAGCGGCCGCAGCTCCATCACCGACTTCGAGGAGGTGGTGCGGCTGGACACCGAGTACATCCACCGCTGGTCGCTATGGCTGGACCTGGAGATCCTCCTCAAGACGGTGCCCGCCGTGCTGCGGCGCAGTGGCGCCTACTGAGCACCGCACCGTTCTCCAGCGGACGAACCGACTGCCCCCACGTGTAAGGGCCGGCTAGGCTGGCCGGGCAGACGTACGTTTCACGCCTGAGGGAGGACACATGACGCGGTGGCCATGGGCCGTGGCGGTGCTGGCGCTGGGAGCGGGCTGTACCAAGGGAGACAAGGACGAGGCGCCACGTCGGGCGCAGGTACGCAAGGTCAGCGGCTCCACGATGGAGGTCGTCCCCAGCGAGGGACAGCTGCCCTACTGCCTGCTCTACACGGTGTCGCAGAAGGGCATCATCCGGCAGCTGACGATGACTCGGGAGAACCGGTCCATCAAATGCGACGCGGGCCGGCCCGTGGCCAACACGAGCTTCCGCGTGCCGGTGCAGGAAGGCACGGTGAAGGTGTACGTCATCTTCTCGAACGAGCGCATCCAGGCGGGCTCGGTGGCGCAGCAGCTCTATGAGCTGCGAGACCGGCCGCGCGTCACTGGCATGGACTTCCGACTGCCGGGCCAGGCGTTCATCGAGCAGTTGGAGTTCACTCCCGAGGAGGGAGGCGCCCCCGTCACCGGCGGAGTGATTGGCGCGGGGGGCGAGGTGGCCAACGGAGAGACCGAGGCCACCGAGGAGACCCCGGAGGGCACCACCCTGGACATGACGGGCGCCATGCCCGAAGGCATGGACGCGGGCGTGCCTGCCACGGACGCCGGCCCCTGAGCGTGCAGCCTATTCTCGGCTTCCACTAACCTGAACTGCACTACAGGGCTAAGGTCGCTTCTTGCGTAGGCGCTTTCTCCACTCTTGAGTAAGCGCCATCGGGCTTCATTTTTCTACTTCACACAGGCCAACATGACCCACTAGAAAGTAGCAATAGTTTCATTCCGGTTAGCATTTTCGCTCGCATGGCGGACCCAAATGCACCCATATTCGGCAGGAAGAAGCTTCTTCGCGCAATCTGCAAAGGCAGCACATGGCTATCAATTTTCGAAAAGCACTTGATCGTCATTGGACCGACGCAGACAGTTTAGACCGAGCCAAACGACTAGCCAATGCAGACCATCTTTTCGGCATCTCAGCAGAGTGCGCGCTTAAGGCCGTTATGATCGCTCTCGGCGCACCGACCAATAGCGACGGTGATCTGAGCAACGCAGACCATCAAAAACACATCAACACGCTATGGTCTAATTTCCGCATATTTGCCCAAGGCCCCCATGGGGCTAGATACGCCGCCAAGTTGGGCAGCATCAATCCTTTTAAAGACTGGCACGTCATCCAGCGATATTTCGGTGATGAGCACTTTACGGCAGCAACAGTTCAAGCTCATCGCGCAGGGGCTTTTAAAGCCAAAGAAGTTTTCCAACTGGCCATCCAAGACGGGATTCTCAAGTGAACGCCACACCAACCAAGCATGCCGTTCGCTTTGATCAAGCACTCAACCTTGCGGTGGCAATCATCCGTCGCACCGAACTGCCGAATTCACGAATAGTGCTGATCCGCGATCTCTATGGTCGCATTCACCTAGCACTTGACGACAGACCTCCATATGCAGCACCGCCAGAAGACACTATCAAGAAGCTTCTCCAAGCATTGGGCACAGAGCTTGGTGCGTTTGCCCCAGATCCAGAGACAGACCTCCTGCTTGCATCGAATCTTATTGATCCGAAATCCCTTTTCGACTCCCCTGACAACCTTCTGCTGAGCACTGAGCCTACCTATATCCATCTTGTTGAACGTCAGGTTATCGGCTCAGACTGGCTGCGTCAGCCCAGTACGGCAACTCCTGCGCAGACGCACCGAGCAACCATGTTCGGTATCAAGGGAGGAGTCGGCCGCTCAACTGCCACAGCTGTGTGGGCACGACACCTAGCGCAGAAAGACAGGCGTGTTCTCGTCATAGATCTAGACTTGGAGTCGCCAGGAGTTGGATCCTCTTTGTTGCCACATGAATCCCATCCCGACTTCGGCGTCATTGACTGGCTAGTTGAGGATGCGGTGGGGCAATCAGACCGGCTTCTGTTCCAAGACATGGTCGCAAGAAGCACGCTCGCCGAAGGAACTCAAGGCGAAGTACTCGTTGTCCCAGCAGGAGGGCGTGCCCGAGCCAGTTACGACTACCTCGCAAAACTATCTCGCGCCTACATGCCAATCCAAACCGAGAAACGAATGCTAGAGTTTGGAGATCGCATAGAGCGATTCGTCTCTCAAGCAGAGGATACATACAAGCCCGACGTAACCATTATTGACAGCAGAGCCGGGATGCACGACATCGCGGCAGCCGCCATTACTCGACTCGGCGCACTGTGTCTACTCTTCGCAGGAAACAGCCGCCAAACCTGGGCTGACTACGAACTGCTATTCCAAAAGTGGAGAGCACATCCTGAACGTGCTGTAGCGATTCGGGAAAACCTAAAAATGGTTGCTGCTCTTATTCCAGAGATTGGGGCTGATGCATACATAGAGCGATTCAGCCTTTCTGCTTATCGCCTCTTCCAGGACTTTCTTTATGAAGAAGCGGAAGCAACCGATCTCGACGCCTTCAATTACGATATTGGGGATGAAGATGCCCCGCACCACCCTATTCGTATTCGCTGGTCTCGTGCATTCCTCGAATTTGACCCAGTTCGAGGAGTAGAAACGCTGGGCCAAGAACAAGTCGATGCAGCTTTTGGCCACTTCTTAGCCGAGGCAAGCAGATTGCTTCTCGGAGAAGAAGCATGATTCAGCGTAGGGTCCAAACCAACTTTTTCCCTCCAAGAGAAATCAGAAGGCTTATTCAGGAGACCCTGCCTGAGGAAACCGACACTCATGGTGAGCCTCCCAAATATGGCTTTCTCTATGTTCCTACTGCTCATGTCCGTGCGCTACATCCTGACAGCATGCTTGTAGTAGGCACACGTGGTGCCGGGAAGAGTGTATGGTGGGCAGCACTACAAGATCCCGACTACCGCAAACTGGTTGTTGCTCAGACTACTCGCACAGCACCTTTTGATGACAACACCATCGTTAGCCCTGGCTTTGGTGTTCGGAAGAATCCCCGCGACTACCCCGACAAGGAAATTTTCCGGAAGCTTATTGGAATCTACGAGCCAGAACTTATTTGGCGCACCATCATCACTTGGCACGTCACCGGCAAGGAAGACGGCCTATTGAGACACACGAAAGCATGGGAAGAGCGCGTTGGGTGGATTCTCCAGCACCCCGAAGAAACTTCTCATGCACTTTTTGATGCTGATCGAAAACTCGCCGATAAGAAGCAGCAGCACCTCATCGTATTTGATGCACTGGACCGCACTGCAAGCACTTGGAATGATCTCAAGTCTCTTCTGCGCGGGCTATTACAAGCTGCGCTCGACTTCAGATCGTTCTATTCACTACGAGCCAAAGCATTTGTCCGTCCAGACATGCTAGACGATCCGGAGGTCAGTAGCTTTCCTGATGCCTCTAAAGTCCTATCGAGCCGAGTAAGCTTGGACTGGCCAAGAGCCGATCTTTATGGGCTACTCTGGCAACATCTCTCTAATGGACAAAGATTTGGCCGCGCGTTTCGCGACCGTTGCAACAACATCTTTGGATTAACATGGCGAGAATTCATGGGAGTATGGCGGGTTCCTTCCGAACTTCGGAAGAATGAAGAAACCCAGCGTTCTGTATTTCATGCCATTGCAAGTCCCTACATGGGTAAAGATCAGAGGCGCGGGGCAGCCTACACTTGGCTTCCCAACCATCTCGCTGACGCACATAAAAAAGTCAGCCCACGAAGTTTTCTATCGGCCATTCGCACAGCAGCATTAAGCGATACCAATTCTAACAAGGACGTTCCCATCTTCTACGAAGCTATCAAACTTGGAGTCCAAGAAGCCTCCAAAATTCGCGTCAAGGAGATCCAGGAAGATCACAAGTGGATTGGTATAGCAATGAAGCCACTCAGGGACTTGGTCATTCCTTGTGACTTCACTGACGTGTACCGGCGGTGGAAAGAAGCAGATGTCATCTCAGAACTTCAGCGGCATCGCGATATTCGCCCCAAGAGGCTTGATCGTGGCTTTGCAGGAGTGCGTGAAGACTTGCTCGAACTCGGCGTATTCGAGCAAATGCCCGATGGGCGTATTAACATGCCAGACGTTTATCGTGTCGGATTTGGCTTGAAGCGCAAAGGAGGAATTAAGCCTATACGTTGAACATTCTCCTACATATATAGAAGGCACGGTGAAGGTGTACGTCATCTTCTCGAACGAGCGCATCCAGGCGGGCTCGGTGGCGCAGCAGCTCTATGAGCTGCGAGACCGGCCGCGCGTCACCGGCATGGACTTCCGACTGCCGGGCCAGGCGTTCATCGAGCAGTTGGAGTTCACTCCCGAGGAGGGAGGCGCCCCCGTCACCGGCGGAGTGATTGGCGCGGGGGGCGAGGTGGCCAACGGAGAGACCGAGGCCACCGAGGAGACCCCGGAGGGCACCACCCTGGACATGACCGGCGCCATGCCCGAAGGCATGGACGCGGGCGTGCCTGCCACGGACGCCGGCCCCTGAGCGTGCTCAGCGCTGAAGGCTCGCCTGGAGCAAGGCCTTGGACGCCTCGATGAGGGCGGGCGAGGCGGTGCGCAGCGAGCCGGTGGCGAAGGGAGGCGCGGGGTCGTACTCGATGCCGAGCTGGATGGACTGAGACACCAGCTCGCCGAACTCCCGCGCCACCAGCGTCAACGCCATGTCGATGCCCGCGGACACTCCGGCGGCGATCACCAGCTTTCCGTCGAACACGACTCGCTCGGCCACGGGCGTGGCGCCGAACTGCCGGAGCATCTCGGTGGCCGTCCAGTGCGTGGTGGCGCGCTTGCCCTGGAGCAGGCCCGCCGCGCCCAGGATGAGCGCGCCGGTACACACGGATGTCGTCCACTTCGTGGACCTGTCCATCTCCCGCAGCCACGCGAGCACCCGCTCATCTCCCATCGTCTTGGAAGGATCCGAGCTGCCGGGGACGACGACGATGTCGGCGCGGGGTACTTCCTCCAGCCGCCGGTCCGCGTGCATCCGTACGCCCGCGTCCGTCCGCAGCGGCCCCGGCTCGGCGGCGACCAGGTGGATGCGCGCTCCCGGGACCAGCGTGAAGACCTGGTACGGGCCAATGAAGTCCAGCGAGGTCATGTTCTCGTAGAGCAGGAAGGCAATGTCCATGGCGTGTCCTCCGACGAAGGGGGGCTGCGGATGACACCCTACGCGCGAGCGGCGCTGGCAGGACTGCCATTGATTTGACGATTTCCGCCAACCCGGGCTAGGTCGGGTCCTGACATGAATGAGCGCTTGAGAAGACCCACGCGAAGCCGGCGGGACCGACTGGTGCTGATCGTGGCGTACCCGGAGGTGCAGATCCTCGACATCACGGGCCCGGCCTCGGTGTTCACCACCGCCGCCTCCCTGGTGGGGCCGAACCAGCGGGGCTACCGCGTCGAGATCGCGGCCCTCCGCAAGGGCCCGGTGCCGACGATGGGGGGCATGATGCTCCACGCCACCACGCGGCTGGACCGGGTGCGCGAGCCGGTGGATACGCTGGTGGTCCCCGGTGGACTGGTGGCCACGTCACCCGACGCGGAACCCGCGCTCTCGCCGCACCTGCGCCGACTGGCCGGACGCAGCCGACGCGTGACCTCCGTCTGCACGGGCAGCTTCCTGCTGGCCCGGGCAGGGCTGCTGGATGGCAAGCGCGCCACGACCCACTGGGCCGCCAGCGAGGACCTGCAACGACAATTTCCCTGCTGTGAGGTGCTCGCGGATCGGATCTTCGTCCAGGACGGCCGCACCTGGAGCTCGGCGGGAGTGACGAGCGGAATGGACCTCGCCCTCGCGCTGGTGGAAGAGGACCTCGGCCGAGAGGTGGCCCGCGGCGTGGCGCGCTGGCTGGTGATGTACCGCCACCGCCCCGGAGGCCAGAGCCAGTTCAGCGTGCAGCTCGCCTCGCAGTGGGCCGACAGGGCGCCCATCCGCGAGGTGCAGGAGTGGCTGCCGGAGCACCTGCGGGAGGACCTGACGGTGGAGTCGCTCTCCCGGCGCGCGGCGATGAGCCCCCGCAACTTCGCGCGCGCGTTCCGCGAGCAGGTCGGGCTGACGCCCGCGAAGTACGTCGAGAAGCTGCGCGTGGAGGCGGCTCGGTCCTCCCTGGAGGCGACGCGGCGGACGGTGAAGGAGATCGCCACCGAGGTCGGCTTCGGCACGCTGGAGACGCTGCACCGCGTGTTCCGGCGCTCGCTCGGAGTCACGCCCGCGGAGTACCGGCGTCGGTTCTCCGCGAGTGCGTGACGGACTCAGGTGCTCAGAACGCCTCGCGCGCCATGGCGAGCAGATCCGCCTCGGTACACTTGCGCGGGTTGCTCAGGTGCGAGGCGTCCTCGAAGGCCTTGGCGGCGATGCGCGACAAGTCCTTCTCCTGTACGCCCGCGTCGCGCAGCCGCGCGGGGATGCCGATGGCCGCGTTGAGCTTGCGCACCCGCTCGATGGCGTTACCGGCGAGCACGTCCTCGCGCATGTTGGCGAACTCGCCCATGGCCACCGCCACGCGCGCCAGCCGCGCGGTACACATGGGGCGGTTGAACTCCATCACCACGGGCAGGACGATGGCGTTGGCCAGGCCGTGGTGTACCCCGGAGATGGGCGTGAGCGCGTGCGCCAGCGCGTGGCAGGCGCCCAGGCCCTTCTGGAAGGCCATGGCGCCCTGCATCGCCGCCACCATCATGTCGGCGCGGGCCGAGACGTTGCTGCCCTCCTTCACGGCGGTGAGCAGCGAGCGCCCCACGCGGATGATGCCGTCGATGGCCACCGCGTCCGCCAGTGGGTGGAAGCCGTTGGAGAGATAAGCCTCCAGGCAGTGCGTGAAGGCGTCCATGCCCGTGGCGGCGGTGGCTCCCGGCGGCAGCCCCAGCGTCAGCTCGGGATCGCAGATGGCCGCCTTGGGCAGCAGGTGCGGGCTGAAGATGACCGTCTTGCGGCCCGTGTCCTCCAGCGTGGCCACGCCCGAGCGGCTCACCTCCGAGCCCGTCCCGGCCGTGGTGGGAATGGCGATGAGCGGCGGCAGGTCGTCGCGCACGTACTGGTCACCGCCCTTGGCGTCGTCGTAGCGCGACAGCGGCGGCTCGTGCGTGGTGAGCAACTGCACCAGCTTGGCCGCATCCAGCGGGCTGCCGCCCCCGAGCGCGACGATTCCATCGCACCCGCCGCGCCGGTACGCCTCCAGGCCGGCGAAGACGTCCTTCTCGGTGGGGTTGGGCTCCACGCGGTCGAACACCGCGTACTCCACGCCCGCGCCCTTGAGCACGTCGTAGATGCGCTGGGCGAGCCCCGCCTTCACCACGCCCGCGTCGGTGACGACGAGCGGGCGCTTCATCTTCAGCCGCTCGACCTGCGCCGGCAGACGCTTGAGGGCTCCCACGCCGAAGACGATCTTCGTGGGCCAGGACATCTCCGTGACGCGCGCTTCGGTCGGCATATCGAATGGATGCATCGTAATGGACCCGGTCCTTCCCGTGTGGCTCAGATGAGCTCCATGTAGCGTTCGAGCTCCCAGTTGGTGACGGCGCGCTCGTACTGGCGCACCTCCCACTTGCGCGTGCGCACGTAGTGGTCCACGAAGTCCTCGCCGAGCAGCTCGCGCGCCCGGTCGGAGCGCTCCAGCAGCTCCACCGCCTCCTTGAGGTTGCGCGGCAGCGGCTGGGCGTTGGCCTCGTAGCCGTTGCCCGAGCACATGGGCGGCGGCTCCACCTTGTTCTCCACGCCCCACAGGCCCGCGGCGAGGCTCGCCGCCATGCCGATATAGGCGTTCATGTCCGCGGCGAGCTGGCGGTACTCCAGCCGCATGGACTTGGGGCTGTCGCCGATGACGCGGATGGCCGTGGTGCGGTTCTCCTGACCCCACGTGGCGGTGGTGGGCGCCCACGTGTTCTCCACGCTGCGCTTGTAGCTGTTCACCGTGGGCCAGTAGAGCGCGGTGAACTCCGGCATCAGCGACACCTGCCCGCCGATGTAGTGCCGCATCGTCTGGCTCATGCCATCTGGCACGCTCTCGTCATGGAAGGTGTTCCGGTCGCCCTTCATGTTCCACAGCGACTGATGCACGTGCCCCGAGCATCCCGGCAGCTTCGCGTTCACCTTGGCCATGAAGCAGGCGGTGAGCCCGTGGCGGGCGCAGATCTCCTTCACCACCGTCTTGAAGAGCACCGCCTTGTCCGCCGACTTCTCCAGGTCGTCGTAGCGGATGGCGGCCTCGAACACGCCGGGGCCCGTCTCGGTGTGGAAGCCCTCGATGTCCACCCCGAAGGCGTTGCACCCGTCGATGATGGCATGCACCAGCGGAGCGCTGAGCGAGGTACGCAGCCACGAGTAGCCGAACATGCCCGGGGTGAGCGGGGTGAGGTTCTGGAACCCCTTCTCCTTCAGCGACTGCGGCGTCTCCTTGAAGATGAAGAACTCGTACTCGGCGCCGAACTTGGGCAGGTACCCCATGTCCCGCGCGCGCCGGCCGATCTTCTGCAGGAGCTGGCGTGGGCTGGCGCCGAAGGGCGAGCCGTCCTTGTTGACGAAGTCGAGCAGGAAGGCCGCGGTGTCCGGCTCCCAGGGGATGATGCGGCCGGTGGACACGTCCACCCGCGCGTTCGCGTCCGGGTAGCCCGTGTGCCAGCCCGTCACCTGCGTGTTGTCGAGCAGCTCGTCGGCCAGGTCCCAGCCGAACACGACGTCGCAGAAGCCCAGGCCGCCCTTGGCCGCGGAGAAGAACTTGTCGAGGGAGATGTACTTGCCGCGCCATACCCCGTCGATGTCCACCGCGCCCAGCTTCACCTTGCGGACGCCCTTCTCCTCGAACCACTTGCGAAGGAAGTCCACCCCGCCCGGCTCTCGCATGACGGTGCGCGCCGCATCCACCTTCTCCTTGGCGCGCGCGCGACGCGCCATGACCGGGTGGGAGATGACCTTTGCCTTGGGACGGATTGCCATCGGTACGCGTCCTTGTCCTTGAGAGAAATCAGAGGTCCGCGGGCAGCTTCGTCCACACGGCCTTGTACTGGAGGTAACCCTCCAGGGCGTGATGTGAAAGGTCCCGGCCCCAGCCCGACTCCTTGTAGCCACCGAAGGGCGCGGCATCGTCGAACTCGTTGAAGCAGTTGATCCACACCACGCCGCTCTTCACCTTGCGCGCCATGGCGTGCGCCTTGGCCACGTCGCGTGTCCAGATGGAGGCGGCCAGGCCGTACTGGGTGCCGTTGGCGATCTCCAGCGCGTGTGCCTCGTCCCGGAAGCGGATGCAGCTCAGCACCGGACCGAAGATCTCCTCCTGGGCGATCTTCATCTCCGGCTGCACGTCTCCGAAGATGGTGGGCTGCATGAAGAGGCCCTTGGCCTTGGTGCCCTGCGTGTCGCGCTCGCCGCCCACCAGCAGCTTCGCGCCCTGGCGCTTGCCGCTGTCCACGTAGCTGAGAATGGTCTCGAGCTGGCGAGGGCTGATCTGCGCGCCCATCTCCGTGGCGGCATCCAGCGGGTCACCCACGCGCATCTTCTTGGCGCGCTCGGTGAGCTGGCCGACGAACGCGTCATAGGCCTTCTCATGCACGAGCACGCGGCTGCCCGCGTTGCAGATCTCCCCCTTGTTGCTGAAAATGCCCCAGAAGCACGCCTCCACGGCGGTGGCGAAGTCGGCGTCCGGGAGGACGATCTGCGGGCTCTTGCCGCCCAGCTCCAGCGTCAGCTTCTTGAGGTTGCTGTTGGCCGAGGCCTGAAGCAGCCGGCGCGCGGTGCGCCCCGAGCCGGTGAAGGAGATCTTGTCCACGTCCGGGTGCCGCGCGAGCGCCTCGCCCGCGGGGTCGCCGTAGCCCGTCACCACGTTGAGCACGCCCGGCGGGAAGCCCGCCTCCAGGGCGAGCGCGCCCAGCTTGAGGGCGGTGAGCGGGGTGAGTTCCGAGGGCTTCACCACCACGGTGCAGCCGGACGCGAGCGCCGGGCCCAGCTTCCAGCACAGCAGGCACGTGGGGTAGTTCCACGGAACGATGGCGCCCACCACGCCCACCGGCTCCTTGAGGCAGTAGGTGAGGAAGGGGCCGTCCACCGGCAGCACCTCGCCGGTGATCTTGTTGGCCCAGTCGGCGAAGTAGGACAGCGTGGCGGCGCCGGGCGCCACATCGCCGGTGATGGCCTGACGGAACGTCTTGCCGTTGTTCATCGACTCGACGAGGGCGAACTCCTCGCGGCGCTGCCAGAGCAGATCCGACAGCTTGCGGATGAGCTTGCCGCGCTCGCTGGGGTTCATCTTGCTCCACGGTCCGGACTCGAACGCGCGGCGCGCGGCCTTCACCGCCTTGTCCACATCGGCGCCCGTGGCGGAGGGCACGTCACAAATCTTCTCCCCGGTAGCGGGGTTCGTCACGGTAAGGGTTCCCGCTTCCACGGGGTCCACAAGCTGGCCGTCGATGAGCAGCTTGGCCGCGGGGAGCTGGGGCGTGAGCGAACGAGCGTCGGTCATGGAGACTCCTAGGAGGGCCCGGACGCGAGGACTCGCGGGCTCGGGCGCCGATCAAGATCGGCGTAAAACGGTAGGGATGCCCGCCGAGTGCGGCAACCCAGGGCCGGGAGGCGTGCGGTGAAGAACGTTCTGTTGCTGAAAGCGGGAGAAGCCGCGGCCTCGGTCCGCCTCTCGGTGGGCGACTACGACCGGTGGTTCCTCCAGACGCTTGGACTGTCCGGTTATCGATTCGACATCGTGGCCGCCCACCAGGGAGCGAAGCTGCCGACGGACATCTCGGGCTATGACGCGGTGATGATGACGGGCTCACCACTGTCCGTCACCCGACTGGAGCCGTGGATGGAGCGTGCCGCGGAGCTCATGGTGGGCGCGGAGGAGCGGGGCATCCCGGTGCTGGGGGTGTGCTTTGGCCACCAACTGCTGGCGCATGCCTATGGCGGCCGGGTGGTGCGAAACCCCCAGGGCCGGGAGATTGGCACGGTGGAGGTCCGCCTGACGGAGCACGGCCGAGCCGACCCGCTCTTCCAGGGCTTGTCCGAGACCATCGCCGTGCAGGCCACCCACGAGGACATCGTCCCGGAGCCTCCCGCGGGCGCGGTGGTGCTGGCGGGCAACACCAACACGGCGGTGCAGGCGCTGGCCTTCCGTCCGCATACGCGCGGCGTGCAGTTCCACCCGGAGGTGCAGCCAGCCGCCATGCAGGCGCTCATCCAGGCGCGGGCGGAGCGGCTGGAGGCGGAGGCCACCGCGCGCGGCGTGCCGCCCGGAGAGCGCGTGCCCCGGCTGCTGTCGGCCATCGCTCCCACTCCCGCCGGACGACAGATCCTGGTGAACTTCCTGGAACGCTTTCCCTGACTGGAGCCCCCCTGTGTACCGCCTCCTTCCCCTTGCTCCCCTGCTGTGGCTGCTGGCCTGCAACGACCGAGACCTGTGCGCCGAGTCCCCCCTCTGCGAGGAGAACCGCGCCGTCAACTGCGAGCCGTCCTGTACCGTGGGGCCCTGCTCCAACGGCCCGAACATCCTGCCGTGTGGCGAGAGCGCCATGTGCAGCATCGTCCCCGGAGACATCAACTCGCAGCGCTTCTTCCGCTCCCGCGCGCTGTGCGTGCAGGAGGGCAGCGCCTCGTGTGATCCGACGACCTCGGGCGCGCCCACCTGTGATGGCCAGGGGGCCCAGGGCATCATCAGCGGCTGCAGCGAGTACAAGCGCGTCATCCGCGCCTCGTGTACGCAGGCGGGCCTCTACTTCTCCAACACCGCCTGCTGCCAGGGCGAGCCGACGGATGGAGGCACTCCGGACGGGGGCACCTCCACTCCCGACGGCGGCACCTCCACGGACGGCGGACGCTGAGCTAGGTTGGCACGATGCCTTCGCGCTGGGACTACCTCTTCGAGACCAAGCCCATCCCCATGATGGACCACCTCCTGGAGGAGGTGGCGAAGCTGCTGGCGAAGGACCTGACCCAGTGGCCGCCGCCCATCCAGGAGATCGACCTGGACGTGGGCGGCACCTTCGCGCCGCTCTTCCTGGAGCCCACGCCCCGGCCGGGCCCGGCCGTCTACACCGAGGCGCTGCGGCTCTCGCGCTGGGAGCTGGCGCGCGAGTTCGACGCGTATGACGACTACATGCGCAACAAGCGCTACCTCGAGCGAGGGCTGGCGCCGACGGACCGGCTGACGCTGCTCTTTCTCAACCGCTGGTTGGTGGAGCAAATGTTGGGATTGGGCGAGGCCACCGAGGGCCGGGTGAAGCGGCCGCTGATGAGCCAGGTGCTCGACAAGGTGGAGGCGAAGCTGCGGTTGGTGCAGCCCCCGCCCTCCGGCCTCATCGTCTAAGGGGGGTAGAGGACTTGTGACGGGGGGGCGGCTCTGCCATAAGCCGCGCCATGTTGCAGCCCGCCGATATCACGCCTCCCGAGGAGCGCCGCAAGCGACTCATCATCCTCGCGTGCCTGTGGTTGGCCATCGCGGCGGTGCTCATCACCTTCCGCTCGGTGGTGATGCCCTTCGCGGGCGCGGCCCTCATCGCCTACCTCGTGCAGCCATTGGTGGCCCGCATCACCCGCCTCCGCGTAGGCGGCAGGCAAATCCCCCGGTGGGTGGCCATCCTGCTCATCTACGCCCTGTTCTTCGTGGGCGTGTACCTGTTCTTCATCGCGCTGGTGCCGCAGCTCTACCGCGAGCTGGCGCGCATCAGCCGTGACGCGCTGGCCTTCGCCAACTCGCTCACCCCGGAGTACCTCCAGTCGGTCGCCCAGCGCGCCGAGGCGTGGCTGAGCGGCTACGGCATCCCCATCGCGCTGTCCAACCGGGCGGTGGAGGGCGCCGACCCTTCGGCGAGCGGGCCGCACTTCAGCTTCGCGGTGGACCTGGCGCAGATGCTCAAGGACTCCGCGGCCCGGCTGGCGGTGCTGGTGCGCGAGAACCTGGGCAACATCGTCACCATCTCCCGCACCATCATCGGCGGCGTGGTCGCCGGCGTCTTCATGGTGTTCTTCATCCTGATGGTGGGCGCGTTCTTCTCCATCGACGCGCAGGGCATCCGCAGCTACTTCGGCACCCTCATCCCGCCCGAGTACGCCGCTGACGCGCGCGTGCTGGTGGATCGCATCGACCGCTCGCTGTCGGGTGTCGTCCGCGGCCAGGTGACCATCTGCCTGGTGAACGGGGTGCTCACGGGCATCGGCCTGCTGGTGTTCGGGGTGAAGTTCGCCTTCCTGCTGGCCACCATCGCCACGCTGCTGAGCCTCATCCCCATCTTTGGCAGCATCCTCAGCTCGGTGCCCATCGTCGTCATCGCGCTGGCGGACGGGTTCCAGAAGGCGTTTGCCATCCTGGTGTGGATCATCGGCATCCACGCGCTGGAGGCCTACTTCCTCAACCCGAAGATCATGGGCTCGGCGGCGCGCATCCACCCGGTCATCGTGGCCTTCAGCCTGATTGCCGGGGAGCGCCTCTTCGGGCTGGTGGGCGCGCTGTTCGCGGTGCCCATCGCCGCCGTCTTCGTGGCGTGCTTCGACTACGCGCGCCTCAAGGCCCAGCCGGCGCCGGTCATCGCTCCGCCGAACCCCTGAGACGTTCTACTGGCAGGCCGCGGCGCAGCGCGAGTCGCGGCACACGGCGATGCAGCGCCCGCAGTCGATGCTGTTGGGCGTGCAGGTCCCGTCACAGCGCACGTTGACACAGCTGGGCGCCTCGGAGACATGCGTGGGGTTGGTGGCCTCGCCGCAGCACCCGTTGGGGGCGCAGTCGCTGTCGCGGTAGCAGATCGCGTCGGAGAGCCCGATGGGGATCTCTCCGAGCTCTGGATCGATGGGCTCGCACCCCACTCCGAATCCCAAAACCACCCCCAAGGCGAGGGTGGCCAGTCGTCCGAAGCGGGTGCGGCGCATACAGGGCTCCTTGCTAGCGGTTCATCGACCCGAGGAACTCGGGGTTGGAAGCGGTGGGGCGCATGTGCTTGAGCACGAACTCCATCGCGTCGATCGGCGTGAAGGGGTGCAGCACCTGGCGCAGCGCGGTGATGCGGATGAGGTCCGACTGGCCCAGCAGCAGCTCTTCCTTGCGCGTGCCCGACTTGTTGATGTCGAGGCACGGGAAGATGCGCTTCTCGAAGAGCTTGCGGTCCAGGACGATTTCCGAGTTACCGGTGCCCTTGAACTCCTCGAAAATCACTTCGTCCATGCGGCTGCCGGTGTCGATGAGCGCGGTGCCGATGATGGTGAGGCTGCCACCCTCCTCGATGTTGCGCGCGGCGCCGAAGAAGCGCTTGGGCTTGTGCAGCGCGTTGGCGTCCACACCACCGGAGAGAATCTTGCCGGAGGCCGGCACCACCGTGTTGTAGGCGCGCGCCAGACGGGTGATGGAGTCCAGGAGGATGCAGACGTCGTACTTCTGCTCGACCAGGCGCTTGGCCTTGTCGATGACCATCTCCGCCACCTGAACGTGGCGCGTGGCCGGCTCGTCGAAGGTGGAGGACACCACCTCGCCGCGCACGCTGCGCTCCATGTCCGTCACCTCTTCCGGGCGCTCATCCACCAGCAGCACCATGAGGTAGACATCCGGGTGGTTCTTGGCAATGGCGTGGGCGATGTTCTGCAGCAGCACCGTCTTACCGGCCTTGGGAGGCGCCACGATGAGGCAGCGCTGGCCCATGCCGATGGGGCAGAACATGTCGATGATGCGGGTCGTCATCTCCGACCCCTCGTGCTCCAGCTTCAGCTTGCGCGTGGGGTAGAGCGGCGTGAGGTTGTCGAAGAGGATGCGCTCGCGCGCCGCCTCGGACAGCGGATCCACGAAGTTGACCCGGTCCACCTTCTGCAGCGCGAAGAAGCGCTCGCCCTCGCGGGGCTGGCGGATGGGGCCCGTCACCGTATCGCCGGGGCGCAGGTTGAAGCGGCGCACCTGCGAGGGGGACACGTAGATGTCGTCCGGGCTGGGCTGGTAGTCGCTGTCGGAGCTGCGCAGGAAGCCGAAGCCGTCGCTGAGCAGTTCCAGCACCCCTTCCGCGTGGACCTCGAAGCGCTTGTCGGCGATGCCCGACAGCAGCGCGAAGATGAGGTCCTGCTTCTTCAGACCCTGGTAGCCCTCGATGTTGAAGTCGTGGGCCATCTTCGACAGCTCGGTGATCTTCATCCGCTTCAGGTCATTGAGCTTGATGACCTGCATCGGGGCGCCATCGCGCGTCACCTCGGTGATGGAGGGCGTCTCGGCGGGCTCGGGAGCGGCGGGAGCGGCGGGGGGCTCGGCGGCGGCGACGGCGCGGGCCTCCTGGAACTCCTCGTCGCGCACGGGGCGCGGCATGGGCGTGAGCACGGGGCGAGGCGGCTCGGCGGCCTGCTCACCGGCGTCAGCGGCCTCGGCCTCGCCCTCGTCCGCGCGGCGGGTGCGGCGACGAGCGGGCTTCTCGGGCTCCTCCCGCTCGGGGGCGGCCTTGGCGGTGGTGGTGCGGCGGCGCTTGGGGCGCTCTTCGGCCTCGACCTCGATGTCCGGGGCCTTCTCTTTGGTTGAACGGGCTTTGCGCATGATGGGGGTGATTGCGTTGCTGGGGCGCCCGTGGACCGAGCGCGCGTCTGTTGTCGGGAGATTTCGCGGGGTGCCGGAGAGCACCGCCCAGGCGACACACTGGCCGACCCGCCCAAGTCCCCTCACGGGACCGTGGCAGAGCCGAAGGGGTGGTTGGGAAGAAAGGGCACCAGGGGAACCCTGACGCCTTGAACCGCCGGGCAGGTTATTGACGACCCCCAGGGCTGTCAAGGCATCGCTGCCTTGCCTGCCCACTGAAACTGTCGCCCGGCAGGCCCTTCTCAAGAGGTAGGAACCGCGCCGGCCACCCGTTCCTTCCCGACAACGGGCCCATTTCCCGAATCCGCTCCCCTTCCGCCGATGGGTCGAAGTTGGAGGACTACTTCATGGGTAGGGCGTCTCCGTGATAGAGAAGTCGCCACCACGGAGCCGGGTGTGCAGATGGCAGCGACTCTTCTCTCCAACCTCCAGCGTCCTGCCTCTCAGCGCCCCCGGGCGCTCGCCTCGCGTTTCACCTCGCTACGCCCGGCTTGCGGAGAGTCGGGGAAGGTCGCCATCCTCGCGTCCGATCGGACCGGGGACATCCCCTTCCCCTCCCCCGGCGAGGCTCCATCCGTGGATTTGAAGACCGCCGAGAAACGCGCCCGCGAGCTCCGTCAGGAGCTGGCTCACCACAACTATCGCTACTACGTCCTCGACTCGCCGGAGGTGAGCGACGCGCAGTACGACCGGCTGATGCGCGAGCTGCAGGAGCTCGAGGCGAAGCACCCCCAGCTGGCCACTCCCGACTCGCCCACCCAGCGCGTGGGCGGCGAGGCCGCCGAGAAGTTCGAGAAGGTCGTCCACCGGGCGCCCATGCTCTCGCTGGCCAACGTCTTCAATGACGAGGAGTTCTCCGACTTCGACGAGCGCATCCGCAAGCTGGCTGGCGTCTCCGAGGTCACCTACGTCTGCGAGCCCAAGCTCGACGGCCTGGCCATCACCCTGCGCTACGAGCAGGGCAAGTTCCTCCAGGGCGCCACGCGTGGCGATGGCACCACGGGCGAGGACGTGACGGGCAACCTGCGCACCGTGCGCAGCCTGCCGCTGGAGCTCTTGCCCCAGGACGGCGTGAAGGTGCCTCCCGTGCTCGAGGTGCGCGGCGAGGTCTTCATCCGCAAGGAGGACTTCAAGAAGCTCAATGAGAAGCGCGAGGAGGAGGGCGAGCCGCTCTTCGCCAACCCGCGCAACGCGGCGGCCGGCAGCCTGCGCCAGCTCGATCCGAAGATGACCGCGAGCCGCCCGCTCTCCATCTACCTCTACGAGTACGTGGCCACCGAGGGCCTGCCCGCCTTCAAGACGCACACCGAGAAGCTCGAGTACCTCAAGAAGCTCGGGCTGCCCGTCAACCGCCACGAGCATGCCAAGGGCCTGGACGGCGTACGCAAGCAGTACGAGGCCTCGCAGAAGGGCCGCCACGCCCTGCCCTTCGAAGTCGACGGCATGGTGGTGAAGGTGGACGACGAGGACCTGCGCCTGCGGCTCGGTCAGGTCTCCAAGAGCCCCCGCTGGGCGGTGGCCTACAAGTTCCCGCCCGAGGAGGAGTCCACCCGGGTGGATGCCATCGAGGTGCAGGTGGGCCGCACGGGCGCCCTGACTCCCGTGGCCCACCTCAAGCCGGTGAAGGTCGGCGGCGTCACCGTGTCGCGCGCCACCCTGCACAACGAGGACGAGCTGCGCCGCAAGGACGTGCGCCAGGGCGACACCGTCTTCGTCCGCCGCGCGGGCGACGTCATCCCGGAAATCGTCTCGGTGGTGCTCTCCAAGCGCCCGGCGGACTCCAAGCCCTACGAATTCCCCAAGAACTGCCCGGTGTGCGGCGCCCAGACGGCCAAGGACGAGGAGGGCGCCATCATCCGCTGCACCAGCGCCTCGTGTCCCGCGCAGCTCGTGGAGAAGATCCGCCACTTCGCCTCGCGCACCGCCATGGACGTCGACGGGGTGGGCGACAAGCTGGCCTCGGCGCTGGTCTCCAGCGGGCTGGTGAAGACGTTCGCGGACCTGTACGCGCTCGACAAGACGAAGCTCATGAGCCTGGAGCGCATGGGCGAGAAGAGCGCCGAGAACCTGCTGGCCGCCATCGAGCGCTCCAAGCAGACCACGCAGCGCCGCTTCCTCTACGCGCTGGGCATCCGGCACGTGGGCGAAGCGACGGCCAAGGCCCTGGCCGAGGCCTTCCCGGACGTGCGGCAGCTCTACACGGCCGACCAGGACTCCGTCACCCGCGTCAAGGACGTGGGCCCCACCATGGCCCAGGTCATCTACGCCTTCTTCCAGGAGCCGCAGAACCGCGCCGCCATCGACGCGCTGCTCTCCGCCGGCGTCACCCCCGCCCCTCCCCAGGTGGCCACGGGCGGCCCCTTCGCGGGCAAGACGGTGGTGCTCACCGGCGGCATGTCCGGCATGAGCCGCGAGCAGGCCAAGGAGGAAATCGAACGGCGGGGCGGCAAGGTGGCGGGAAGTGTCTCGCGCAAGACCGATTTCGTGGTGGCGGGCGAGGACGCAGGTAGCAAGCTGAAGAAGGCTCAGGAACTCGGGGTAAGGATCCTCGACGAGCAGGCCTTCCTGTCACTGCTCAAGGGCGAGGCCCGGAGCTGAGAGTCGAGGAGGCGGGCACAATGGGCATCCAGCGCGTGAGCCTGCGGATACGGGGCAAGGTGCAGGGCGTCTTCTTCCGGGAGAGCACCCGCGTCGAGGCCGCCCGACTGGGCCTCACCGGCTGGGTGCGCAACCGCGACGACGGCTCCGTGGAGGCCGTGGCCGAGGGCGAGCCCGCCGCGCTCGAGGACTTCATCCGCTGGTGCCACCGGGGCCCCGTTTCCGCGCGCGTGACGGACGTCGAGCGCGCGGACAGCGAGCCCACCGGAGAGTTCCGCACCTTCACCGTGGAGCGCACGTCATGACGCCGTACACGATGGCCTCCCTGCCCGCGATGCTCGGCATCCGGGCCGGTCACAAGGTCTCCGTCATCAACCCCCCGCGCGGCTTCGTCCAGCGCCTCAACCCGCTGCCCGAGGGCGTGGAGTTCCTCATCACCGCCCAGTCCGGGTTGGACGTCATCCTCTTCTTCACCTCGGATGCGCACGAGCTCGTCCAGCGCCTGCCTGCCCTCTCGCGCGCCATGGCGCTCACCGGCGGCATCTGGGTGTGCTGGCCCAGCGGCGAGGGCATCAAGAGCTCGCTGTCCGAGGACTTCATCCGCCAGGCCGCGCTCGACATCGGCATGGTGGACAACAAGATCTGCCTCATCGACCCGACGTGGACCGGGCTGCGGCTGGTGCGCCGGCCGCGCGGCCGCCTGGACAAGCCCGAGTCGCGCAAGCAAGCCCCTACCGCCCAGGCCTGAAACCAGGAAAGCGGGGGGCAATCTCTGACGTTGGGACAACATTCGCTACTTCTCGCCTTTACATGCCCGTTAAAGGCGTGAAAAACTCCATGTGTTTCTGGGCAGTTGTATGACGCCCCGCGTTGGTGGGTCGTCATGTCCAGGTGACTTTTTGAGACGGGTTGCGTTCCCAGGCTCCCCTGGGCGTGCCGGTTGCACCGAGTCTCCTTTCACCCCCCCAAGGCGCCCGCGGATGGGCTCCGACCGGGTGTGGAATGAAGGAGCGGGCGGCCCGCGCGAGTGGGGGAACCTTGAACGCTGTCGGTTAAAGGCCTCGCCCGGCACGGTGCCGGTGGTCGCGAGGCGTCATGAACTCGGAGGAGCAGGCGGTGCCCTCAACCCCCACCCGCGAGACGCGAGCCAGAGTCTGGTCCGCCCATGCGGGAGGGTCCTGGGTCCCCTCTCCCCTCGCAGCGCGCGTGGAAGCGCGAGGCCTCGTCGCCTCCCGTCCGGTGGGGCACGCCCGTCCGCGCGCGCGTCCAGGATTCGCCCATGGGCAGCATCCTTGTCATCAACTCCGCGGGTCGAGAGACCCGAGTCGCCCTCGTCGAGGGTGGGCACATCGCGGAGTTCTATCTCGAGCGTAAGAAGGACAAAGGCGTCGTCGGTAACATCTACAAGGGCCGCGTCGTCCGGGTGCTCCCGGGCATGCAGGCGGCCTTCGTGGACATCGGGCTCGAAAAGGCCGCTTTCCTTTATGTCAGCGACGTCGTCTACGACCCGGACTTCGCGCGCGCCCAGTTCGAGCTGACCGAGGGCGAGCACGAGGACTTCCCGGACGTCCCCTCCGAAACGGAGGCCGAGGCCGCCGAGGCCGCGGCGGGTGACGGTCCGGTCGCCGCCGCCGAAGTCGAGCTGGAAGTGCAGGAGCTGGCCCCCGGTGAGCTGGCTCCTCCCCAAGGTGAGCCCGCCGCCGCGCCCTCCCAGGAGCCCGCCGCCGTGGCGGCCCCCGCGAGCACGGAGCCCGCCGTGGCCACCGAGTCGCCGAGTGTCGTCGCCGCTCCGGCCGTGGAGAGCCCGGTGGTTGACGCGGCTCCGGCGGCGGAGGCCGTGACGCCTCCCCCGCCTCCGGCCGCCGCGTTCGAGCCCACCACGGAGTCGGCTCCCGTGGCCACGGCTTCCGAGGCCGCTCCCCCCGCTTCGACCGAGGCTTCGGCTGTCGCTCCCGAGGCGGCTGTCTCGACGGAGACCGCCGAGCCCACGCCCGACCTCACCGCTCAGCCCGAGCCCCCGCCGCACGCCGCCACCGCGCTGGGCGAGATCATCCCTGCCCCGTCGGCCGAGGCCTCCGCCGCGACGCCGCGTCCCGAGGTCACCACCGGTGAGCGCCGCGCCCCGCGCGAGGGCCGCGAGGCGCGTGAGGCCCGCCAGAAGGAGCGCGAGAAGGAGCGGGAGCAGCGCGACAAGGACAAGGCCCGGCGCCAGCGCGATGAGCAGCAGCGCCGCGACAAGGAGGAGAAGTCCAAGGTCCGCAAGAGCTCGCGCATCGAGGACTTGCTCAAGGTGGGCCAGGAGGTGGTGGTCCAGATCTCCAAGGATCCCATCGGCACCAAGGGCGCCCGCCTCACCTCGCACATCTCCATCCCCGGCCGTCACCTGGTGTTCATGCCCACGGTGGACCACGTGGGCATCAGCCGCCGCATCTCCAACGAGAAGGAGCGCAAGCGGCTGCGTGAAATCGTCGACCGGCTGCGCCCACCCGGAACGGGCTTCATCGTCCGCACCGTGGCGGAGAACGTCCCGCAGGAGAAGCTCGAGACCGACATCCGCTTCCTCATCGAGGTGTGGAACCAGGTGGTGCGCCGCAATGAGAAGCGCGGCGGCCCGGGCCTGCTGCACCCGGACCTGGACCTCATCCTGCGCGCCACGCGCGACTTGTTCGCCCACGACGTGGAGAAGCTCGTCGTCGACGACCGCGAGGAGTACGAGCGCATCCAGGCCTTCGTCATCGCCCAGGACCCGGCGCTCAAGGACCGGGTGGTGCTGCACGAGAGCGACGAGCCCGTCTTCGACGCCTACGGGATTGAGCAGGAGATGCACCGCGCCACCCAGCGCAAGGTGTGGCTCAAGAGCGGCGGCTACCTGATCATCGACCAGGCCGAGGCGCTCACCGCCATCGACGTCAACTCGGGCCGCTACGTCGGCAAGAAGAGCCTCGAGGAGACGATCACCAAGATCAACGTCGAGGCGGCCAAGGAGATCGTCTACCAGCTGCGGCTGCGCAACATCGGCGGCATCATCATCTGCGACTTCATCGACATGGAGAAGGCGCAGAACCGGGACAAGGTCTTCAAGTCGCTGCAGGAGGCGCTGGGCCGCGACAAGGCGAAGACGAACGTGCTGCGCATCTCCGAGCTGGGCCTGGTGGAGATGACGCGCAAGCGCGTGCGCGAGTCCATCGGCCGCGTGCTGCACGAGGACTGCCCGTACTGCGACGGCAAGGGCTTCGTGAAGACCGCCACCACGGTCTGCTACGAGATCTTCCGGGAGATCCGCCGCGAGGCGCCGGGCTACAAGGACTCCACGCTGGTCATCAACTGCAGCGCGGAGGTGGCGCGGCTGCTCCAGGGCGAGGAGCGCCAGGAGCTTCGTCACCTGATGGACCGCTACAACAAGTCCATCCAGGTCAAGGCGCAGCAGAACTACCACCGCGAGCAGTACGACATCTACGGCCGCTCCGGCCTGGGCCCCGAGCACAAGGTGGCCTCGTCTCCTGGCTCCGGTGACGGCGAGCTGTCGATGCAGCGGCGGCCCGAGAGCGGCGGAGGCCAGGGCGATCGCTACCGTCAGGATCAGGGCCGCCGGGGTGGCAGGGACCGCGACCGGGGTGGTGACCGTGACCGGGGCGGCGACCGTGACCGGGGTGGTGACCGTGACCGGGGCGGCGGCGACCGCGACCGGGGCGGCGAGCGTGACCGGGGCGGCGACCGCGAGCGCGGTGAGCGCGGTGAGCGCGGTGAACGGGCTGAGCGCGGCGAGCGTGGGGAACGCGGCGAGCGTGACCGGGGCGGTGACCGTGACCGGCGCGAGGGCCGTCGCCCGGACCGCGACCAGAACCGGGGTGACCGCAACCGGGGTGGCGAGCGCCGGGATGACCGCCGTGGCGAGGAGCGCCGGGGTGAGCAGTCCCAGCGTCCGCCCCAGCAGCCCACGGGCGGCACCGAGCCTTCCTCCTCCGGCGGTGGCACTCCGCCCCCGCCTCCCGCCTCTTCGAACGGCGGGAACGGAACGCCCTCCGGGGGCGACGCTTCCTGAGCGTGTCCTCTCGTAAGGAGCGCCGCCTGTCGGCTGTCATGCACGGCAGGCGGCTCTCCAAGTAAGCCCCGTAGGGGGAGACTGGTCGAAGGGGCGCGGCTTTGACTAGCCTTGCGTCCGCCTCCAATGCCCGTACTGCTCCCCTTGCGGAACCTGCACACCAAGCTGGTCGGCTGGGCCCAGAAGTCCTGGGAGCCCGTGGCGAAGACCTCCGTGGGCCGCTTCGCGACGGACGTCTACCTGGCCGGGCGCGCCGTGGTCCGCGACTTCCAGGGCGAGAACATCAGCCTCCGGGCTGAGTCCCTCACCTACATCAGCGTCTTCTCGCTGGTGCCCCTGGTCACCGTGGGCCTGGTGCTGCTGCGCACCCTGCACCAGGAGGGCTTCGAGCGGCGGATGCGCACCGCCATCCACATGGCGCTCGCGCCGGGCATCCGCGAGGAGTCCTCCGCGTTCCTCGAGGGCTTCCTGAACCCGGCCAACTCCATGGCCCTGGGCAGCGTGGGCTTCCTGGCGCTGCTGTTCTCGGCCAGCTCGCTGCTGCGCAACATCGACGGCACCGTCAACGAGGTCTGGGGCATCCGGCGCCAGCGGCCCATCCTCATCCGGGCGGCCATCTACCTGGGACTCTTGGTGCTGGGGCCGATCTTCCTGGCTGCCTCCTTCTCGGGCACGGGCGCGGTGCGGGCGCTCATCGTCAACGCGGGCTACTCCATCGCCCCGCAGATCGTCATGGTCACCATGGGCACGCTCGCGGTGACGGGCCTGACGCTCCTCTATTACTGGACGCCGTACGCCAAGGTGGCCGTCCGCTCGGCGCTGGCCGGGGGACTGATGGCGGGCCTGGGGTGGGTGCTGGCCAAGGAGCTCTACGAGGGGTTCGCCGAGCAGATCTTCCGCTACGACAAGCTCTGGGGCTCCCTGAGCGCCATCCCGCTGTTCCTGGCGTGGATCTACATGAGCTGGCTGCTGGTGCTCTGTGGAGCGCGGCTGTCCTACGCGGTGGAGCACGCCGCCTTCCGGGACTCGCTGTGGGCGTTCGGCAACCATCCCCGTGCCCTGGAGCTGGTGGCCGCCCGGGTCGCCCTGGAGGCCACCCTGGCCTGGGTGGATGGGCAGCCTGCCCCCCTGCCCCGACAGCTGGCTACCCGCCTGCGTGTGCCCGAGTCCTTCGTCCATGACGCCATCGAGCGGATGGTGAGCGCGAAGTTGCTGGAGCGTGTACGCAAAGGGGGCATCCGGCCGGCCAGGGACCCGGCGGAGATGACCCTGGCGGACCTGGTCCTCGCCCTCCACGGGGTGATGATTACCGGAGGGCCGGAGACCTGGTCGGGCCCCCGGGCTCCGGGCTTCGAGCAGGTGGAGACTTTCTTCCAGGCCGCCGACTGCGCCACCGCGGACGTGCTGCGGCGCACCCGGTGGAGCGATCTGGTGGCGCCCCTTCGCCCCGCCCCGGCGGCCCAGGAGTCCCCCTCCCCCGCCTCCACGGCGGCCGGTGGCTGAAATCCGTAAGATTTCCAAGAGGTTCGCCGTCCAGGCGTCTTGCAAGAGCTGGGTGTTCTGTTATGTTTTCGAGATTCGATCACGGGCCACAGCGCCCTCCTTCTGAGGGGTCACGCGGTTTGCGGGAGCGTCCGATGCTCAAGTCCGACCTGATCAACATCCTCGTCTCCAAGCGAGGCGTGACTCAGAAGCAGGCCGAAGCCACCATCGAGACGATCTTCGAATCGATGAAGGAGGCTCTCTGCCGCGGCGAGAACATTGAAATCCGCGGGCTTGGCGCCTTCCACGTCAAGAACTACCAAGGATATCAAGGCCGTAACCCGAAGACGGGCCAGGTCATCCCGGTGAAGCCCAAGCGGGGCCTGCTGTTCCGCACCGGCAAGGAGCTGCGCGACCGGGTCAACCGCCCGGCCCCACAGTCCGCCCCGTCCGACATGACGGACCCCGCCAAGGGCAACACGGGAACTGGAAACCTCTGATTTTCCTCATGCGGTGACCGGCACGGGCGCCAGGCGTCCCAGGGGCCGGATCTGCAGATCCACGTCCAGTTCGCCGTAGGTCAGCACCGCCACCTCGGGGAAAGCTCCCTCGATGAGCCTGCGGAGCGTCCTGCGCACATCCGGCGCCGTCAGGAGTACCGCCTTGCCCTCCGTGGCGATGCGCCGGACCCCTTCGAGGATCTCCGCGACGCGCTCCGGGTCGGGCGCGGGCCCCCGAGGCCCCGTGCCCCGAAGGCTCTCCTCCACTTCGGGATCCACGAGGTAGGCGAAGAGCGGCCCCGAGGGGGCGAACCGGTGGCTCAGGTAGCGGTGCAGGGCTTGCCGGCAGCGCTCCGCGAGCGCCGTCGCATCCCCCTCGGTGGTGGGAGAGACGAGCGCCTCCAGGATGGCGCGCATGTTCCGGATGCTCACTCGCTCCTGGAGGAGCTTGCGCAGCACCTCGGCGAGCAGCGGCAGCGGGACTTTCTGGAGCGCCTCCTTCACCAGCATGGGCGCCTGTGCCTCCAGCCCCTCCAGGAGCCCTTGTACTTCCTGGACTCCCAGCAGACTCGCGGCGCGGGCGCGCAGGATGCTTTGGAAGTGGTGGATGATCAGCTCGGACGGCCGCTTCATGGGGACCTGAGCCATTTCCAGCCGCGTGCGCCCGCTCTCGGCCAGCCGGCTGATGGGCTTGCCCGTGGCGGGGTCCGTCGCCGGTTCGAGCGGAACGTCGAGGAACGACAACTCGTCCGGTGGGGAGAGCGCGTAGAGGGTCCCTGGCACCACCTGGCCGGTTCCCGCGGGGACTTCATCCACGAGGATGGCGTAGCCCCCGGCGGGCAGGTACGCCGCGTGGGTTCGCACCCGGATCCCCGGCACTCGAACCCCCAACTCGTAGAAGACCTCGTCGCGAAGCTGGTTGAGCTGCTGGTGGACGAAGGCACCGCCTTGCTCCTGCGCCAGCGGCGTCAGATCCGGGGCGAGGTCCAAGGTGAGTGGCGAGACACCTACCGGTGCCGCCGCGCTTGCCGGCGCCGCGCCTGCATCCGAGCCCTCGGCAGAGGACTGAGCTTCTTTCTCGACCCGAGCCTCCTTCTCAGCCACTGCCTTCTTCAAGTGAGTGAGCACATGAGCCAGCCCTCCGAGCAGCGCTCCCAGGCCCAGGAAGGTCAGAAACGGCATCCCCGGCATCAGGGAGAGCGCCCCGCACAGTCCCGCGACGACCCAGAGCGCCCGTGACTGCCCGAAGAACTGGGAACCGATCTCCGAGCCGAGCGAGTCCTCCTCCTTCTCCGATGCCACCCGTGTGACGACGAGGCCCGCCGCCACGGCGATGCACAGCGAGGGGATCTGCGAGACCAGCCCGTCACCAATGGCGATGAGGGCGAAGGTCGCTGCGGCCTCAGACAGGCTCATGCCCTGCTGCAGGACGCCGATGGCGGTTCCTCCCAGCAGGTTCACAGCCACGATGACGAGCCCTGCGATGACATCCCCCTTCACGAACTTCATCGCACCATCCATCGCGCCGAACATCTGGGACTCACGCTCCAGGTTGCGCCGTCGCTGGCGGGCCTGTGCCTGATCAATGGCTCCAGCGCGCAGGTCCGCATCGATGGACATCTGCTTGCCCGGCATCGCGTCCAGGGTGAAGCGCGCGGAGACCTCCGCGACGCGCTCGGCGCCCTTGGCCACCACGAGGAACTGGACGAGCGTGAGGATGGCGAACAACACGGCTCCGACCACGTAGTCCCCTCGCACGACAAACTCCCCGAACGCCTGGATGACCTCACCCGCATGCCCCTCGGCCAGCGCGAGCCGCGTCGAGGACACATTGAGCGCGAGCCGGAAGAGCGTGGTGAAGAGCAGCAGCGTCGGGAAGGCCGTCACCTTGAGCGCATCCTGGGCGTAGAGCGCAGCGACCAGCAGCGCCACCGCCGCCGCCAGGTTGATCGCGAGCCCCAGGTCCAGGACCGCCGGTGGCAGGGGAATGATCAGGGCGCCCAGCACCGCGGCCATGGCCACCGCGAGCACCACGTCCGACGACTTGCGCGCCTTCAAGAGAATCTGAACGAGCTGCTTCATGGCATCCGACTCCGTGGACTCCTGTCCGTATCGCGAGACTCCATCGCCACCCTCAGCACGACGGCCGCGGCCTGGTAGAGCTCCTCGGGGATCTGCTCCCCGACGTCGTAGTGGATGAGGCTGCGCGCCAGCGGAACGTCCCGAACCACCGGGATTGCACGGCGTTGGGCCTCCTGCCGGAGCATGAGTGCGTCCGCCTCGCGCCCCTTCGCGACGAGGTAGGGCGCATCACACTCCTGGGTGTCGTAACGGAGCGCGATCGCGATATGCGTGGGGTTGACGACCACGGCGGTGGCCTTTTGCACCCCGCGTGCCGGACCGCCCTGCGCGAACTGGCGGTGCAGAGCCTTGCGCTGCGCCTTGTGGTGCGGATCGCCCTCGCTCTCCTTGTACTCCCGCTTCACCTCCTCGCGGGTCATCATCAAGTCCTTGGTGTGCCGGACCCGCGCCAACGCGTAGTCCCCCACGCCCAGGACCAGCAGCACGCAGCCGATGCGGGTAGCCAAGGGCGCAAGGCGCCCTACCAGGTGGCTCAGGCCTGCGGTTCCCTCGAGCCACACCGCTCGCAGTGCGTCCGGCCCTGCCTCCTCCACCTCGTTCCACACCATGGCGGCGACCACTGCCGCCACCACCAGGGCCTTCGCCGTCTCCACCAGCGAGCGCACGCTGAAGAGGCGCTTGAAGCCCGCTGCGGGGTTGATGCGCTCCAGTTTGGGCGTCAGGTGCTCCGTGTTCAGCTCGAAGCCCACCATGGCCACGGACACGGTGAGGGCGGCCACCAACGCTCCCCCCAGCGCGGGACCCGACAGGAGCGCCATCAAACACAGTCCCTCCTCCCAGGCGCCGGTGGCCTCCGCCCCCAGGAACAACCGGGCGGTCCAGTCCTTCAGTCGCTCGAAGCCTTCGGGTGCAAAGGCGGTGAAGCCGAGCAGCCCTCCCAGCGTTACGGCGCTGGAGGACAGCAGGCGACTGCGCGGAATCTGTCCCTTGTGGCGCGCCTCACGCAGGCGCTTCGCCGTGGGTTTCTCCGTCTTCTCGCTCATCGCGCGGCCTCCCCCAGCAGCAGCAGCGTCCCCTCCAAGTCCATCACGCCCGCGAGCAGCCGCTCGCAGAGCACTCCAATGCCGAGCCACAGAATGGCGCCCCCGCCCAGGATTCGCAGTGGAGCTCCCAGTTCCTGGAGGTTCATCTGAGGTGCCGCGCGAGACGCCATTCCCATGAGGCAGTCCACGGCCAGCGCCGCTGCGGCGATGGGGGCTCCCACCGCCAGTCCCGTGGCCATCGCTCCTCCCGCCAGCCGCACGACGAAGAGCGCCGCGGATTCCGAGGGAACGAAGGCACCCAGCCCTACCACTCCGAACCCACGCAGCAACCCGGAGACCACAGCCGGAAACAGCCCTCCCGTCACCACCAGCATGACGAGCAGTTGGTACAGGCCATCCCCTGTCGCTGACTCCCGGCTGCCCGCCACCGGAAGACTCGCCTCGGCGGAGGTGCCCCGGAAAAGGTCGATGAAACGCCCTCCCATCCGCGCCGCGTCGAACGGTAGGGCCGCGACGAGCCCCACGGAGGTTCCATAAACCAGCTCCTTGAGAACGAGCGCTCCCAGCACCAGCGGCGACTCCACGGGCGTCGAGAGCCCAACGCCCGCCACCAGGCGCAGGAACAGCGACAGGCTCAGCACCAGGGAGAGCTTGACGGTGGTCGGCGCGGCTTGCCCGCCCAAGAGCGGGCACAGGAAGGCAACCGGCACCAGGCGCGCGGCACACAGCGCGACCGCCACGATATCCGGCCCCAGCAGCTCGAGCTGCTCACCCAGGAGGCTCCAGCTCACGCGGACACCTCGGCGATGATCGTGAGCAACTGGTGCGTGAAGCGGGTGAGCTGCCCGGCGATCCACGGCCCGGTGAGCACCAGCGCCAGCACCGCGGCGCACAGCTTGGGCACTACCGTGAGCGTGCTCTCCTGAAGCTGGGTGGTCGCCTGGAACAGGCTCATGAGGAAACCCACCACCAGGCTCGCCCCGATGGGCGGCAGGGAGGCGAAGACCATCAGGAGCAACGCCTCGCGACCGAGCGCGAGCAGGACGTCCTGGGTCATGGCATCACCGGTACCCGAGGATGAGCCCGCGCGCGAGCAGCGACCAGCCATCCACGGCCACGAAGAGGAGGATCTTGAAGGGCAGGCTCACCTGACTCGGCGACAGCGTCTGCATGCCCAGGGCGAGCAGGACGTTGGCGATGACCATGTCCAGCACCAGGAACGGGAGGAAGATGAGGAAGCCAATCTGGAAGGCCTCCTTCAGCTCGGTGAGGACGAAGGCCGGGATGACCACGAAGAGGTCCATCTCCTGGACCTGCTCCGCCTCCTCGGGCGGCCGCAGTTCCCGCGCGAGGTCGACGAAGCGGGCCCGCTCCTCGGGGCTGCCGTGCTTGACCAGGAAGGCTCGCAACGGCTCCGTCGCACGGTTCGCCGCGGAGAGCATCTGCGCACCCGACTCCACTTCCTGGTACGCGATGCGTCCCGCGTCGTACATGCGCTCCATCACCGGCGCCATGATGTGCCCCGAGAGCACCGCCGCCAGCCCCGTCAGCACGAGGGTTGGCGGGGCCTGCTGCGTCCCCATCGCCGAGCGCGCCAGCGAGAGCACCACGGCGATCTTCGAGAAGCTCGTCAGCATCAGCACCGCGAACGGCAACAGGGACATCACCGCGAGCATCGACATCATCGACAGCGGGCTGCCCGCATAGGACGCCTGCGAGAGCGTCTGCTCACCCGCGAAGGCCCACGCCGGAACGAGCAACAGCGACACCAGAAGTCCTCGCGTCATGGCATGGCCCCCTTCCGGGGCATCGCGCTCCTACGCCGAAGAACCATCCGGCGTGCCAGACTCGGCGCACGGTTGGGCATCGGCGCCTCGCGGATCTCCGCGAACGAGTCTCCGAACGCCACGAGGAAGCTGCGACCGTCCGCCTCGACCAACGCGAGGCCACATCGCTGGGAGAGGGCTGCTCGGGAGATGACCCGCAAGCGCTCGGGCAAGGAGAAGCGCGGTCCCGTGGTGCTGCGCCGCCGCAGCCACCAGCCAAGCCCCGCGAGTGCGATGGCGCCCAGCAACCAACGGGCGACGCCGGAGGCCGAGAGCCCTCCCAGTGGAGCCAACGCCGCGAGACCGAGGATGAGTCCGCCAGCGAGCAGCAAGCGGTGCCGGGGAGAGAGAGATGAAAGCATGATGAATCTCCTGGCGCTTATGGCAGCAGCGCGATGATGCGGGCCCCCACCTCGCCCTCGATATCGACCAACTCGGCACGAGCCACCGCGCGATCCCCGATGCGCAACACCACCGGCTCGCTGGCGTTGATACGCAGCGGCAACAGGTGGCCCGGTCTCAGGGCCGCGAGTTCCGACAGCGGCAACATCAACCGCGTCAGCTCAATCTCCACATCCACGGGGAGCGAGGGCATGCCCTCACTCGGCTCCATTACGTTCGCCATGTTCGACTCCAGGGGAAGAGCGCGCTTGCGCGCACGGGTCAGGGTGAAACCTTCAGGGGTGAACTCACCCGTCAGCTCGAAGCCACGGGTCACCAGCCGCCCTTGTCCCAGAAGGTGCGCACCTCCATGGCGGGCCGCCTCGAAGACGATGACGTCGCCCACCGACAGCGCCTCCAGCGAAGCGGGTGGAAGCCGGGCGCTCCCGAGAAAACATCGGGCGCCCAGTGAAGCCGCGAGGAGCTCTGATGCGAGAGCCGCGCCCCGCTCCACGGGCAGGTCCTTACATGCGGACTCGAGGACCACCGCGGGAACCACCAGCCGCCCACTCGCCGCCACCTGCCCCACGGTCAGCGACAACTCCACGCCCAGGTGCGGCCGACGCCCGTCCAGCCGCGCCAGTGCCTCCACCCGGCTCATCGACACACCCGCGAGCCGAGGTCCCAACCGCCGGTGAAGCTCTGCCTGGGGCCGCAGCGACGCGAGCGCCGACAGGACCAGATAGGCGCAGGTCGCCTCCTCCAGGCGGGTCAGGCGCATCATGGGTCCGGGCCGCTGGCGACTCCCAGAGAGGCGTTCCAGCGCGGCAAAAAGCACCGGCAGGTCCAGTTCCAACACCGCCGTGCCCCCCGTCTCCGACAAGTCCAGGAGGATGAAGGCCGCCGTGTGCGAGAGCCCCTCCGCTGGAATGACGAGCGCATCGACCAACCGAGCCGCCGCGGTCATGGGAGTGCCCAGCTCACGCCCCAGGGCATCACAGACGACCTGGAGCGCCTGCTTTCCCCACTGTGAAACCTGGGGACGCTCGCCCAGCGTCACATGCGCCCGTGTGAGCCGGCGCGTACCGAGCCGGGTCAGTCGGGGCACCTTCGGAAGCTGAGACTTGGAAACACGGGGTTGGGTCTGCATGGAGGGCTCCTGAAAAAACTCAGCGCGTGACTTCGCGAATCAACCGCTCGGCCAGCGCGCACAGGGCGGGGGTTGCCGAAGCGTCGGCGGGCTGCACCGAGCGCGCTGGAAAGAGGGTGCGGAGGTAGGGCGGCAGCCTTCGGAAGATCTCCCGCCTCAACACCTCCGGAGACTCCGACATCACCTGCCGGATCTGCTCCGAGGGATCGCTCCGCATCCCGAACTCCACCGCCACCTTGGCCTGCCGCTCGGCCGAGGAGAGCGCCGCGAGGCGCGTCAGATGCTCCTTCGCCCGCTCGGCCTCGCGCTCTCCCAACCCCTCGAGCAACTCCGGCGCCCGCTCCCGACCGAACACCAGCGCCACCAGCGCATACCGGGCCAACGGCAACAACGCGGGCGGGGTCTTGGCCGGGGGAGCCTCGACCGCGGGGGCCTTCGGCAGCGGAGCAGGCGCGGCGCTCTTCTTCTGGACCGGCTGCCGAGTAATGCGCGTCGCTTCCTCGTCGCTCTTGCCCGCTCCGGCCCGCTTCCCCACTTTGGCCCGCTGAATGATGCGCGTGGCTTCCATGGCTCACGCCACCTTGCGCGCGGCATTCGCCACCACCGGCCGCGCGGGCACGGGTGGCGTAGCGGGCGGCGTTGTGGCCAGCGCCTGGTAGTGGCGCAGGCGCAGCGCGACGAACACCAAGGCCACCGCCAGCCCCGTCACCAGCACGCCCATCACCGCCAGCAGCACGCGCAGCCGCATCAACGGAGATTCCCGAGGCGCGGACACCTCCACCCGCGTGGTGGCCTCGTCCACCAACAGTGCCACCGCCTCCGGAGACAGTCCCTCCACGCCTCCCGCGATGAGCGAGCGGAGCGTCTCCTGCGACTGGCGGATTCGCGCCGCCTGTCCCGGCGCCGCGCGCAACATGGCCGAAGCCTTCGCTGGCGGCGCGGTCTGCCCCGGACGTGGAGGAGGGGGCACCATCAGATGTACCCGCGCGATGAGCACCCCCTCGACGCTCTGCAACGTCTTCTCGACGCCCCGCTCGAGCACCCGGACCCGGCAGAGCTGCTCCTCGACGGGCGAACGGATGAGCCCTCCCCCACCGAAGACGTCACACCCCGCCTCGGCCACGGGCCGGGGCAACCCCAGCTCCGCCAGGACTCGCACCGCGTCCGAGGACTGCTCCTCGGACACCTCGATGGCCCAGGTGGGCTTCTTGCCCGCCTCGGGAACCTTGCGCGCGTCCAGTCCTCGCTCGATGAGGACGGTCTGCAGTTCGTTCGCCTGGCGCTCGTCCAGGCCGTGCTGGATGCGCTCCCTGCATGCGGCGGTACACAGCAATACCCCGAGCAACAAGCAGCGTCGGAGAGAGGGTCTCATGGCAAAGCTCCTCAAATCTGGGTCTGGAGGACCTGCTTGACGCCGCTGGTCGCCTTCTCGACGACCTTGCCGGCGAGGTCGAGCTCCTGGCTGGCGCGGTACACATGCGCCTGGAACGCCAGCAGCTCGGCCGGGGTGAACGTCCGGCCCGACTCGGCCAGCTTCAGGATGTGGTCCAGCCGCTTCTGCGCCTGGCTCACCCGATCCAGCATCTGCGTGGCCTGCTGAGCCCGCGCCGACTGCACCGAGTCCACCCGCCCCCCCGCCGTCACCTCCGCCTTGCCCGAAGCCGCCCGCTCCACCGTCTGCGCGCGGTGCGTGCCTCGCACCGCCTCCGAGGACACCGGGCGCGGCGCTCCCTCCGTGGCGACGGGCACTTGGGGACCTGTCCCCACGCCCTTCACGCCCTGCAGCACCTTGCCGAACTGCTCCTTGCCGGTCTCCAGCGCGGGAGTACTCCCCGCGCCGCCGACCGAACCGACCTTGTCGATCGTCATGGCGCCTGGGCCCCTAGCGAATGTTGTTGATGGCCGCCTTCGCGGAGTCGTGGCGGACCTTCATGATGTTGGAGACCGCGTTGTGCTCCCGGCTCTCCTGCTGCATCTCGTTCTGCAGCTGCAGGTAGGCCAGGTTGAACTTCTGGCCCTCCGCCGCCATCAGCTTCTGGGCCTCCAGCATGTCCCACGCCTCGCCCTTCCCCGTCGCCCCTCCCACGCTCCCCGAAATCCCCGCGCCACTCCCCGGCACCGGCACCGCCGAACTGCTCGTCGACGCCACCGAGGACACCACCGCGCGCACGCTGGACACCGCCGCGCTCACCACCGGCACTCCTGGAATCACCCCTCCGACGAGCCCCGCTCCCGTCGAGACGACCTCCTGCGCGGTGCGCGCCAGCACGTTGCCGAACTCGTTCTTCGGCGTCTGGCGGCTCAGGGTCGGGGTGATGGACATCGAAGCAATGCGGTTCTCGTTCTCCACGGACAGCCTCCTTGCGGTTGAACTCCGCCAGGGGCCCTTTCAGCCGCCGTGCCAACGCCCAAGTGCTTGAAAGCGCTCGGGGTTACCCGCCCCGCTCACCCTGGGAGTCCACGCGGCGGGACGGGGGTCCGGCCGCGCGTACTGCCCTCGCGCGCCGCCCGAAAAGTTGCGTCGCCGGGTTCCTGCTCCAGACTCGTCGCACCCTGTTGCACCCGAGGAGAGACCCAGAACATGACGACCACCCTTCAAGGCTCCCGCGCCCCGGATCGCTTCCACCCCCGCGTGGAGGCCAACCTCATGGTCAAGGTCATCCTCCCGGGGCGCGCCGTGGTGGCCAAGGCCAAGGACCTGTCCATGGCCGGCCTCTTCCTCCATGCCCAGCCCGCCGAGTCCATGCGGCAGCTCACCCTCTCCATCCCCCTGCCGGGAGACCGGGAGATCGTCGCCAACTGCTCCATCCTCCGCCGCGAGAGCAACGGCGTGGCGCTCGAGTTCGGCACGCTCGACTGGGACGACTTCCTCGCCCTGGCCCGCTTCCTCCACCCGCGCCTGCCCTGAGCGGCGCCGGGCTTCAGTGCGTGGCGACCGCCGCGCGCAGCCGGTCCACCAGCGACATCAGCTCCGTGCCCCGGAAGGGCTTCTGGATGTAGCCGTCAGCGCCCGCCTGCGTGGCGCTCTCCACATCCGCCTTCTTCGCCTTCGCCGTGAGCATGTAGAGCGGCACGCTCGCCGTCTTCGGATCGCTCTTGAGGATGCGGCACACCGACACCCCGTCCAGCTGCGGCAGCACCACGTCCATCAAGATGAGGTGGAAGGGGCGGCTCTTGGCCAGCTTCAGCCCTTCGATTCCATCGGCCGCGCACACCACGTCCACCGCCTCGTCGCTCAGCATCGAGCTGACCAGCTCGCGGATGACGGGCTCGTCCTCGACGAGCAGGATGTGGAACGGCACTTGGGGTTCGGCGGCGGCCATGGCTCTCAGGGCGAGACACTATTCCAGATGGGGGTTTCGTTACTCGTAGGCGAGCGCCTCGATGACGTCCAGCGACGCCGCCCTCCGCGCGGGGTACAGACCTGCGACCGCGGCACACAATGTGGCCGCCGCGGACATCTGCAGCGCCACCCCCGTGGGGAACACATACGGAAAGCGCCAGCCCGTGGATTGCTCGCCTACCGTAATCGTCACGATGAGCCCCATCACCGTGCCTGCCGCTACACCGATGAGGCCTCCTGACAGGCCGATGAAGGCCGCCTCACCGACGAAGAGCCGAAGCACGTGCGCCCGGGCTGCCCCCACCGCGCGCAGCAGGCCGATCTCCCGCGTGCGGTCCAGCACCGCCGCCAGCAGCGTGTTGATGACACCCAGCAGCGCCAGCAGCACCGCCACCGCCTCCATGGCGTAGGTGACGGTGAAGGCATCGTCGATGAGCGAGGTGACCTCCTGGCGCAGCTCGCCGTTGGTCAGCACGTACAAGTCATACTGGCGGCCGTGGGCCTCGGTGATGGCCTGACGCACCTCCTCCACCCGCGCCGGGTCCGACAGGTACAGCTCGAAGACGTCCACCTGGTCGTCCTGGAAGTGCGCCATGTACACCTCGCGCGACATCACCACCGTGCCCTGGTCCGAGGTGTAGTCCACCGAGACCGCGCCCACCGTATAGGTGCGCTGCCCCGTAGGCGTGGAGATCTCCAGGGTGTCGCCCACATGGAGGTCTCTGCGGCGGGAGAGGTTCTCGGAGACGATGATGCGCCCGGCGCTCCACTCCTCGGGCGTGAGCATGCGGCCCTCGAGGATGATGGGCTGGGCCCGCTGCTCGTAGATTTCGGGAACGAGCGACAGGATGTACACGCGCAGCCCGAGGACATCGTGCGGCAGCATCCGCACCCGCTCCACCTGCGCCACGCCCGGCAGCTTCTCGAAGGCATCTCCCAGCGCGGGCTTCATCGGCTGGTTCTGCACGCCCGCCATCCGCGCCGAGGAGGTGATGAAGAGGTCGGCTGGCACCGACTGGTTGATCCACTTGTGGGTGGAGCGCTGGAACGAGCCCACGAAGCCCGCGATGCACACCGCCAGCGCCACGCCGATGGCGAGCGCCGAGACGGGCACCGCCGTCCGCACGGGCGCCCGGGCGAAGTTGTCCGCCGCCAGCCGCCCGCTGATGCCCAGCAGCCACTCTCCCGGGCGCCGGTAGACGTACCACAGCCCCCGGAGCAGCGTCGGCGCCAGCAGTGTGGTGCCCATCATCACCAGGAACACGGACAGGTAGCCGCCTACGGGCAGGTTCTCCACCGGCGCGGGCAGCAGCGTCAGCGGGTACACCAACCCCAGGCACAAGAGCCCCATGGCCACGGTTCCCACGCGAGAGACGCCCGCCTCCGCGCCCGCGGCCGCGTCCCGGCGTAAGGCCTCCACCGGTGCCACGCGCGAGGCCCTCAGCGCCGGCCACAACGCCGCGAACCCGCTGCCCAGCACGCCCAGCCCGATGCCCAGCCCTAGCTCCAGCGCGGTTACCGTCACGTCGCGCGCGTTGACCTTCACGTACAGGCTGGAGATGGAGTCGGAGACCACACCGATGGCGCCCCGGCCGATGAGCACGCCCAGCGGCAGGCCGAGCACGGTCCCCAGCGCACCCAGTCCCACCGCCTCCAGGGTGAACAGCGCGCGGATGCGCAGGCGCGAGGCGCCCAGGGCCCGGAGCGTGCCGATCTCCCGTCGCCGCTGCACCACGCCGATGGAGATGGTGTTGTAGACGAGGAACACGCCCACCAGCAGCGCCACGCCCGAGCCCAGGTTGAGCCCCATCTGGAAGCTGCGGACCATCGTCTCCACCGAGCCGCCCCGGCGCGAGGGACGCTCCACCTCGAAGGCTGGCCCCAGGGCCTGCTTCAGGTTCTGGAGGGTCGCCTCCACGCCCACCTTCGGGTCGGCCGCCACGTCGATGCGGTCCAGCACCCGGTCCCGTCCGAAGGCCACCTGCGCCGAGGCCACGTCCATCACCGCCACCGAGCCGCCGAACGCCTTCACCGGCCCGGACTCGCGGATCAGCGCATGCACGAAGAAGTCCTGCGCCCCGCTGGAGGTCATCAGCCCGAAGCGGTCTCCCACCTTCAAGCCGTGCTCGCGGGCAAAGCGCTCGGACACCAGCATCCGATCCGTGGAGTTGAGGAACTCCAGGTCGTCCGACAGCACGCCGATGTCCCGGTCCACGCCCTCGTAGGTCCGGAAGTGTCCATCATCGAGCAGATCCACGCCCATGACGTAGAGGGCCTCGCCCGGTGAGCCCTGCACCGGAGCGATGAAGGTGATGCCCCCCGAGGCATGCGCCACGCCCGGCACCGCCCGCACCTGCTCGAGCACCGCTTCGTCGAAGCCCACCCGAGCGCCCGCCACGGTGATGTCCGCCTTGCCCGCGATGGTGTCCACCGTGGAGCGGAACGCATCCATCACCGAGCGGTTGATGGAGGTAACCCCCACCATCGTCGCCACACCCACCGCCACGCCCATCAGCGTCAGCGCCGTGCGAAGCGGCGCCTGGAGAAAGTGCCGGAAGGAGATCAGCCGCAGCAGAGGGAGGTACACGCCCCCCCACCTTAACCCCTCGCCCCCTTGGAGGTAATATGACCGCGTAATGGCCGAAAACCTCGAATGTCCCGAGTGCCATGCGCCCATCGCGCCGGATGACTTCCAGTGCGAGAGCTGCGAGCTGTTGCTCAACCCGCACCTGGCGTCCGGTGAGTACGTCATCACCGAGCCCACCATCGTCCGGGCGCTGCTCTCCCCGCCGATGCGCACGGCCTCCCAGGAGATGCCGGCCGTCCCCGCGCGCTCCACCGTTCATGACGCCGTCACGGTGCGCTTCGCCATCCCCATCGACGAGGGCACGATCCCCTACTTGAGCGCCGGCCTGGACGACGCGCTCCAGCCCCTGCACCCCTTCGAGGCCTATGTGGCCTCCTTCATCGACGGGACGCAGACCGTCTCCGCCCTGGCCCGCGCCGCCCGGCTGCCGGAGATCGAGATCAAGGTCGTGCTCAAGTCGCTCCTCGAGCGGCGGATGGTGGAGCTGCACCGCCAGCCCGTTCCGCGCCCTCCCGAGGAGGAGCTGCCGCTGCTCAATGGTGTGGAGTTCCTCGAAGAGCCCCCCGCGCCACCTCCCGCCGCTCGCCCCGCGCCGCCCCCGCCGCGCCTGCCCATCGTTCCCCCTCCCGCGCCCACGCGCCCCGCGGCTCCCGCTCGGGCTTCCACCGCGACCCCGCCGCCGATCGTCCCTCGCATTCCCTCCACGCCTCCTCCGATCGCCAAACCGCCGCCCCGCTCCAGCGCCACCCCGCCCCCTCTGCAGGAACCCGCCAACGCGTCTCGGTCCACGGAGCGGACCGAGGACTTCCTCCAGCGCGCCATTCGACTGGAGCGCGAGGGGCAGGTGGACCGGGCCATCGAGGTGCTCAAGCGCGGGCTGGCGCGGGCCTCGTCCCCCGCTCCGCTCTACAACAAGCTGGCGCTCATCCTGGTGAACCAGCGCAAGGACTTCTCGCAGGCCTCGGAGCTGCTCGAACAGGCCGTGGAGCTGGAGCCGAACAACCCCGTCTTCCAGCAGAACCTGCTGAAGGTGGTGGCCCTGGCGGCGAGCGCCCAGACGGGCAGCAAGGGGCGGAAGGGCGGTCGCTCCTCGCGCTTCAGCTGACCGGGCAGCGCGCTTACGGCATCTCGCCGTCCAGCAACCGCTCCGCCTCCTCGCGGGAGAAGGCCAGGTAGGCCTCGTGGCGGATCTCCTTGCTGGTGCGCGCGAACTGGAGCGCCGTCTGCGCGGCCTTGCCAACGATTCGCACCGTACGGCCGGACTTCTTCTCGCGCGCCGTCTCGATGACCCGCTTCAGCTGGACCACGCCCTCCGTGCCCAGCGGCTCGGCGGTGCGCAGGTCCGACACCATGTCGAAGCCCGGCCGCATGCGATCCATCTCTCGGATGATAGAGTCGGCGACACCCTTCGCCTCGGTGTCGTCGATCTGGCCCTCGATGCGGATGAAGATCCGGTTCTTGCCCACATCGGCATGAATGTCGACGACCACGTGTGGCGACCTCCCAGGGGCGAGAAGGGTTAGCCCCCCAGGCTTCTCGGACCGCCAGTCTACCTGCTTGGGATGGGAGTCAAGCTGCCTGCTCGTGAACCGGCTCGTCTCCCACGATGACGCCATCCGCCAAGCGGACGATCCGGTCCCCGACCGCGGCCGCTCGGGGGTCGTGGGTGACCATCACCACCGTGAGTTGGCGCTCGCGGGTCGCCTCGCGCAACAGCCGGAGCACTTCTGACCCTGTCCTCGAGTCCAGGTTGCCCGTGGGCTCGTCGGCCAGGAGCAGGGCCGGTTGCGTCAGGAGCGCCCGCGCCACCGCCACGCGCTGCATCTCTCCGCCCGACAGCTCGTCCGGGCGGTGGTGGGCCCGGCCTCGCAGCCCCACCGTCTCCAGCAGGGCCTCGGCGCTCGCCTGCAGCGGAGCGCTCGAACGGCCCGCCAGCAGCCCCGGCAACATCACGTTCTCCACCGCCGTGAGCGTGGGCATCAGGTTGAAGAACTGGAAGATGAAGCCCAGCCGCTCCCGCCGGAACGTCGAGAGCGCGGTGTCGTTCATCCGCGACAGCTCCTGCCCGTCGATGCGGATGCTCCCGCTGGTGGGCACATCCAGCGCCCCCAGCAGGTTGAGCAGCGTGCTCTTGCCCGAACCCGAAGGCCCCATCACCGAGAGGAACTGTCCCCGAGGCACCGTCAGCGACACGCCCCCGAGCGCCCGCACCTCCGTGCGCCCCCGGCGGTACACCTTCGTCGCCTCGTGGACCTCGATCATATCTCCGCCACACCCTCGCGCTCGGTCCACCCCTCCAGGCCGTTGGGCAGGCGGATGCGCACGTAGCGCCCCGTCTCCTCCAGCAGCCGCACCTTCAGCCCCGCGTGGACCTCGAAGAGCACCTTGGCTTCGCCGCGAGGGAACTCCCGCGCCACCAGCGTGGGCGAGAGCACCACCGCCTCATGCACCGACTGGTGGATCCACACGTGCGCCGCCAGCAGCGCCCCCGCCGGCCCCGACACCGTGAGCGCCACGCCCGCGAGCACCGCCGCCCACGTGCGCTTGCCTGGCGTCAGGTAACGGAAGAGCAACAGCAGGCCGAAGCCCGCCACCCATGCGCCCAGGAACACCCAGCCGATGACCACTCCCGGCGTGGCCTTCACCACGCGCGTGAGGAAGTCCTCCTCCAACGTGGCCCCTTCCACCTTGTCCACCTGTCGGGCGCGGGCCAGCGCGAGGTTGGCTTCCAGGTCGGGAGCGCGACCGCCCTCCTTCCAGGCGCGCTCCAGCGCGAGCGTCGCCCGGCCCAAGTCTCCCAGCGCCAGGTACGTGGTGCCCAGGTTGTACTGCACGTCCGGGCCACCCTGTCCGTGGGAGAGCAGCTTCTCGTAGCCCTCCTGCGCGGTCTTGTATTCCTCACGGGCGTAGGCCTCGTTGGCCTGGGTGAAGAGGGCCTGGGCCTCCTCGGGCGTGTAATAGCCCTGGGAGAGCATCGTCGCGACGAGCATGGCGGTGATGGCGCTCACTTCTCCCACCCCTCCATCACGGCCGCCGCCTCGTTGAGGATGCGCTCCCGCTCGGACAGCTCGGCGCCGCCGCCGAATCGGCCCATGTCACAGGCCTCCAGCACGAAGAGCACCCGCGAGCGCCGCGCCGGCTCCACGTTCGCCGCCGCCATCTTCTCGCCCAGCGCCTCGCGGGTGAGCCCCACCACGGGCGTGGCCAACCGGGCCTCCAGGAAGGCGTTCAGCGCCTTCTCCACCTCGGCGTAGAAGGCGGTGCTGCTGCCCTGGCCTCGGAGCTTCTCCGCCTCGGCCAGCCGCTTGCGCGCCGCCTTCGCCTGCTGCTTGTTGCGGCCCGCCTCCGTCTGCGCGAAGAGCCGCCCGCGCACCTGCCCCAGCAGCACCGCCCCGAACAGGAGCCCCACCGGCGCCAGCACCGCGGGCAGGAAGAAGGCCCGCTGCCACACCGGCGTGGAGGGCGCCACGAAGCGCGCCTGGTAGCGCAGCGGCCGCAGGCCTCCCGCGGTCAGCACGTTCTTCTGCTCGTTGGCCGAGTCCTGCATCGGCGTGGGCGTCGGCCCCTGCTGCGCCACCGCGCCCGAGCCCGCCTCCACGGTGATGGTGACGGCGTCGGTGCGCGCCACGTCGTACTCGCGGCGGCGCGGATCGAAGTAGGGGAACTCCAGCCCCGGGAGCGTGAAGGTGCCCGTGCGCTGCGGCATCACCAGGTACTCCTGCACCCGCTTGCCCTGGATGCGGTTCTTGCTCGGAGAGACCCGGTCCGTCGTCGTCGGGTCGTACACCTTGAGCGACTGGGGTGCATTGAGCTTGGGCGGGCTGACGTTCTTCACGTTGCCCGTGCCCTCGAGGATGATCTTCACGGTGACGGGCTGGCCCAGCTCCACGCGGGTGGGCGACACGTCCATGGACAGGTGCCAGTCACCCACGTGGGCGTTGGCCATGCCCGGTGGCGCGCCCGGTGGCAGCGGCTTCACCTTCACCTTGAGGACGTTGGACACCCGATGCACCCGGTGGCCGGCGAACAGGAAGCCGGTGGTGATGTCCGCCTCGGCGGCGGTGATGGTCAACGTGCCCGACTTCACTGGGAACAGCGCGCGGCGGCGCAGCAGGTAGGCGCGGTAGGGGATGCCGTTGATGACCTTCTGCTCACCCGAGAGCTGGGTGGGGCTCTCCACCTCCTCGCTCCAGAAGCCCTCCAGCTTGGGCATGGTGACGGCGTCCACGCTGGACAGGTCCACGCGTGAGTAGATGTAGAGCGACAGCGTCGTCTGCTCGCCCACGTACACGTCATTGCGGTCCAGGCTCGCGCGCAGGAACAGGTCCGAGTCTCCGCGAGGAATCGTCGGGCTGTCCTCCAGCTCCTCGAACGGATCCGGCATGGGGAAGTTGCGGAACGGATCCGGCAGCTGCGGGCGTGTGGCCTGCCCCTGCTGTCCCGGAGGAGGCCCCATCCGCCCCTCGCGCACCGTCATCTCGATGGACTCGGTGCGGTAGGTGCGGCTGGCGGTCGTGAGCACCGCGGGCGGGATGGTGAGCTTGCCGGGGCGGCTCGCCCGCATCAGCAGGGTGTGCTTGGTGATGTCCTGGATGACGGCGGGGCCTCCACCCGACAACTGGATGGAGCGCTGGCTGCCACGCGACGAGGAGAGGACCTCGAAGTCCTTGGGAGCCGGCAGCTGCACCTGCGCGGACGGAGGCGCGTCCACCGCCACCACCGTGAGGCGAAAGGTGTCTTCGGTGCCCACCTCGGTCCGGTCCACCGATTGGTAGAACTCGATCTCCGCCCATGCTGGCGACGCGGCCAGCAGGGCAAGTACGGCGAGCACCGCCGTCCGGCCGCTACCAGTCCTTCTCATTGGGCTTCCTCTGCTTCTTCTGCTGGAAACGCCACAGCTGGAGATTCTTCTCGTTCTGCTTCATCGCATCCAGCAGGCGCTCCGCCTCCAGCCGGTCGATGTCCTCCGGGCTGACACCCGCGTCCACCTCGGACTCCGTCTGCTCGTCGCCCTCGGTGCCCGCATCCACCCCGCCATCCTGCCCCTCCCCCTCACCTTCTCCTGAACCCGCGTCGGAGCCACCATCCGAGCCGCCGTCCCCTTGGCCCTCTTGCTGCTGGCCACCATCCCCGCCGCCGTCCATCCCACCGTCCCCTCCCCCATCGGCGCCGCCATCGGCACCGCCATCGGCGCCCCCGTCCATGCCGCCATCTGCTGGAGGGCCCGCATCCGCGCCCGCATCCCCACCGTCCGTGCCCCCATCCACCGGGCTGCCGCCGTCTGCCTTCTGGCCCCCATCCTGCCCCGCATCCGGGCGACCGCCATCGGTGCCCCCGTCGTTGCCGCCGTCCGAGCCGCCATCCGGCCCGCCACTCTGCTGGGGCGGCGGCAGGTTACGCAGCACCACCTCATAGTTGTGCCGGGCCAGCGCGTCGTTCGGATCCAGCTTCAGGGCGCGCCGATAGGACTGGAGCGCTTCCTTGCGCTCGCCCAGCCCCGCGTGGACATTGCCCAGGTTGTACCAGGCCTTCTGCTGCAGCTCCGGCTGGTTGGACTCGGCCACGCGCTGGAGGGCCGACTTCGCCTCCGCCACCCGGCCCAGCTGGGCGAGCGCGACGGCGCGGTTGTACTCCACCGCCGGATCATCCGGCCGCTCCTTCTTGGCGGCCTCGAAGGCGTTGAGCGCCTCTTCATACTTGCGCGCGTCGTACGCCGCACGCCCCTCGGCCACGCGCGGGTGGTCCACCTCCAACGGCCCCGCCGCCCACGCCGAAACGGGCAGGACCAGTCCCACGACCAGCACCAGCCCCAGCACGCCGACTCCCAAGCCCGAGCGCCTCATGAGGCCCTCCGGCGCGAGGAGGGCAACAGCAGCATCCCCGCCACGAGCAGCGCCAGGCCCGGCACCGCGTAGTACTGGAAGCGCTCGTCGTAGCGAACCGTCACGCGGCTCTCGAGCTCGCTCTTCTGCATCTTGTCGACGCGCTCCACCACCTGACCCATGGCCACGCCGCGCGGCTGGAAGAAGAAGGAGCCGCCCGTGGCCTCGGCGATGGCCGTGAGCCCCGCCCGGTCCAATCGGGTGATGACCGTCTCGCCCGCGGAGTCCTTCTTGTAGTCCACGAACTCGCCGCGCCGGTTGTAGATGGGGATGGGCTCGCCGCTCTCCGAGCCAATGCCCACCGCCAGCACCTGCACGTTGCTCTCCTTGAGCGCGTCCACCGCCTCGGTCACCTCTCCGAAGAGGTCCTCGCCGTCCGACAGCAGGACGATGACGCGCTCCTTGGAGCCGCGGTCCGCGTTGTCCAGCACCTGCTTGGACAGCTTCAGCGCCGCGCCGATGTTGCTGCCACCCTGCGGCATCTGCTCCGGCTCCACCGCCCGGAGGAACAGCTTCACCGCCGAGTAGTCCGAGGTGAGCGGCGACTGGATGAAGGCATCTCCCGCGAAGACGACGAGCCCCACGCGGTCGCCCTTCAGCTCGTCCAGCAGCGTGGCCAGCTCCAGCTTGGCGCGGTCCAGGCGGCTGGGCTGCACATCGCGCGCGAGCATGGACTTGGAGGCATCCAGCACCACCACCACGTCGATGCCCTTGCGCTTGGTCACCTCGCTCCTGCTGCCACACTGGGGTTGGGCGAGCGCGAGCGCGAGCAACACCAGCCCCAGGCCGTAGAGGCCGCCCTGCACCGCCGGACGCCACTGAGAGACCCCAGGGGCAAGCCGTGACACCAGCCGCTCGGCCAGCAACGCGCGCACCCGCGAGGAGCGCCGCAGCGCCAGCCCCAGGGTCATCAGCCCCAGGATCAACCCCACCCCGCACAGCAGCAGGAACAGAGGCTGGGCCAGGCCCGCCTGGTAGCCGAGGAAGGTAAATCGCCAGGCCTCCACGGAAGGCATCACGGGAAGACCCTCAGGATGGTGGCGCGCAGGAACAGCTCCAGCGCGGCCAGGGCGAAGGCCAGCAACAGGTACGGGTGATAGTCCTCGCGGTAGGTGGCCGAGGCCCCACCCTCCATCAGCTTCGAGCGCTCCAGCGAGTCGAGGACCTTCTGGAGGCCCTGCTTGAGGCCCTCGGGGTCCGTGGCCCGGTAGTACTCGCCGCCGGTGCGCGCGGCGATGTCCTGCAGCAGCTCGGGGTTGATGGGGATCTCCGTGTCGCGCCACACGGTGTTGCCGAACAGGTCCGTGCCCTGCGGAAAGGGCACCTTGCCGCCCTTCCCCACGAGGATGGTGTAGATGGGGATCTTCAGCGCCTCCGCCATGGAGGCGGAGTCCAGCGGGGAGATCTTCCCCGCGTTGTTGTCGCCGTCCGTAATCAGCACCACCACGCGGCTCTTGGCCTCCGAGTCGCGCAGGCGGTTGAGCGAGGTGGCCAGCGCGTCGCCGATGGCGGTGCCGTCCTCCAGCACCCGAGTGCGCAGCTGCTTGAGCACCTCGCGCAGCACGCCGTAGTCCAGCGTCAGCGGCGCCTGGGTGTAGGCCGCGCCGGCGAACACCACCAGGCCGATGCGATCATTGACGCGGCTGGTGATGAACTCGGCGAGCACCTCCTTGGCCACGTGGAGGCGGTTCTGCGGGCGGAAGTCGCCGGCCTCCATGGAGGTGGACAGGTCCAGCGCCACGACGATGTCGATGCCCTCCACGCTCAGGTCTCGCACGCGCGCGTCGCGGGACTGGGGCCGGGCGATGGCGAGGATGGCGGCCACCACCGCGACGATGCGCAGCAGGGGCAGCACCGGCAGCAGGTACGCGCGCAGGCCCCGGTTCTGCAGGGCGAAGACATGCGCGGCGGAGAAGCGCAGCGTCGCGCGGCGGTGACGCTCGCGCCAGGCCTGGTACAGGAGTACCGGCACGATCAGCAGACCCCACAGCGCCTGGGGGCTATGAAACGCGAGGTCCAGGGGCATTGTCAGGGGGCAGCGGGGAGGTAGGGGCCGAAGGCGTGGGCGGCAAAGGCGGGGCGTAGGTCTTCTCGACGAGCTCGTAGCCGAAGACGAGCGAGGCCTCGCAGGACTCGGGCGGAGCGTCGGCCCGGGCGTACTTCACCATGTCCGACTCGGAGACGAAGCGCATCAGCTTGTCCTCGGGCAGCCCGGGGGTCTGCAGCTTGCGCAGCGAGGCGAACAGCTCGGAGCTCGTACACTCCAGGGCCTCGAAGCCGTAGCGCTCGCCGAGGTAGCCACGGACGATCTCCGAGAGGCGGAAGTAGAAGTCCTTCACCCGGCCCTTGGAGGGCAGGCCCTCGGCCCGGAGCGAGTCCAGGGCCTCGCGGGTGCGCACATCCAGCGGGGCCAGCGGTTTGACGTCCACTACTTCCGGGCGCGGGCGCCGCAGCCACTTCACCAGGGCCCAGCCGAGCAGGCCGGCCGCCAGCACGCCGAGCAGGATGAGCACCAGCCGCCACGAGCGGATGGGCACCTCGATGGGCGCCCGATAGTCGAAGAGTCCGGCGCCCTCCTCCTCCGCGTTCTGCGGCAGCGTGGGCAGCACCTCCACCTTCATGCCGGGCACGGAGACGGTCTGGCTCACACCCGGGGCGGTGAGCTCGAAGACGAGCTGCGGCAGCGTGAGCTCGCCCAGCTCGAAGGCGGACATCTTCAGGCGGAAGGTGGTGACGGAGCCCTCCTGGCCGTCCTGGCGCTGGCGGGTCTGCTCCAGCACCTCGAACTGCTCCAGCTCCTTGGGAGGCAGCAGCTCGAAGCGCTGGTCCTTGGCATGCGTGAGGACGAGCTCGTAGGTGAAGGGCTCCCCGATGTGCGCCTGCACGGGAATCACCCGGCCGTTGACGTCCCAGGGCGCGACTTCGCCCGTGCCCGCCACGCCCCCATCCAGCACCTGAGCCTGGAGCGGCTGCGGGGCCACATCCCCATCCGCGCCGCGTCCTGAGCCGCAGGCGGACAACCCGAGCAGGAGCACCAGGAGAAGCAGCCGCCTCATGCCGCCATCCTCCGGGCCCGCGCGCGGAAGAAGTGCGCAAGCGCCTTGCCGTGGTCCGCGCCCGCGCGCAGCTCCACGGTGTCCAGCTCCAGCTTCTTGAAGAGCTTGAGCCGCTCCTGGCGCTGGGCCTGCATGAAGCGGGCGAAGCGGCCGCGCACCCGAGGCGCGCTGGTGTCCACCACGAAGCGCTCGCCCGTCTCCGGATCCTCCATCTCCACCAGCCCCAGCTTGGGGAACTCCGCCTCCAGCGGATCGGAGATGACCACCGGCACCAGGTCATGCCGCCGGGCCACCAGCCGCAGCGGCTTCTCATAGTCGCGAGCGATGAAGTCCGAGATGAGGAACGTCACCGCTTTGCGCTTGGCCACCTGCCGCAGGTACATCAGCCCCGAGGCCAGGTCCGTGCCCCGACCCTGGGGCTTGAAGGTGAGGATGTCGCTGATGAGGCGCAGCACGTGCGAGCGGCCCTTGCGCGGCGGCACCACCTTCTCCACCCGGTCCGAGAAGAGGATGAGCCCCACCCGGTCATTGTTGGCGATGGCGCTGAAGGCGATCTGCGCGGCCACCTCGGCGGCGACCTCCGCCTTGCTGCGCTCCTTGGAGCCGAACTCCTTGGAGGCCGACACGTCCACCAGCAGCATCACCGTCAGCTCGCGCTCCTCGGTGAAGACCTTGACGTAGGCCTCGTTCATGCGCGCGGTGACGTTCCAGTCGATGATGCGAATCTCATCCCCGGGCTGGTACTGACGCACCTCGGAGAAGGCCATGCCGCGGCCCTTGAAGACCGAGTGGTACTGACCCGCGAGCATGTCCGAGACCACCTTGCGGGTCCGGATCTCCAGCTTGCGGATTCGGCGGATGAGGTCCTTCGGGAGCACGGGGCGCTCGGGGGCTCGGGGGCTCGGACAGGGCTTACGGCACTTCGACGCGATCGAAGACGCGCTGGATGATCTTCTCCGAGGACAGCTCCTCGGCCTCGGCCTCGTAGGTGACGGAGACGCGGTGGCGGAGCACGTCATAGGCCACGGCCTTGACGTCCTCGGGGGTGACGAAGCCGCGGTGGCGCAGGAAGGCGTGGGCGCGGGCGGCCTGGGCCAGGGCGATGGTGGCGCGAGGGCTGGCGCCGAACTGGATGTAGTCGGCCAGGTCCTTGAGGCCGTACTTGCTCGGCTCGCGCGTGGCGAACACCACGTTGAGGATGTACTCCTTCACCTTCTCGTCCATGTAGATGGCGTGGACGAGCTCGCGGGCGCGGGTGATGTGCTCCAGGCCGATGACCTTGGAGGCGCGCGGGGAGGAGCCACCGGACATGCGGTCCATGATGACCTTCTCCTCGTCGCGGGTGGGGTAGCCCACCTTCACCTTGAGCATGAAGCGGTCCACCTGGGCCTCGGGCAGGGGGTAGGTGCCCTCCTGCTCGATGGGGTTCTGGGTGGCGAGCACCAGGAAGGGCGCGGGCAGGCCGAAGGTCTGGTCGCCGATGGTGACCTGGCGCTCGGCCATGGCCTCCAGGAGGGCGGACTGGACCTTGGCGGGGGCGCGGTTGATTTCGTCCGCGAGGACGATGTTGGCGAAGATGGGGCCCTTGCGGACGGTGAAGTTGGCCGTCTGCTGGTTGTAGATCATCGTTCCCACCAGGTCCGCGGGCAGCAGATCCGGGGTGAACTGGATGCGCATGAAGGTGGCGCTGAGGCTGTCGGCCACGGTGCGCACGGTGAGCGTCTTGGCGAGGCCGGGCACGCCCTCCAGGAGCACGTGGCCGTTGCAGAGCAGGCCGATGAGGATGCGCTCGAGCATGTAGCGCTGGCCCACGATGACCTTGCCGGTCTCCTGGTTCAGGGCTTCGACGAAGCTGCTTTCCTGTTGCACCTTCTCGGTGAGCGCGCGGATGTCCGTGTTCATGTCCCCTCAAGTAGGCGCAAACGGGCGGAAATGGCCGGCCAGCGTAGGTTTTCCGGGTATCCGGCTCAACACCGCAGAAGGCCTGGCATTCCGGTAAGGTGTCGGCCCCCACCCACCGGAGTCCTCATGCCCGTGTGTTTCCGGAAGGCCGCCGCTCGGAGTTTCCCCCTCCCCCCGAGGGCCTTTCGGGTAGGCCGGGCGTGACGCCGCTGGTTCCGGGGCCGATGGAGGCGCACCTGTTGGGGCAGCTGGCCCCGGTGGTGGCGCCACGCTCGCACTGGCTGCCCAGCGGAGGGACGCTCCGGGCGCTGGAGGGGGGCGAAGGCCCCACGGTGGTGCTGTTGCACGGGCGGGGGCACGCGGCGCCGATGTGGTTCTCCTACCTCACGGTGCTGGCGAGGGGGCGGCGAGTGCTGGCGTTGGACCTGCCGGGATTCGGGCTGTCCTCGGCGCCGGAGGGGCCGGTGCGCACGGCGGAGGACGGGGTGCGCTTCTTCACCGAGCCGGTGGAGGAACTGCTGAAGGTGCTGGCTCCAGGGCCGGTGGCGGTGGTGGGCCACTCGCTGGGAGGGCTGGTCGCCGTGGAGCTGGCGCTGCGGGGCCGGGTGCCGGTGGAACGGCTGGTGCTGATTGACTCGATGGGGTTGGGGCCGGAGATGACGCGCCGGGCGCGCCTGTTCTTCCGGGCGGGGCCGGAGCGAGTGGCCCGGAGCCTGGGGCCGGGGATGTTCCACCGACTGTTGCCGCCGCCGGAGACGCCGCTGGGGCAGCGGCTGGGGATGCTGGGGTACGAGTTGCTGGCGGTGCCTGGGGGGCGACCGAGGGCATCGAAGGCGTTCGACACGCTGGTGCCGCTGGCGGGAGAGGTGTTCCACCGGAGGGAGCAGCTCGCGTCCCTGCGCCAGCCCGCGCTCCTCGTCTGGGGAGAACGGGAGGACACCCTGCCCGTGTCACTCGCGGTGGAGGCAGCCAAACGCTTGGCCGAGGTCCGCCTGCTGCGCGTGGTGGCTGGGCACAGTCCTCACTTGGAACGACCGGAGGTGGTGCTCCCGGCCATCAAGTCATTTCTTGATGATGCCCCAGGGCAGCACCCACCGTCCTCTATACCTCCTTGAACTTCGCCCCTGTGGCTCTGATGCCTTCCAGTGCCGCTTTGATTTCCTCTGAGACAAGGAGCACCACCAACCATCCCCAAGGGCGGAAAACCTTGGCGTCACCGACCATTGAGGAGTTGATGCGCATTCCATGGACGGCTCGATAGTTTCCCGTCTTCTCCGGGCGTCCGTCCTCGGGCTTCCAGTACTGGACCTCAGCGGAGGCTTTGTCATCAATACACCTCACGACCCGGGTGACGTTGAGGACAAAGTACTCTTCGGCCTGGCCTTCAACCTCCACTGGGACGAGTTGCACGTCTTTAGGGGCAAGACCCGTGAAGAGTGAGGCCACCCTTGCGTGAACAACGGGGGCACCGCCCACAGGGGTCACACTGAAGTCCAGTGGCTCGCCGGGGCGATCCATCGGAATCCGAAGACGCCCCTCAACATCCACGGGCACTCCCCTCTCGAATTGCCACAGGTCCACCTCACGCCCCTGGGCGTCCACGGGGTCATCCAGATACCAACGCCCGGGCACATGGACATCCTCGAAAAGGTCAAAGTACCGCTTGGGCATCCAGTACTCCTTGATGTCACTCGCTCCGGGTGACCAGCTTGTTGAGGTAGGAGCCCTTGGTGGAGAGTTCCTGAGCCAGTTTCTTGAGTTCCACGGTCAGCGCCTCTCGGCATTGATGCATGCTGCGACACTCTTTCATCGCATCGCGCAACCGCCGGAAAACCTCCCGATGGTACTCCTCGGGGTGTGGCCCTTGGTGGCCCATGACACGCACCCTGTTCGCTGAATCGTTCAGCGACATGCCAGCCCGGTCAAAGAGCTTCTGGAACTTGGGAGTCCACGGACCACCACTGTGTGCGGCATCGAGCCACTTGTCAGTGGCAATATGGTGCCACTGACCTTCCCCTTCCACCGGCGCGGCAACAGCTCCGCGCAGGCCCTCCGCAGTCGAGGCGACAGCATTGGGGGGAAGGGCCATGGTGAACACATCAGCGGATACAGCCACTGCTTCAACCTGGGCCACTGCTGTCAGCCGGACTCCCACTTCCGCCGCGCCCACCACCGACGCCTGCGCCGAACCTGGGAGGGTAGGTATCTTGGCCGAGAGACTGGAGGCAGTCTGGCCGATGGCCGCCGACAGCAGCAGCGCGAAGGCTCGCGCCGCGTTCTGCCCCATCACCTTGCCGTATCTCTCACCAGCAGCACGAAGCTCCGAGAACGAGGTGGCGTGGTCGGCTGCATCCACCAGTCGCCTCCAGCCCTGAATGAGCGTCCAGAACGTGTCCACCCCGACGTAGCAGATAAAGCTGGCCGTCACGACCGTCGCCAGCCCCTTGGAAAATACCGGCTCGGGCGCCAGCCACATCACGGCGTAGATGGTCATCGCCCAGAGAATGGCCGCTTTGACCGCTTCGGGGTCAGCCATGTCCTTGAAGGCTTTCATCATCTCGGGCAGCACCTCCTCCATGGCGAAGGACATGGCGAGGGCGTATCGGCCATCCCCGTTGAGTACCGGGCTGTTGAGCAACAGCCGCAAGCAGTCCCGAGGCTTGCCCGCAGCCTCGCAGAACCGCACGTACTCCTGAGTTACCGCCTCGTCCACCTGGGCCCATTGCGCAGCAGGAATCTGTTCGCGCAAGGGAACGACTCCCTGGCGCTTTGTGTAGCCGTACCAACCGCTACGCGGAGGGACGTCGAACATCTCTCGAGCGGCCATCTCAGGATTGGCCAGGAGCCTCCACTGCCTGGCTTCCTTCGCGATGGCCTTGGTGAACTCGTCCTCCTCGAGTTCGACCCGTTCGGCCTCGTCCGCGCGAGAGACGAGAAGGAGGGGCTCGCCATGGCCTGTGTCGAGGCGTACCAGGCGCGAGGTACTGCACGCGGTGGACAGGACCAAGAACAGGACCGTAACGCCAAGATGCACTGGCATGTAACTCCCTCCAGATCAGGAAGGGAGTCAGGCTACGGGAACGTCATCCCCGTGAGGATGATGCTCTGGGTCCCATCCGCGTCCCGACCGCCACAACCCATCGAATCTCTGCTGCACTCTGGCCGCTTACCCGGTTGCCGTTGGCCATGAGCCACCAATCGCAGCCGTCCTCAATCGGGCCAACCCATGAACTTGCTGGCTGGTGTAACCCGCGCCTTCAAGGCAAGACAGAACGGCGCGGAGGAGCGCTTTCCAGGCCCCCACAAACGAGCCTCTCTCCACACGAACCCGTTCACGTCCGGTGAGATTCACCGCTCCTGGTTCATCACGTGAGTCAGCGCGCACATCCACTTCGGACTCGTTCCATTTCACCGTCCACCGGAACGGGAACCCCGATGAAGGCCAGTCCACCTGGTATGAGCCTGTCCCCGTCTTTTCGACCGCGAGGACCAGTTCGACAATGTCCTCCAGCATCACGCTGATGTCGTATTTGTAGTTCAGGGACAACGTCACCCCGTTCCACTCCATCAAGACACTTTCTTCCAGGGGCAACACTGTCTGCGCGGCTTCGTTCAAAGTCCCGTCTGACTCAGCACGAGAAGCCACACAAACAAGCATCCCTGCCTTGAGGGCAAACACCCCGGCGTTCTCCCGCTCCCCCGCTACTGCACGCCGTCGAACGTGGCCACGCTGTCGTTGTTGAGCCCTGCCCCGTTCGCCTCGTCCGTGTCCAGATGCATGTCCAAGGCGAACTGCTCGTTCACTCGGACGATGACATCTCCGAAGATCGTCTCGCGCTCTCCCTCGACTCGCACGCGGATGACGTTCTTGTCCTGCACCCCGAAACGACGCGCGTCCTCCGGGTGCATATGCACGTGACGGTGCGCCAGGATGACGCCGTGGTCGATCGCCACCGTCCCCTTCGGCCCTCGCAGCGTCAGCCCCGGTGTGTTGTCCAGCTTCCCCGACTCGCGCAACGGCGGGTTCACCCCCAGCGCGATCGCGTCCGTTCGGGACACCTCGACCTGCGTCTCCTTCCGCAGCGGGTTGATGATCGCCACCCGCTCGATCGTCCCCTTCGGCCCCACCAGGTCCACCGTCTCCCGGCACACGTACTGCCCCGGCTGCGACACCTGGCGGCGCTCCGTCAGTTCGTAGCCCGCGCCGAAGAGCGCATCGCAGTGCTCCCGCGTCAGGTGGACGTGGCGCACGCTCACTCCCACCGGAATCGCGTGCCCGCTCACCCGCTGCCGCGCCGCCGTCGGGCCCGCCGTCACCCGCACCACCTCGCGGGCGATCATCCGCTCCTCGTCCGTCGCCACCACCAGCACCTTGGTTGGAGCTCGCGGCGAAGCAATGTCCACCACGCCCCCAGAGCCCCGCGCATCCGCGTGCTGGTTCTTGTCCGCGTCCAGCACCACGCCCATGTAGACCAGCGAGTCGCAGACCGCCGTGCGCACCTTCACACTGTTCTCGCCGATGCCTCCCGTGAAGACGATTGCGTCCACTCCGCCCAGCACCGCCGCGTACGCGCCGATGTACTTGCGGATGCGGTGGACGAACACCTCGATCGCCAGGCGCGCCCGATCGTTTCCTCCCGCCGCCGCCTGCTCGATGTCTCGGAAGTCCGAGGAGACGCCCGAGATGCCCAGCAGCCCTGACTTCCGGTTCAGTGCCTCGTCCACCGCGTCCGGCGTCATTCCCTGCCGCCCGAGGACGATCGACAGCGCTGGGTCTACGTCTCCCGAGCGCGTGCCCATCACCAGCCCCTCCAGCGGCGTCATCCCCATCGAGGTGTCCACCGAGCGCCCGCCGTCAATCGCGCACACCGACGCGCCGCCGCCCAGGTGGCAGGTGATGAGCTTCAGCCGAGACTGGTCCGTCTTGAGGAACTCCGAGGCGCTCGCCGCCATGAACTGGTGGCTCGGGCCATGGAAGCCGTACCGGCGTACGCCGCGCTCCAGGTACAGCTCATAGGGCACCGCGTAGACGAACGAGTGCGGCGGCAGCTCGCCATGGAACGCCGTGTCGAAGACCGCCACGTGGACGGCCTTGGGCAGCGCCGCCTCCGCCGCCTCGATTCCCGCCAGGTTCGCCGGGTTGTGGATCGGCGCGAACTGCGCGCACTTCGAGATGATGTCCTTCACCTCGGGCGTAATCACGCAGGGGCGCACCAGCTTCTCACCGCCATGCACCACCCGGTGCCCCACCGCTCGCAGCTCGGACACGTCCTTGAGCGCGCCGCCAGGGCCTGTCAGCCGCGCCAGCACCGCCTCGAGCCCCGCGCGCGTCGTGGGCGCGGAGATCTCCGCCTGGGAGCGCGTCTCGCCCACCCGCCACTTGTGGACCGCCTGGGGCGAGCCCACCCGCTCGACCACCCCTCCCGCGAGGATCGCCTCCGTATCCATCTCGTAGAGCTGGTACTTGATCGAGGTGCTCCCGACATTGATGACGAGGACTTTCATGGGACGCGAATTCTGCCGGATCAGGTTTTGAGGGTCGAGCGCGGGAACCGGCCTCCTCAGGGGCCTACCCGTTGGCTCCTTTCCTCCGTGCCTCCAGAGAATTCATACTCTCAGTGAATTTCAGCTCCCTGCCGCTGGAGGTCCCTCTCCCATGTCTCGCATCCCGGGTTCCTCGTTCTTCCGCCCTGGTGTCCAGGCGCAGTCGTCCTCCAAGCCCCAGACGACTTCCCAGAGCCAGGCACAGCCCACCCCGCAGCAGGCGGCGCTCCCGTCCGCGGGCGCGGCGGACGTGTTCACCTCCGGCTTCTCGAACGATCGCAACGCGGCGCTGCGCAACTTCGCCCTCACCGGACAGGTGCAGCCCCAGCAAGTCAGTGTCGCCACCACCGAACAGGTGGATGGCGTCGGCTCGGGCGTCAACCGCCCCGCCCTCAACGGCACATATGGCGCCATTCGCGGCTACCTCGAATCCCAGATCGCCCAAGGGGCAGGCGCCGCGGCGCTCATGACTCGCGGGGTCTCGATCGGCCTCGAGTACCTGCACCAGAACCACCCCGACATGAGCACCCGGGAGATGATGGACTACGTCATGGCCTCCATGGGCTCGCTGCTCGTGGGCCCGGACTGGTCCAATCAGCTCAACAGCATCGCCAACGGCAACTCGGTGTCGACGCTGATGGACTCCCTCAAGGAGATGCACCCCGACGCCTTCCTCGGGCTCAGCCTCTCCTCGGGCGTCGGCGACCAGGACGCTGGGGGCGCCTATCAAGACCCCGACCTGCGCGCCGAGTTCCAGGACGGCACGGACAACCAGGCCTTCCACTGCTTCTTCTGGGTGCTCGCGGGCTACGTGGGACAGGGCGGCACGGTCTCCACCGTCGTCTCGAACGTCGGCAACCTCAAGCACGAGATGTTCGACGCCGAGGCCTCCGGCAACGACTGGCTCGCCAGCCACATGTCCATGGAGCTCGGGGCGACGCTGGCCGCCATGGGGGGCACCGGTGACTGGGATGTGGTCAAGAAGTCCCAGGCCGTCATGAGCGGTGTCCTCTCCGGCAGCCACCTGGTCAGCTACGCCATCGGCGATGAGACCGTCGATGCCTCCGAGCTCAGCCAGGCCACCTCGGACTACACCGACCGTCGCATCGGCGAGCTCCAAGGCAACGCGTACTACGTGGCCGTCTCGGTCCTCGAGAGCGTGCGCCAAGCCCTCGGCCTGGGGTGACGGCGTCGGCTACAGCCCATACGAAAAGCGCGGAAGGAGCGGCCCCTCCTTCCGCGCTTCGTTCCCCCTGGAAAGCAGACACCGTTTGGAGCGGTGCCTGCCCTTCATCTTGCGGATGCCATGCCAGCCCTCGCTGGCGCCTCTTCCCTTGGAAAAACAGGGCCTTGCCCAAGCACCGAAGCCTGCTGCGTCCGGATGGGACGCAGGCGCGTTCCGATGGGACGCACGCTTCTTCGGGAAGATCCTCCGCGGGCACCGTTCAACCGTCGACTCACTCACAAGGAGCAACACCATGAAGATGTCGTGCATGAAGGTGCTGGGTTCGTTGCTGGTGCTCTCGCTGGCCGCCTGCGGTGGAACGGAGGCCGAGCCCGAGCCGCTCACCCCGGAGGAGGGCGAGGTCTCCGCCATGGCGACCTGCTACGCCTACCTGCTGGACGGTGCCAACTTCTCCGGGGCGCAGCTGGCCCCGTGGCCGGTCACCGGAGGCGTGGGCTCGTGCATCAACCTGCCGGCCGTTTCGGACAACCGCACCTCTTCGTTCCGGCTGGCCGGCTGTGCTGCCGCCTTCTTCGACGGCCCTGGCTGCACGGGCGCCTCCTTCGTGGCTCCCACCAGCGCCAACATGCCCGTCGGGTTCGACAACCTCACCACCTCGCTGCGCTTCCAGTAGGCCCTACCCCGCCGGCTGGAGCACGAAGATGCGATCCAGCCGGTTGCTCCCGCGACCTACCGGCGAGTCGAGCCGGTAGTCGAAGTCGTACATGGCCCGTACCCGCAGGCCCGCGCTCCGGAACAGGCGCCGGGCCTGCGCCAGGTCATAGGTGCGGAAGAACCAATCCGTCTCGACGAGCATGTCCTTGCCCGGCCCCCGGATTCGCAGCCGGTTGCGCATGGGCGAGCGGCGCAGCCGCCGATCCGGCAGCCCCTCGCGGGTGTTGCAGATGACGGTGTCCCGCCCCACGCGCCCCACCCAGCGCTCACGCTCGAAGGTGTCACGCGTGTACTCGGTGAGGTGGAAGCCCAGCACGTACAGGCCCTCGGGCTTCAGCAGGCGCCGTGTACTCTCCAGGTGGTCTCGCGCCGCCTTCTCACTGTCCAGGTAGCGGAAGGTCGACACCAGGTTGAAGGCCAGATCCACCTGGCCCTGCACCTCTGGCGCCGAGAAGGACTCCATGCGCGACTGGAAGAGGCGCACCCGCCGACGCCACGCCGGCTTCAGCCGCCGCCGCGCGTGCTCCAGCATCGGCTCGGAGATGTCATAACCCACCACCTTCATCCCTCGGCGCGCGGCCTCCTCCACGAGCCTCCCCGCCCCGCACGCGGGCTCGAGCAGCAGCGAGCCTCCCGTGCCCAGGCGCTCGTTCACCGCGAGCAGGAAGTCCATCTCCTTCTCGGTGTCCGTGCCGAAGATGGCCTCGTAATACTTGGGATGGGTGTACCAGTCGGAGCGTCGTTCCATAGGGCCGGATTCGCAGGGGCGCGCATCCTCCAGTCCGACGGGCCGAAAGCCAAGCGGCGTGTGTCAGTACCCGCTCGAAGCGGGAGGCTCCAGCCCCGCCCAGCGCCGCTCGCGCTCCTCCAACAGTCGCCGCGCCAGGCGCAGGAAGTCGGACTCGGTGACGATGCCCAGCAGGTGCCCCCCCTCGTCCACCACCGGCAGGCAGCCGAAGCGGTTCTCCAGCAGCCGGTCGATCGCCTCCCGCGCGGACACGTGCGGCTCCACCGTCTCCACCTCGCGCGTCATCACTTCCTTCACGCTGAAGGGCTGCATCTTCTTCTGGGCGGACTGCCGGGCGAGCGCGCGGATGAGATCCCGGTGGCTCACCAGCCCCACGAGCTTCCGGCCTTGCACCACCGGCAGGTGACGGATGTGGTGGCGCTTCAAGAGGTCATCCACCTGGGCGAGCGCGGCGTCCGCCTCCAGGGTGATGACCTCGCGGGTCATCAGTTCATCGACCGTGAGCATGGACGCTCCCTTCCGGGCCCTGGGTTGCCCTACCCCAACGGTGTGCCCGGTCGGCGACGATGGCAACCACTCCCCGCGCTGCCCCACGGGGAGGTACAGGCGCGTCCGCTCAGAGCTGGAACGCTCGCGCCAGCGGGAGCTCGCGCACCCGCGTCCCCGTGAGCGCGAAGACGGCGTTGGCGATGGCGGGGGCCACCGGCGGCACTCCGGGCTCGCCGATGCCTCCCGGCGCAGCGTCGCTCTGGATGATGTCCACGTGGATCTTCCGAGGTGCCTCGCCGATGCGCGCCAGCCGGAGGTCGCGGAAGTTCGTCTGCTGCGGCACTCCGCCCTTCATCGTCACCGCGCCGTACAGGGCGATGCTCATCCCGAAGATGATCGAGCCCTCCATCTGGGACCGGACGCGGTCCGCGTTGATGATCGTCCCGGCATCCACCACGATCCAGGCCTCATCCACCGCGGGCTTTCCGTTCGGGCCGCGCACCACCGAGGCCACCACCGCCACGTAGGTGAGGAAGCTCCGGTGGGCCGCCAGCCCCAGCGCCCGGCCGTCCTTCTTCCGCTCGCTCCAGCGCGACAGCTCCGTCACCCGCTCGATGACGCCCCGCAGGCGCGCCACGTTCACCGGGTGCTTCTCCAGCGGCTGGCCGTAGTTCGGAAGCTTCTCGATGCCCAGCTCCTTCAGGCTCGACACGCGCGGTGGCCCGAGCACCTCCAACATCACGTCCCGCATGTCCTCGCCCCGGGCCTGGGCGAGCTCATCGATGAACGAGTTGACCGAGAACGCGTGGAAGATGTTGTAGACGGACCGCAGCCAGCCGATGCGCACGTGGGCATTGGCCTCGCACGCCTCGGCACGGACGTTGGGGATGTCGAGCGCCAGGTCCAGCACGCCCTGCTGCAAGTCTCCCGCCCCGGGCCGGTTGACGGGCGCGAAGGTCGAGGCGATCGGCGGGAACGCCGTGCGGTGCCTCCAGGCGATCACCTTGCCGCGCTCGTCCAGCCCCGCGCTCAGGCGCTGCAGGCTCACCGAGTGGTAGTAGTCGTGCAGCAGGTCGTCCGCGCGCGTCCACTGCACGCGCACCGGTACCCCCGCCTCTCGGGCCAGCCACGCCGCCTCGGAGACGAAGTCCGCCTTCGACTTGCGCCCGAAGCCGCCGCCCAGAAACGTCACGTGGACCTGGGTCTTCTCCATCGGAATCCCCAGCACGCGCGCGATTTCGGCACGCGCCGCCTGGGGGTGCTGGGTGGGAGCCCACACCTCGCAGGTGCCTCCCTCGAAGCGCGCCACCGCGACTGGCGGCTCCATCGGCACGTGTGACAGGTGGGGGATGTAGTAATCGGCCTCCACCACGCGCGCCGCCTTGGACAGCGCCCCGTCGGCGTCTCCGACGTTGCGCACCACGGTGCCCGGCTTCTGCACGGACGCGGCCAGTTCCTGGCGGTACTGCTCCGAGTCGTACTTCGCGTTCTCTCCGTGCTCCCAGGTGATGTCCAGCGCCGCGCGGCCCTTCAGCGCCGCCCAGGTGTTCTCCGCGAGCACGGCGATGCCGCCCCAGGGCTGGAACGCGTACGGAGCCTTCGGCGCCGGTATCTCGATGACGCGCTTGACCCCGGGAACCGCCAACGCGCGCGTGGCGTCGTACTTCGCCACGCGGCCTCCCACCACCGGCGGCCGCTCCACCACCACCGTGAGCATGCCCGGCAGCCGCACGTCGGCGCCGAAGATCGCGCTCCCGTTGACGTAGGAGGGCCCGTCGAGCAGCGGCAGATCCTTGCCCACGTTGCGAAGCTCGGCCTTGGGCCGGAGCTTCACATCCGCGGGCTTGGGAATGGTCTGCTTGCCCGCCTCCAGCGCGAGTTCACCGAAGGCCAGCGTGCGCTGGCTGCCGCGGTGGACCACCACGTGGTCTCGCGCCTCGCAGTCCTCGGGCTTCACCTTCCAGCGCTTCGCCGCCGCCGCCACCAGCATCATCCGCGCGGTGGCGCCGGCGCGGCGCATGTCCTCGTAGATGCCGCGGACGCTGTTGGAACCGTCCGTGTTCTGGTCACCGTAGACCGGGTCTCCGTCCGCCTGGAGGATTCGCACCCGGGCCATGTCCGCGCCCAGCTCATCGGCGATCAGCACCGGCAGCGAGCTGCGAATGCCCTGCCCCATCTCCGAGCGGTGGCAGACGATGGTTACCTGCCCATCGGGCCCCACATGCACGAAGACGTTCGGGTTCAGGCCCGGGGACTTCACCTCCTCGAGGGGATTGCTCGTCTGCGGCTTGGGCCCGCTCAGCCGACCCGAGGGCTCGTCCGCGAGCGCCTCCCGGGCGAAGAAGCCGAGGGCCAGGCCTCCCGCCGCGAGGTTGAACCCCGCGAGGAAGGTCCGCCGGGCGATCAACATGGGTTGCTCGCTCATCGCTCCCCCTCGGGAATCCCCGCGGCCTTCTTCACCGCCGCACGAATGCGCGTGTAAGTGCCGCAGCGGCACAGGTTGCCCGCCAGCGACTGGTCGATCTCCTCATCCGTGGGCTTCGGCTTCTTCTGGAGCAGCGCCGCCGCGGTCATGATCTGCCCCGCCTGGCAGAAGCCGCACTGCGGAACGCCCAGGTCCACCCACGCGCGCTGCAGCGGGTGGCTGCCGTCCTTCGACAGCCCTTCAATCGTCGTCACCGAGCGCCCCGCCGCCCGGCGGATCGGCGTCACGCACGCGCGCACCACCTGCCCATCCAGATGCACCGTACACGCTCCGCACAGCGCCTGGCCGCAGCCGTACTTCGTGCCGGTGAGGTTCAGCACATCTCTCAGCGCCCAGAGCAGCGGCATCTCGGGGTCAACGTCGAGCTCCTGGTCAACGCCGTTGATTCGCACCTGAATGGTCATGGCCGTGCCTCCTCGCTCGGGCACTCCGCGCCCGTCTCCACCCATGCCGCCGTAATCGCTCCGAAACGCTCCTGCGAGCCCGGCGCCGGTTCCCGCCCCGCACCCGGCTGCCAACCCCACGCCACCAGCTCATCGTGCCCGTTGTGCTCGACGAGCTGCGCCAGCGTCTTCCCGCCGTTGCGCGCAGGGTCCTTCAGCTGCTCGCAGATGGCGCGCGGCGTGCGACCCACCCACGCCATCGAGCGGGGCGCCACATGCCAGTTCGGCGCGCCGGGCACCCGCGCCAGCTCGAGGTTCTTGTCCTGGTGGCAGCTCGTACACTCCATCCCCACCACGCCCTTGTCCTCGGGGCCACGCACCACCGGCGGATCGTGCGGCTTCCACTCGGTCCCCTGATAGGGCGAGTCCCCGTCCGGGTGGCAGTTGGCGCACCGCGGGTGGAGCAGCACGCGGCTGGCCTCCAGGAAGAGCGCTTTCGAGCGCTCGGACTTGTCCCCAATCACCGCGAACGCCTCGGGGGTGCGCAGCTCGTTCGGAGCCACCGGGGGCAGGACATCGGACAACCGCATCGCCGACTCAGGTTGACGTCGACCGCAGGCCGCCCCCGCCAGCAGGGCCAGGACTGAGGCCCCGAGGAAAAAGGACGGCCGCATCCAGGAACGTGACGACTTCATGGGCGACCTCACGGGCCCGACCGTACTCCACCCGTCAGGCCCCGAAAGGCGGAATGCACGTCCGACGGGCGGAGTGTGAAGTTTTCAGTGCTCCGTCACCCGCGCCAGCGCCAGCATCACAAACAACCCCACCCCCAGTGCCAGCAGGTTGCGTCCCTGCCGCTCCTTGCCGTGGCGGTTGACGTGCGGCAGCAGGTCCGACACCGCGATGTAGAGGAAGGTCCCCGCGGAGAACGCGAGCGCCCACGGCGAGAACTTCTCGAAGCTCAGCACCGCGTCGAAGCCGAAGTAGAGCGCCGCGCCCACCGGCACCATGAGGCCGTAGAAGACCGCGTAGGACAGGATGACCTGCGTGCGCTTGCCCTCCGCCTTGAGGATGGAGGCGAGCGACAGCGACGAAGGCACCTTGTGCGAGGCAACGGCGATGAAGGCCATCATCCCCACGCCCTCCTTCACCGCCGAGCCCAGGGCAATCCCGTCGAAGAGCGTATGCACCGCCAGCCCGAGGAACGCCGTGAGCCCCAGCCCATGGTTCGCGTGCTCGGTGCAGTCCAGCGGCTCCTCACAGGTGTGCGAGAGGAAGTAGCGCTCCAGCACCAGGAGGAACACGAAGCCCGCCGGCACCAGCGTGAAGGAGCGGTAGCCCCCGTCGTGGTACGCCTCCGGCAGCATGTGGAAGAAGGCCGCGCCCAGCATCACTCCCGCGGCGAAGGCCAGGAACGTCACCAGCCGCGTGGGCTTCCGGGTGAACACCACCACCACGGCGCCAGCGATGGCGCCCAGGATGATGATGCAGGAAAAGATGGCCACCTCGGCCACGACCGACGACATGGGGCGCGGACCCTACATCAGATGGGAGGGGGCGCAACACCTTGCCGGTGCGTCTCCGTTCACCGATAGCGCCGCAACACGACGACCTTCACGCGCCCCGGCTTCACTTCCACCTCTCGCGCGAGGGGTTGGCCCCCATACTCCACCTGCACGGTGTGCTGCCCCGCCGGCAGCCGGAAGCGCGCCAGCTGGAACTCGGCCGGCAGCGCCAGCCACGAGCGCAGGTCCGGCGCGTTCGCCACGTTGAGCAGCAGGAACGTCAGGTAGGCCACCTCTTCGCTCTTGGTGATGGCGCCCGCCCCGGCGGCCACTCCCGCCTTCACCACCGCGCTGGCGAGCTGCCTGGCCAACATCCGGCCTACCCGGTCGTCCAGATGGATCTTCGCCACCTGCGCCAGCGACGTCACCATCACCGCGCCCTCGGTGCGCTCGCCCACGCGGACCTGGGCTCGGGGGGGATAGCCCCGGTCCCGGTACGAGGGCACCTCGATGAGCTCCGTGGCATCGGGCCGGTAGTGGCGGGAGTGGGACACCTTCTCCGGCGAGAGCCCTGCCTCGATGACCACCACCAGCTGCCCCTCGTTGGGGCCCAGTGGCTCGTGGGGCACGTCCGGAAAGCGCCGCCTCAGCTCCTCGTAGACCTGGTCCCGCCCCGTCTTCTTCGCCAGGCGCAGCAGCGGCTCGGACAGCGGCCCCAGCCCGGGCTGCAGCTCGAGCGCCTTCGCGTAGTCGATGAAGGCCGAGTCCCACTCGCGCTGGTCTTCGTAGAGGATGCCGCCCAGGTAGCGCGCGATGGCGAGCTGCTCGTACGGCTTCTTCTCGTCGACGACCATCTTCTCCAGCCGCTCGTTGACGCGGCGGACCTCGACGAGCGCCTCATCATCCTGCCCCAGCTCCGCGTAGTTGAGCGCCTGGAGCACCGAGATCATCAGCTTCTCGAAGTCCTCACCCCGGTAGGCCCGCTGCCGCTCGTTGCTCAGCAGCGCCCCGGCCTCCTCGCTGATGGAGACGGCGTCCAGCTCCTGCGAGAGCCGGTCCGCCTCCGCCAGTACCCGGAGGCTCTCCTGCCAGCGCCCCGCGGCGTGCAGCACCATGCCCTTGTCCAGCAGCACGAGCAGCGCGTCCTGCCGGCTTCCCTGCTTCTCCAGGTCCCCCAGCTCCTCCAGCGCGCGCGGGTAGTCCTCCGCCTCGTAGGCCTGGCGCACGCCATAGGTGCGCGCCACGTAGTCCGCCGCGCACCCCTGAAGCAGCAGCGCCCCCAGGAGCACGAGCACGCTCCACCCCAAAGGGCGAGGGCTGCTGCGGTCTCGGGGGCGCAAGGGGCGCACGGCGGGAGCTCAGCGGCCTCGGGTCACCAGCCGACGGTCCGCTTCTCGAACTTCTTGCGGATCTGCTTCTCGTCCGTCCACTCGATGAGGCCCGAGCGCACGTTGCTCAGCTTCGCCGTCATCTTGTAGTACACGAGCTTGTCGTTGCCGACCTCCTGGATGATGGAGGCCAGGTCGCCCGTCATGAGGAAGTCCACGGACACCTGCTGGCCCGGCGCCTTCGCCTCGTTCGGGTTCACGTAGCCGGACTGCTGGTACTCGTACTCCTCCGCGATGTCCGTGCGCGACTGCTGGTCCACCAGCGCGAAGCGGCCCGTCTGCGCCAGCGCCGTCTGGATCTTGTCCCCCAAGGAGCGCATGTCGATGTGCTCCGAGGTGCTGTTCTTCAGCTTCCCTACCAGGACGATGGGCAGCCGCTCGGGGCTGGGCTGGGCGAAGCGCGGCGAGTTGGCCAGCGACTCCGCCATCTTCTTGGCGATGAGCTGCAGGTCGTTCTCGTTGAAGCGGTCCGACAGCATCTCGATGGTGTTCGGATCCTCGTAGGTGCCGCGCGTATAGGCGCGAGGACCACCGTGGATGCACCCACTGAGCGAGGCGGCGAGGCAGGCACAAAGAATGAGGCGGGTGTTCATGGGGCGTGCTCCTAGTTCCATTCGCATTCGAAGCGGCTGCCCTCGAAGCGCCACTTGTAGGCCAGCACCGCGTCCTGGCGGTACCCCGCCGTCAGCCGGCAGAGGCTCTGCAGCGAAGAGCGCGGGTAGTCGAAGGTGTAGAGCTGCGCCTTGGCGCGCTCCTGCTCGGTGAGCTGCGAGGGGTGGGTCAGGGTCGGCTTCGCGCTGGAGGCCACCAGCACCCGGTGCGGGCCGTACGTCTTGAGCGGCACCGAGCCAGGCAACTGGATGCGCCGCACCAGCCGCGCCCGGAGGATGTCGCTGCGGTCCACCGTCGCCTCGTGCGCGTTCTGGTTCTGCAGCAGGTCCGGGATGTTGAGCGTCAACACCCGCGTCAGGTCCCCGTCCTCCACGAAGAAGTAGAGGAAGGCCTCGCGCGCGCCGCGGCTCTCGCCCGTGAAGTCCAGCGTCACCAGCAGGTTGAGCATCCGGTTGGGCGGCAGCGAGTGCAGCGAGAGGGCCGACAGCACGTCCGCGTTCACTCCCGCCTGCTTCAGGCGGATGAGGCCGTCGGCGCTGGCGTCACACGCGCAGCGGCGCTCTTCGATCATCTTCACCAGTTGCGCCGAGGTGAAGCCCGCCTTGGACAGCTTGGCCACCTCCTCGTCCGTCAGCGGAAGCTGGTCCGAGCGCTCGTACAGGCGAGGGAGCTGGTTCGAGTTCCACTCGATGAGGTTGATCGTCTGCACCTCTCCGGTGGGGAACGGGAAGACCGGAGCGGTGGTGCCCCGCGCCGTGGTGGCGCTGGGCGTCTGCCCCACGGTGAGGGCGAGGGCGGCGATGAGGGCGTGAGCAATCATGGCGCTAGAACCTGTACCCGAGACTCATGAACAACCGGTGGGTGACGTTGTTGGATCCGTTGATCTCGACAGGCAAGGGGATGTCCGGCGCGTAGGCCAGCCCGAGGATGATGTCATCCCGGTCCCCGATGAGCAGGTCCGCGCCGATCTGCGGCGACAGGCCGAAGCGCAAGCCCACCTCAGGGATGATGATGGCACCTGCTTTGAGGCCCAATGAGAGGCTCAGCGGGTAGCCGTAGGTGCGGAAGCGCGGGCCCACCAGCAGGTCCAACCGGCCCCCATCCATGACGTAGGCGCCGCTGAAGTCCAGCTGGTACCAGTCATCGCCCCACAGGGAGGCCGTCAACCCCAGGAAGAGCGGCGGGCCATCCGGAGCGCCCGGCGGAGGAGGCTCCTGGTTGACGGCCGCGCCCCAGTTGAACTCCAGCGAGAACCGTCCTCCGTTGAGATCTTCATAGCCGCCCTTCCCGTATTCGGACCCCTCGGGCCCATCGGTGCGGCCCCGCTCCTGGGCAAGGGCTGACACGGGCATGGCGGCGAGCAGCGCGACAGCTCCCCACACTCTGGCTTGGCGCTTCATCACGGCGGACTCCAGCGACGAAGTAGGACAGCAAATGCCTCGACGGACGGCCGCGGCACATATTCAAAAGGGCCT